>JAEULI010000170.1 GCA_016793845.1 Sphingosinicella sp.
TCGGCGTGCCCGGTGCGGAAAAAATTCCGCCGGGCACCAACGCACGCACATTTCCCGTCGCCGAATGCGATGGCTGGATATGGGTCTGGCTCGGCGCGCCGGGTGCCGCGAACGAAGCGCTGATTCCGCGCGGCTTCGATCTCGCCGACCGGCGTTTCACCATGCGCTATGGCGAAATCGGCTACGCGGCCGACTATCAACTCGTGAACGACAATCTGTGCGATCTCTCGCACCTCGATTTCCTGCACAAAACGACGCTTGGCGGTGCGACCGAGGGCGGCTGGTCAGACCAACCCCCACGGGTAACGCCGCTTGAGCGCGGCGTTCATATCGAGCGCTGGCTGAGGGACCGGCCCGTCAACCCCGGCGGCACCGATCTCACCGACATATGGAGCTGTTACGATTTCAGCGCGCCCGGCATTCTCGTCATGCGCACGACCTTCTACCCGCGCGGCGCGGCAGAACGCTGCGGCTTAGCCGCGCCGTCAGATGACCTTGCACCGCTGCTGCGCCGCGTCGATCAGCAAGCGGTCACGCCCACCGGCGAGAAATCGTGCACCTATCTGTTCGCCGCAGGCTTCGAAGGCATGACGCCGTCTCCCGTGGCGATGGAGCGCATGTACAAGATCGTCATGGATGCGTTCGCGGAGGACCGCACGATGATCGAAGCCCAGCAACGCATCTGGGATCTAACGCCTGCCTCGCGCAGGAACGCGTTCCTGCCGAGCGACAAGGCCCCTCACCTGTTCCGCAAGATGCTGGCGAGGCTGATCAACCAGGAGTTGAAGGTTTCAAGCTAGCTTCGCGAACCCGGGCCCAGCGCCAAGGCTAGCGTGCGGAGACAGGCGGGAGGCGATCCTTCCATGGCTTTGCCGCCTCGATCTGGGAGGCAAGGCGAATCAGCAGGTCTTCACGCCCGCGGTTGGCGATAAGCTGGGTTCCGAGTGGCATACCGTTGCTCGCGGTTTCGATGGGAAGCGAAATTGCCGGTAGGCCGGAGATGCTGATCGGTGCAGAAAACGCCATGAAGCCGACGAGCCGTTCGAAATAGGCATCGACATCGCTCCATGCCTGCGAAGGGTCGCCGACCTCAGGCGCCGTAACCGGCGTAGAGGGCGTGATGACTATGTCGTATTTGCTCACAGCCATGCAGATATCCCGACCCATCTGGCGCAGAACCTCGACATCGAGAGCGTGCTCGACACCGGAAACGTTCTTGGCCAGATCTCGAATGGCCCAGACGACCGGTTGAAGGTCGTCTGCCCCGGCCTTTCGGTTCATCAGCGCTTCCGCCGTGTCCAGCCCCATTGCGGTCAGCACGTTGATGACGCGAATGAACGTCGCGGTGAAGCGGGTGTAATCGATCGGGATTTCAGTCACTTCAACGTGGTGGCCGAGCGACTCGCAAAGCCGGGCAGCCGCTTCGGCCGTGCGGGCGGCGTCCTCGCTGCTGATCGGCCCCGGCGACCGGGTCATCAATCCGATGCGAAGCTTGCCGGGATCAGCGCCCACCTCTTCGAGCAGCGGCCGTGACAGCGGCTGGATTTCATACGGATCGCCGGGCGTGGAACCCCACATCGCATCCGAATAGGCGGCCGTATCGCGAACCGAGATCGAAAGGCAGCCATCAGTGCCGCAGCCGTACCAGACATCGGCATAATCGGGGAAATAGGTGTTCCTGCCGCGCGAAGGCTTCAGGCCCACCAGCCCGCAATAGCTGGACGGAACGCGAATGGAGCCGCCGCCGTCGCCGCCATGCGCGAACGGCATGACACGGGCCGCGACGGCACACGCCGCCCCGCCGCTCGACCCGCCGGGCGTACGCGACGTATCCCACGGGTTCCGCGTATCGCCGAACAGGGCGTTGCCGGACTGGAGATTGATGCCGAATTCCGGCACGTTGGTGGAACCGATGTAGATAAGCCCCAGCGACTTCAGGCGGTGGATCATCACGCTGTCCTGCGCGGGCACATGATCCCGGAAGAAGCGCGATCCCGATGTCAGCGGAACGCCCGCATGGCCGAGGATCAGGTCCTTGAGCAGCCACGGCAGCCCGGCGAATGCCCCCTGCCGGGGCGGATCGGCCGCCGCACTGCGCGCCAGATCATAACCCTTGTTGGTCATGAAATTGAGCGTGGGATTCAGGCGCTCGATACGCCCGATGACGACCTCGACGAGTTCGGCGGAACTGACCTGACCCGTTCGGATGAGGTCCGCGAGGCCAAGGCCGTCATATTCGATAAGCTGGTCCGTCATGATGGTTCCCTGTGCTTATTCCGGGTCAGAACTTGATCGTGTAGCGTGCCCCGACACGGAGCGGCGGTGCAACCGATGCGAAGACGCGACTGCCGTCTGGCATGAAATAGAAGGTGTTGAACAGCCGCGTTTCCGCATAGGTATCGAAGAGGTTCGCGGCGAACACCTGGAACTTCCAGCTCGGCCGGACGAACGCGATGCTGGCGTCGACGATCTCGTGGCCCGGAATCGTCAGCAGCGGATCGAAGGCGACACCGTAGCCCTGGGTCTGCGAACTGACATGGCGGCCATCCAGACTGAACACCAGTTCCGAATCCGATGATCCGATCGGCATGGTATATTCTATGCCCGCGCTGGCGGTCCAACGCGGCACGAACCGCAGCCGCTCTCCAGCGTGCTGCACGCCCGACCCATCTACATAATCGTCGAACTTGGCATCAGTGTAACCGACCGCGCCGGTCAGACTCAGTCCCTCCACCGGCTTGAATTCGGCATTCAATTCGAAGCCTTGCGAATGGGATTTTCCGGCATTCGCGGTCGTCGCGATCGCGATACCGTTGTCGGTGATGATCGAGGTGAGCTGCTGGTCCTTCAGGTCGATATAGAAGAGCGCGCCGCCAAGCTGTACCCGGCCATCGGCGAAGCGGCCCTTGAAGCCCAGTTCGTAGCTGAGCGCCTTTTCACTCTTGTAGGGAATGAAGCTGGCGTTGCTGGCGGGCGTAAGCGGCAACCCGCCCGACCGCGCGCCCTGCGCTATGCTCGCGTAGACGATGCCGAAATCGTCGATCGAATACTTGATCGAGCCCGATGCCGTGAAATTGTCGAAACTCGCACGGTTCACGCCGGCGCCGCCGATTGGAATCTCATAGGGATGGATTACCGCATAGGCATCGTAGGCGCCCTTGACCTTCTCGTGCCCGAAGCGGCCGCCTGCGGTCAGTTCAAGATTGGTCGTCGGCGTGTAGGATGCCTGGCCGAAAACGGCGAAACCTTCCTTCGTCAGATCGACATTCTGGTAATCGATCGTCAAACCCGTGGTCGGGATGCCGATCCCCATGTCGTCGAAATCCTGCAGGTCGTAGCTGCGGCGGGATTTCACCTTGTCGCGGAACGCATAGACCCCGGCCATCCACTGCAGCGGAGCCGCACTTTCCGACGATTCGATGCGCAGTTCGGTCGAATAGAATTCCTGATGGTTCCGATAATCATGACGGTTCGGGCCGCGATCGCCGCCGCCATCGAAATCGAACGGCAGCTTGCTGTCGAGTTTCCGGTAGCCGCTGAGCGAAACGATATCGATACTATCGCCATGCCAGGTCAGATTGGCCGCGAAACCGCGATTCCGGTTCACGCCTTCGATCTGATAATCGCTGTTAACACGGTAGCAGTCGCAGCCCCTCGGCACCCCCGGAAGACCGGTTTGACCGCGCCACTCCTGCGCGTCTGCCGTCAGATACGCCTCGAACCGTTCGGACGGGTTCAGCACCAGCGACACGCGCCCCTGATAGCTGGTGGACCGGTCCGCACTCACCGTGCCGCTTTGCCCCGAAAGCGCCGGAATGACCGCGTTCTTCAAATAGCCGTCCGTTGTCGAGACATCGAACGAAGCGCCCGCATACACGCCATCGGCGAGACCGCCGCTTACGCTGGCCTGGCTGCGGAAGGACAGCAGGCTATCCGCTTCGGCGAACAGGCGGACCTGCGTTTCCGGCCCCGGCCGGCGGAAATTGACGGCGATTGCGCCGGCCTCGGTATTGCGGCCGAAAAGCGCGCCCTGCGGCCCCTTCAGAACCTCGACGCGCTCCACGTCCACATAGCGCGTGTCGAAGCCCAGACGCGGCTGGTAGATGCCGTCGACGAACACCGGAGCCGCCGGATCGCCGCCGCCCGTGTTCGCGCCAACCCCGCGAATCACCAGCGAGAGAAAGTCGCGCCCAGGGCTGTTGATGTCGGATGAGGTGGAGAGGCCCGGGAGCCGGCCGATCAGGTCGGACGTATTGACCACGCCCTTCGCCTCGATCGCCTCGGGCGTAACGACATCGATCGACGCAGGCACGGAAATCAGCGATTCTGCGCGCTTTCGTGCAGTCACCAGGATTTCGCCACCCTCGACGACACCCTCTTCCTGCGCCAACGCGGGAGCGGCCACTGACCCTCCAAGCGACGCGAGGAACAGGACGTGCGCGATTATCGCCGTCGACCCATGTATCCGAAGCATGTGTACCCCCCTTTTTTCGTTTCCGAGTCCCGACCCATCGGGCCGTGTTCTCCCAAAGCATGTGGAGGCGTCGGCATAATGTCAATTCTATTTCTTCACTTGAATAATCTACACATTGTGTAATGAATAATCCAAGAAGGACGATATGACGATCAAAGACACGCTCATGCGAGGCTCGGATTCGCTCACAAAGGCGGACAAGCTCATCGTGCAGGAATTGCTGGCGAATTATCCGACAAGCGGGCTTTCCACCGTTTCGGATCTCGCGGCCCGCTCGGGCGTAAGCGACCCCAGCGTCGTGCGTTTCGTGCGGCGGCTCGGCTTCGACAGCTATCCGGCGTTTCAGAAGGCGCTGCTCGCGGAAGTGGACGAGCGGATGAACTCACCGCTGTCGATGTTCAGCAAGGTGAAACAGCCCGCAAAGGACAGCTTCGGCCGCTATCTCGAAGGCTGCGCCGACCTGCTGCGCCGCACGCGCGAGTTGAACCCGGCAAGCGAATACGAGCGCGTTGTCGAGGCGCTGGCGGACCCCGATTTCCGCGTCAGCGTGCTGGGTGGGCGATACAGCCGATACCTCGCAGGATATCTCGCTCAACACCTCGGTATGCTTCGCGCAGACACGCGCACGATCGAACCGATCGGCGAGGAAGAACCCTATGTTCTGGAGGCCTTCGGCCGCCGCGACCTCGTCATCATCTTCGATTATCGGCGCTATCAGGCGGATGTGATCCGCACTGCGGAGCGCGTTCGCGAACGCGGATCGCGGATCATCCTGTTCACCGATCCATGGCGCTCGCCCATCGCACGCCTCGCGGATGCCAGCCTGCTCGCACCGGTCGAATCCCTCTCCCCCTTCGATAGCACGCTGGCGGGCATGGCCCAGATCGAGGCCATCGTCGCGGGGCTGACAGCGAAACTTGGCCATGTCGCGGAAGCCCGGATGCAGACCTTGGAAGCGCTGGCCGTGAAATTGCGCCCTGCCAAGGAGCACGACATTGAGGATTGAACCCCGCTTTTCTCGCATTCCACCCCGCGCGGAAACCACCACGCTGCTGTTCGTCGATATGCAGCGCATCTGGATCGATAACGCGAGCGGCTACTACCGCGACCGTCTGCACGGCGGTGTTTTGCGCAATCAGGAACGCCTGCTGGAAGCCGCGCGCGCGGCGGGCGTTCAGGTGATGCATACGATCATCGAAAGCCTGACACGGGACGGCCGTGACCGTTCGATGGATCACCAGTTGAGCGGCATCCACGTTCCAAAGGGCGACCCGGCTGGCGCGATCATCGATGCGCTTGCCACTGCCGAAAACGAGATCGTGCTGCCCAAGACATCTTCCGGCCTCTTCAATTCGACTGCGGCCGATTATGTTCTTCGCAATCTCGGCACCACGCACCTCGTAGTTTGCGGCGTCATTACCGACCAGTGCGTCGACATGGCTGCGCGCGACGCGGCGGATCGCGGCTACCTCGTCACCGTCGTCGAGGACGCCTGTGCCACCTATTCGACGGAACGCCACACCGCGGCGATCCAGACGCTGCGCGGCTATGCCGACGTTCTGGATACGCCCGGCACCATCGAACATCTCTTCCACGCCAAGCCGGTGAAAACGAACCCGTGACCAATCAGACCCTTTCCGCGGCGGGTACACCGCTCTGCGCCGTTCTCACCACCGATCTGGCAGGCATCACGCGCGGCCGCAGCTTTCCGTCGGACCGGCTCGCAACCTATCTCGATCGCGGCATCGGCTGGGTGCCCGCGAATGTCGCGATCGATCCTTTCGGCGCGATCGGCGCACATCCGTGGGGCTCGTCCGGCGATCTTCGCATCATTCCCGATCCCGATACGCATGTGCGGGTGGAGCACGCGGTCTCTCCACCGCTCGAATTCATGCTGGGCGACATCGTGGATCTGGATGGCGCGCCGTGGATGTGCTGCGCGCGTGGCTTCCTGAAGACCGCGCTCGACCGCTTCCGCGCCGAAACCGCGCTGGAGCCGGTGATGGCGTTTGAACACGAATTCCGCATGGAAGGTACGACATGGGCCGACGCACCGGCCTTTTCGCTGGGCGCGATGCGCCGCGCCGCCGGGTTTTGCGGAACGCTGATGGCAGCGCTGGCAGAAGCAGGGGCCGAACCGGAGATGATTCTTCCCGAATACGGCCGCGACCAGTTCGAAGTAACGCTGGCCCCCGCCCCTGCCCTGCAGGCGTGCGACCGTGCGGTCGTGCTTCGCGAGATCACACGCGAAATCGCCCGCGCCGCCGGAATGCGCGCCAGCTTCACCCCGAAGCCGGAACCCGATGCCGCAGGCAGCGGCGTCCACATTCATTTCAGTCTGAACGGTCCATCCGGCAACGTGACTTTCGATGCCGCCCGCCCCGGCCGACTTTCCGAAATCGCAGCGCATTTCACCGCCGGCATCGTGAAGCATTTACCAGCGATCACGGCATTCTCGGCGCCCAGCCCGATCTCGTACTTGCGGCTGGTGGAACATAGCTGGAGCGCGGCCTATGCGATCGTCGGCGAACGCAACCGGGAAGCGGCGCTGCGCATCTGCCCGACCTTCCCGCAAAATGGCCCGGACGCGGCGCGACAATTCAACGTGGAGTTCCGTGCCTGCGATGCCACCGCGAATCCCTATCTGGTCGCCGCGCTGATCGTGCTTGCAGGGCTTGAGGGTATTCGCGGCGCCCTGCCCCTGCCCGAACTGGTCAGCGTGGACCCTTCCGATCTTCCCGACGCGGAGCGCGCCAAGCTGACGCGTCTGCCGCAAAGCCTTGGAGAAGCGCTTGCGGCACTCGATGCGGACGCGGTTGTCAAATCCTGGTTGCCGCCCGAACTCCATGCCTGTCATTCCGCGATGAAGACTGGCGAGATCGAACGGGTCGCGAAGCTCTCGCCGGAGGATATCTGCGCGCTCTACGGTTCGGTCTATTGATGAACCGGGAGTGCAGCGGCCCGGCCGCGGTCGAGATCGTCAACCCCAACGGGAAGGCGCCGATCCTGCTGACATGCGAACATGCGTCAAACAGTGTGCCCGAGGGGATTTCTCTCGGCGTCAGCCCATGCGACCTCGAAAGTCATATCGGCTACGATATCGGTGCCGCCGCCGTCACGCGGCGACTGGCGGAATTGCTGGACGCCCCGGCCATCCTGTCGCGCTATTCGCGCCTCGTGATCGATTGCAACCGGCCGCTGCCATCGTCCGAGAGCATTCCCGATACAGTGGCCGGTATCGTCATTCCCGGTAACCGGGATTTGCCGGAGGCGCAGCGTGAACAGCGTGCGCGCCTGTATTTTCAGCCGTTCCACGATGCCGTCGCAGAGATGCTTGCGCAGCGCGATCCCGATGGCGACCATCTGCTGGTGTCCATCCACAGCTTCACGCCCCGACTCGCGAACGTGGAACGTCCGTGGGATGTCGGCATTCTGCAACGGCAAAGCCCCGCAACCGGCGAGGCTATGGTCGCCGCCTTCAGGCAGGCGGGCGTGAACGCCATCAGCAATCAGCCCTATCAGATCGAGGACGAGACCGATGCCACGCTCCCGCTCCACGGCGAAGCGTGGGGACGCCCGGCCGTGCTCGTGGAACTGCGGCAGGACAAGCTGGGCAGCGTCGCAGACATCGAAACGTGGGCCTCCCGAACTGTCGCCGCCGTTCGGGCAGCCCTCCAGTGCGAAAGACAGAGCGATGGCAACTGATCTCTACGTGCGCGACACCGCCGCGATCGGCACGCTTCAGAAACTGCGCTTCTTTCCCCAGGCAGTTGTTGGCGGCGCGGGCTGCTACCTGCGCGATAGCAACGGCGCGGCCCTGCTGGACCTCTCGGCAAGCTGGGGAGCAGCCAGTCTTGGCTACAGCCATCCCGCGATCGTGGAGGCGGTAGGCCGCGCTGTACGCGATCAAGCAGGCGCCAGCGTGCTTTCCGGAACCAATGCCGCAATCGTCGAACTCGCCGAACGCCTGCTGCGCATCACCCCGGGCGAAGGCGCACGCAAGGTGTGGTTCGGCCATTCCGGATCGGACGCCAACGAAACCGTCTACCGCGCCGTAGTGCGCGCAACCGGGCGGCAGCGAATCATCGCCTTTTCCGGCGCCTATCACGGCGGGACCACGGGATCGATGATGATTTCCGGCCACCCTTCGCAGGCCCACGCGGAACGTTCGCCCGATCTCGTTCTGCTGCCCTATCCGTGCCGCTATCACGATACGGTGACGGCGGAATCGGTGTTGGAAATCTTCGATCACATGATCGCCACCAGCGTGCCACCGCACGAGATCGCCGCGATCTTTATCGAACCGATCCAGTCGGACGGGGGCCTCATCGTGCCGCCCGAAGGCTTTCTGGCGGCGCTGGCGCGCCGATGCCGCGCGCACGGCATCCTCATCGTTTCAGACGAAGTGAAGATCGGCCTTGCGCGCACGGGCAAGCTGCACGGTTTCGCACACGAAGGCTTCACGCCCGATATCGCCGTGTTCGGCAAGGGGCTGGGCGGAGGTCTTCCCATATCCGCGATCGTCGGCCCGGCGGAGGTGCTCGATGCGGGCACGGCCTTCGCGATGCAAACTCTGCACGGGAACCCGGTGTGCGCCGCGGCGGCGCTAGCAGTGCTCGATACGATCGAGCGCGAGGATCTGGCGGGACGCAGCGCGTCGCAGGGCGCCAACCTGATGGCGGCGCTGCGGGGCCTTTCGGAAAAGCATCCCATCATCGGCGACATTCGGGGACGCGGTCTGGCGATCGGCGTCGAACTCGTCGACGATCGGAACAAGAAAACCCCCGCAACGCGGGCGGCTGCACGCCTTCTCTATCGCTGCCACGAACTTGGCCTCGTCGCCTATTACGTGGGCGGCAACGCCAATGTGATCGAGTTCACGCCGCCGCTGATCCTCGGCCCCGCCGAGATCGCCGAGGCCACCGCCATCCTCGACCAGGCCTTGTCAGACCTCGCCGTAGGCCGCCTCGACACCATCGACATGCGCGACTTCGTAGGCTGGTAATCGGGATGTGTGCGGCATCTCCCATCATTCAATTTCGAAGGCTAGCACCTCGATGCGCCCACGCCCCCGCTAAACTGCTAACGGACCATTCGCCAAAAGAGAGCGTCTTCTGACGACTTGGCTGCCTGTGGATACCGTGGAAAAATAGTTCAGAAAAACCGGCAATACACTGGACCAGCTTCGCCATGTCACCTCACCCACCGCACGCAATTTAGCAGGGCCCGCGCTGGAAATCTCTGATAGGCGATTTTCCTGCGCGAAGCTGGCTCAATAGAGATTGGATTTATAATCCCGCTCGAGTCCCATGCGCATCAGGCCCGGAACCGCAACCGCGGCGCTGGCGATCTTTGCGCCGAGGCCCTTGTTTCTGTTCAATTTCATGTGGGCGACGAACATGGCCGCGGGATCCACGCCCTCGACGGCCATGGCGGGCCAGAGCGCCGCGCGCTCCAGGGCCGCACTCCGGCGCCGGACAATCTCGGCCTGCACTGAGACGGCAATCAGCGGTATCTTGCCGTTCACCGCGAAGCGCGACCGTGCGGTTTCATCCGTTGTCAGGTGCGCACGGCCGCTGACGATGGCGACGTCGTGCGATCCGGGAATAAGGAGCGCCGCCCCGATACCCGGTTGAGCGACAATGTTTCGGAAGCTGTCCACGCGGCGATTGCCCGGCCGATCGGCGAACCAGAGGTTACCGTCTCCGATCTGTGCCATGGCGCCCGCCGGATCACCTTTCGGGCTGAGATCCGCCCCACCGTCCGCGTCGATCGTTGCGAGTGCGATGAAACGACTCGCCGCTACGAATTCCACCGTGCCCTCCGGCACCTCCTTCACAGGCGATGCCGACCAGAAGCCGGACCGGATCAGTGCCTTGGCGCAGTGCACATAGCATTCCTCGACCGCCAGCACCGCCATTCCGGCATCGATCGACGCGACCCCGCCGTTGACACGCAGCGTCTCCCCGATTCCGGGAAGCAGGAACAACGCACCCAACCCAAGGCCTGGGCGCGCTAGCACCGCATCATCGAGATGCGACAGGGGCAGCCGCAGTTCGGATCGCGACGCCTGCGCGAAACCCGGCTCACCACCGCCGAGCGTCACCGCGATTCCTGTGCCGTTTCCGAAACCGGCGAACACCAGTGGCGACCGCGCGATCCAGCGCAGCGCGGTTTCATCGAGGTGGTCTATGACCTTCAGATGGATTGCGGGCGGTGTCTTGCCGATGATCCGTTCAAGCGCAGCGGTGTCAGCGATCTCCGACTGATCTTCCGGAACAGGGCTTCTCAATGCAGCCTCCGTGCATCTTCGAGGAGCATCGCCAACATGATCCGGGCCGAACAGATCGCACAATCGAAAGCGGCGCCGAGCTCGCTGCTATATGTGCCACAGGCCGCGCGCGAACGACTGCCTTCGATCAGTTGCAACAAGAGATGCTCATCGCCGGAGAGCGCTTCGCCGCCGATGACGATCGGCCGGCCCAGCCCTGCTTCGTAGAAATGCATGAGACTGCTGAGCGCGGGCGTAAGCATTTCGCAGCGATGCGCGGAGAGGATCGCACAGAGGCGGGGCTGCACGTCGCACCCCTCGTCACGCGCTTCCCGCCAGCCGCGCGCCGCGTCAACGAGAATGGTGGCGGCTTCCCGTTCGATGGCCTGAACACGCAGCATGGGCAACTCCCTTGGAATGCCAGCCATTGTTGCGAATGATTCTCAAATAAGCAATCGACAATGCGACGAGCCGCTGCATCCGTGGCTGGCCAGAGCCTTGCAACCCAAAAGCCACACCACAACGCCGGGACATTCAATGGCATGATTCCTTCTTGAAAATGAGAATCAATATTAATAATGCGACGATGAGCGCCCAACAGGGGGCGCAGAGCAACCACAACCGGAGAGGTCCACCAATGAAACCGGCGCTTTCAATTCGTTGCGCTCTACTGCTGTCTGCCTCCTTCTCAGGGGCTGCGCTCGCGCAGGAGTCTGTGACCGACGAAACTGCAGACAGCACGATCGTCGTCGTCGCGACGGGGCGAAGCGCAGCGACATCGGCCTCGAAAGCGGAAACGCCGATCATCGAGGCGGCCCAGAGCATCTCGATCATCAGCCGGGAAGAAATGGATGTCCGCGCCGTGGGCACGGTGAGCGACGCGCTCGCCTACACCGCGGGCGTCAACGTCGAATCCACCGGCATCGACAGCCGCACCGATGAAATCGTGGTACGCGGCTTCGGCGCCGGTGGCTTCTCTTCCAACAACAATTTCGTCGATGGCCTCCGCCTGCCCTCGGGCGGGCAATGGACGCGCACGCAGTTCGATCCATTTGCGCTGCAACAGGTGGAAGTGCTCAAGGGCCCGTCGAGCGTGCTTTATGGACAGACCGCACCGGGCGGTATCATCAACATGGTGACGAAGCGCCCGACAACAAAACTCTCCGGCGAACTCATGCTCCAGGCCGCCGGCTTCACCGATCTCGGCCGCTGGCAGTATCAGGCCGCAGGCGACATTTCCGGCGCGCTCGATGCCGACGGCAAATTCTCGGCGCGGCTGGTCGGCCTTGCCCGCGACGGCCAGACCCAGATCAACAAGACGAGCAACAGCCGCTACTACATATCGCCGTCGTTCACGTGGGCGCCGAGCGATGACGTCTCATGGACGCTGCTTGGCCAGTACCAGCGCGACGAGGGCGGCTCGACGTATCAGTTCCTGCCCGCGACAGGCACGCTTTATCCTTCGAACGGCGACCGTATCGATCTCGACGAATATCTCGGCGAGCCGGATTGGAACGTCTACGATCGCGAACAGATTCTGATTGGGTCGTTCTTCCGCGCGAACCTGGGCGAAAACATCAGCTTCCGAAACAGCGTGCGCTATACCCACGTCAACTCGCTGTACCGCGTGACCGTACTCTCGGGCGACACGCTGAATGCCGCGACGCCCGGCGCTTCGACATGCGCGGCGATGCTCACCGGTTATCCCACGGCCTTCGCGGGCTGCATTCCCGGCCAGACCATCGGCCGCCGTGCCGTGCAGGGTGACGGCGAGAGCGACGGCATCGCAATCGACACAAACCTGCAGGCGAAATTCACAACCGGCGCCATCGAGCACACGCTGCTTGGCGGGATCGACTTCTTCCGTACCGACTGGGAACATTACCGCGACCTCGTCATCGCGCCCGGCCTGCCGCGCGGACAGGTCGAGCCGCTGATCGACATTTACAATCCAGTCTCTCGCGGTTCGTCCCACTATGCGGCAAACCTCACGCCGCAGGTGTATACCGAAACCGAAAGCGACCAGATCGGCCTTTACCTTCAGGACCAGATGAAGCTCGGCAACCTGCGCCTCAGCATCGGCGGCCGCAAGGACTGGGTCGACGACAAGACAACGAACACCGTTGCCGGCACGCGCTATACGACGCGTTCCAGCGACTTCACGTGGCAGGCTGGCGCCGTTTATCTTTTCGACAACGGTCTTGCACCCTACGCCAGCTACTCGGAATCCTTTCAGCCGCTGGTGTCTGAACCGACCTCCAACCTGACGAAAGAGCCCTTCCTGCCGACAACAGGCCAGCAATACGAGGCGGGTCTGCGTTTTGAACCACGCGGCAGCCACGCCTATTTCACGCTCGGCGCTTACCAGATCAAGCAGCAGAACGTGGCGACGCCAGACCCCGACGGCACGATGTGCGGCACCAGTGTCTGCAACGTGCAGACGGGCGAAATTCGCGTGCGCGGCGTGGAACTGGAGGGCCGCGCCGCGACCCGCATCGGCCTCACCTTCGTCGGCAGCCTGACGCGGACGTGGTCGAAGGTAACCAAGAGCAGCAACACCGCCACTGAACTCGGCAACCGGGTAGGCCAGGTACCGGAATGGCTCGCCTCGGGCTTCGTCGATTATCGCTTGCCCGAAGGCGTGCTGCACGGCCTCGGCCTTGGCGGCGGTGTCCGTTATACCGGCAAGAGCTGGGGCAATCTTGCCAACACGCTCGAGATTCCGGCGCACACGCTGTTCGACGTGTTCGTAAGGTATGATTTCGGGTCTTCGACCCCGTCGCTCGACGGCCTGTCGCTCTCGGTCAACGCCCGCAATCTTGCCGACAAGACCTATGTGGCGACCTGCACCGCCTATGCAGCCTGCTACTACGGTTCCGGCCGGACCGTGACGGCGCGCCTGCAATATCGCTGGTAGCGGTTCACGCAGCCTCCACCTGTTAGCTATTGCCTCTCGTTTGCATTTTATGCGACGCTCACGTTGTATTTCTCGCCAGTGGATGGAGTGGCAAGACGATGACAGCAATCCTGGCGGGCCTGTGCCTGCTTGTCGGCACAGCCGCACTGTATCTCGCTTCGCCGAACCAGCGGCTGCGCGAAACACCACTGCCATGGGCGCGATGGGCGGGCTGGGCACTTCTGATCGTGGGGCAGGTTCTGTTGTGGACGATCATGGGGGCCGCGACGGCGGTCTTCACCAGCCTGACGGCAGCGATGCTGCTCTGGTCGGTGATCCCGCTCGCCGTCGCCTGGCAGCGCGGGGAGAAGACCAGAAAATGAGTACGTTCGAATACACCAGCCGCGACTGGTTCGGAAAGGCGAGCGCGGGGCTCGTGCTCGGCTTCGGTCTCGCGCTCGCCCTCAGCAGCCTGTTCGCGATCCTCGCCCCCGGCAGCGGTGGCGGCAAGCTGCAGGTTACCATGTGGATGGCGTCGCCGATCTGGGTGACGATCCTCGGCTTCTGCTTCCTGTTCCGCAGCGGCCGAGCGGCGTGGGGCTGGCTCGGCCTTGCAAACGGCATCGCCTTCGGCGTGCTCGCTGCTGTTCAACCCTGAAACGCTGGAGAGGCGAACCGTGCGCACCGATGTCGTCCGCATGTACAAGGATGTCCACACGTGGGTGGGCATCATCAGCGGCCTTGCCCTGTTCATCGGCTTCTACGCGGGCGCGATCACGATGTTCGAGACGCAGGTGCAGCGCTGGGCGTCTCCGCCCGTCGCGCTCTCCCCTGCCCCTGCCATCGAACGTACGCAGGAACTGATCGACAAGACGCTCGCCGCGCGGCCGCAGGCGGAACGGCAGTTCCAGATCACGATTTCACCCAACGCCGAAGCCCCGGCACGCATGATGTGGCTGGAGCGCGCGCCCGGCGCGAGCCGCCGCGACCCGGCGCCGGTGTTCGGCTCGACGCTCGCGGCCGATGGCTCCGTGGAGATCGTGCAGATCGTGGGCACCGAGGTTGCACAGATCGTGGATGTTCTGCACCAGCAGGTCGGTCTTCCGCTCGACCACGAAATCGCCATGCCGATCATGGGCATCATCTGCCTCCTCTATGGCATCGCGCTGGTTTCCGGCACGATCGTGCTGCTCCCCAGCCTCGTGAAAGATCTTTTCGCGGTCCGTGTCGGCAAGAACCTGAAACGCATGTGGCTCGACACGCACAACGTGCTCGGCCTGTTCAGCCTGCCCTTCCATATCGTGATCTGTCTGACGGCGGTCGTGTTCGCCTTTCACGACCAGTTCTACGACGTTCAGAACAAGATCGCTTATGGCGGAAATCTCGCCGCAAAATGGGAGGAAGGCGAACACCACGACCCCGCCCCACGCGGCCCTGTTATCCCCGCTGACGAACTGCTCCGAAGTGTTCAGGCGCAGGCGCCCGGCTTCCGCGTGGACTCGCTGCGCTACGGCAAAGATGACGAGCATGGCCTGACGGTGAGCGCGTGGGGTGAGGATCCGGCCTACGGTCACCGTGCACCAACCGCGGGGTGGGTCGAGGTTGACCCCTACACCGGAAAGTTCACCGAAACCGATTACATGCCGGGTATGCAACCGGCCGGTTTCATGCCCACCCTCACCAGCTTCTTCTCCCTTCACTTCGGCAGCTTCGGCGGCCCGCCGGTGCGCTGGGCGTATTTCTTCATGGGCCTCGCGGGCGCAATGCTGTTCTACACGGGCAACCTGCTGTGGATCGAATCCCGCCGCAAGAAGGAGCGCAAGGCGGGCGCCGTCACGCAAAGCCGGTCGACCATCGTGATGGGCGCGCTCACGGTCGGCGTCACACTCGGGTGCGTGGCGGGCATCTCGCTGACGATCGCGGCCGCGAAGTGGTTGCCGGGGCGTGTCGGAGATGTCGCCGCGTGGCACAGCTGGATCTACTACCTCACCTTCCTTGCCGCGATCGGCTGGGCGTTCGCGCGCGGCGCGGCACGGGCGGGATGGGAACTGCTGGCGTTCGCCGGTGCGATGACCCTGCTGATCCCGATCACGTCGCTGTTGGCGGCCGCAGGACTTCCAGGAACGGGGTGGAGCTATCGTCACACGATTCTTGTCGACCTCACCGCCCTTGCGGGCGCCGCCGCGCTCTTCTGGATGGCCCGCATTGCGTATCGGCGCGTCGAGAGCGGCCCACGGGACAGCGTGTGGGGCGAAGCGAAAGCCCGCGCCGTCCCACAGGCTTGAAGAAAGGCACCGCCTTCATCCGCCCCTTGCAAAGAAAAATGTACCGGGTTTTCCAAATGTGATTGTCTGAGGGCTTCACGGGGTTTCAGGAGTTTCGCCGGGGAACGCGCGTGGAGGATGACAGGAAAGTGCTGGACAGGTGGTTCGCGGAAGAGATTCTTCCGCTGGAACCCTTGCTCATGGGTTTCCTGCGCCGAAACTGGCGCCGCCACGAAGACCTCACCGACCTGCGGCAGGACATTTACCTCAAGACCTACGAAGCCGCCCGCGCCGCACGCCCGATATACCCGCGCGCCTTTCTGCTGACGGTTGCCCGCAATCACCTCATCAACCTCGCCAAACGCGCCAAGATCATCGCCTTCGACGAGGTTGCCGATCTGGAAGCGATCAGCATCGACACAGTGACGCCGGAGCAGAGCGCGGTGGCGCGCGACGACCTGCGGCGGCTGCAGGAAGGGCTCGCGAACCTGCCCAAACGCTGCCGTGAGGTGATCGAGCTCCGAAAGGTACAAGGCCTGTCGCAACGCGAGGTCGCGGACGCGATGGGCGTGGGGCTCGATACCGTTCAGCGCCAGACGACGCTCGGCATCCGCGCGCTAGCCGATTTCATGCTTGGGGGCAGCGGCAAGCTGCAAAGATCCAGAGTGACAACCACACGATACAAGACGGGAGGCCAGCCATGAACGACTGGCAGCAGATCGAACAGGATGCGGCCGAATGGCTGACACGCCGTGATGGAGAGAGCTGGAGCGAGGAAGACGCCGCGGCACTGGACCGCTGGCTGGACAATCCCGCGAACCGCGTTTGCTTCCTGAGGCTGGAAAGCGTCTGGCAGCGCCTTGACCGGGCGGCGGCACTGCGTTCACCCGACTTCGATGCGACCGCGCGTGAACGGCGCGGCACTCTGAAACGCTGGCTGCCGCTGGCAATGGCGGCGTCGCTTGCGGGTGCGATCGGCCTTTACACATTTCACGATCTGCGCACCCCGCAGGCGCCTACAGCCTATGCGACCGCGATCGGGGAAATCCGCAATGTGAAGCTCGCGGACGGCAGCTCGGTCGACCTCGGCACCGCGACCCGTCTTCGCGCCGATGTGACGGATGACAAGCGGGTGCTGTGGCTGGACGAGGGAGAGGCTTTCTTCGCGGTCGCACACGATGCCTCGCGCCCATTCGTAATTCATGCGGGGAAACAGCAGGTGACCGTTCTCGGCACGCGCTTTTCCATGAGACGAGAGCAGCACGAATTGCGCGTCTCCGTTCTCGAGGGACGCGTTCGTCTTGGCCCCGATGGCGGACGGAACAACGCAGTCGAGCTTGGCGCAGGCGGCGTTGCGATCGCCACGGACACCTCGACACTCGTCGGCTACCGCCCGGTTTCCAGTATCGAGGACAGCCTCGGTTGGCGGAATTCCACACTCGTGTTCGAGCAGTCTCCGCTGGAAGACGTCGTTCGGGAGTTCAACCGCTACAACCGGCGCAAGCTTGTGATCGTGGACAGCAGCGTGAAGACCATGCACATCGGCGGCAGGTTCGCGGCGAACGATGTTGAACAGTTCGCCCGGCTGCTGGAGAATGGCTTTTCGCTCAAGGTCGAATATCGCGACAACGAAATCAGGATCGGCCGCCCGGCATTGTGATTTTTTTGTTACCGGTATCCTTGATCGCTTTGTCTGAAGGAATTGGAGGGGCAACAAGGGGGAATGAACCATGCTGGCGTTTCGCTTGTGCTGTACGCAGCCGCGATCGGCCTGTCCGGCGCTGCCTTTGCCACCCCTGCAATCGCCGCGACCGTCAGTTTCCACATTCCGGCGGGCGACATGGCCCGGGCGCTCGACGTTTTCAGCCAGCAATCCGGCATGAATATCGTTTACGCCACGAACGATGTACGCGGCAAGCGGACCACCGGCGTGCGTGGTGTGTTACCACCAGGCGCCGCACTTGATCGACTCCTCGCGGGATCGGACCTTGCAGCCAGACGGAGCGGCAGCAGCATCGTCGTGATGCGCGATCCCGCTGCAACGCCGCGGAACAAGGAAGCCTCCGCTTCACTGCCTGCCTGGGAAGAGGCGCCGATCGTCGTCACCGCCACGCGCCGCGAAAACACCATCGAAAGCGTTCCTTTCAACATACAGGCATTTTCGCGGTCCGATCTGGAAACGACCGCGGCAAAGAGCGCAAGCGACATCGCTCGCCTGATCCCCGGCCTCACGTTCACCGACGAAGGTCGGCGCGACGGTTTCCGTCCCTTCCTGCGAGGGCTGCGCAGCGGCGAGGATGTTGGGCTCGTTGCGACGACCGCCGTTTATCTCGATGATGTGCCGATCGATCGGCCTGGCACGTTCCGTCCGCTCGACATGCGCCTGCTCGATCTCGAACGCATCGAGATCCTGCGCGGCCCGCAAGGAACGCACTACGGTGCGGGCGCGATGGGTGGTGTCATCCGCTACATTTCCGTGAAGCCCGATCTGGTCGCAGCAAGCGCGGAAGCGAGCGCCGCGCTGTCTTTTACAAGATATGGCGGCTCCAATCAGGATACTTCGGCCATCGCAAACCTGCCGATCGTGAGCAGCAAGCTCGCATTACGACTGTCCGCCGCGTTCCAGAATACGTCAGGCGTTCTGGACAATGTACGGTTGGACAGCGCCAATGTCGACGATGCCAGAACAATGACCGCTCGGCTCGCGTTGCGCTGGGCACCGGATGACCTCACGATCATCGATGCCAGTTACCAGAATGAAGACAGCACGTTCGGCGAGCGCAACTGGTTCGAAAACACGCTCGGCCCGTTCAAGGTTGGCTACAATGTGCCCGGCTATCAGGACGAAAGCACGAGCGTTGCGGCAATCACCGTACAACGCGATGTCGGCATTGCCGATCTGACCTCCACGATCAGCTATCTTGAAGTCTCGCGCGCGCAGCGGCAGGACATCACGCATTCGGAACGCGACAATTATTATGCGCGGGTGGTCGGATCTCGCATTCCGCTGCCACCATTCATTGCCGTCAGCGAAGGCAAGGACACGGCGCGGGCGTGGACACAGGAAATACGCCTCGTCTCAAAGGACGGAGGCCCCTTCGACTGGTCGGTCGGCGCCTATCTCTATCACTCGCGGTTCAAAAGCGATTATCAGATCAGTGTTCCAATTCCCTTCGAAGGGCAGAGCGACCTCGAAGAGCTGCTTGGCGTCAGCCTGAACGACGACAGGGAATCCCACATGGCAAGCGAGGAGACGCTCCGCCAGTTCGCCGTGTTCGGGGAGATCGGATACCGGCCGATCCCGGAATGGCACCTCTCGCTCGGCGCCCGTCATTTCGATTTCCGTCGCCGTTCCGATGCCGCCGTAATCAACCAGTGGGCTTCCGGCCGCCGCGACGACCAAGGCCTCGCTCTCGACGTCCCGCTGCCAGAAGAAATCAGCCGTGGGCGATACAACGAGGACGGCGCCGCATTCCGCTTCAACACCTCTTACGCGCTGCACGCGGACAGCCTGATCTACATCACGATTGCGGAAAGCTTTCGTCCGGGCGGGTTCAACGCGGAAACCACCTCATCTCCCCTGCCCACCGGATACCGGCAATATCTCTCGGACAGCATCGTCAGCTACGAGTTCGGCGCCAAGCTCGGCATCGGGCGTCATGTCTATCTGACATCATCAGTCTACCATATCGCCTGGTCGGACATGCAGACGCAGATCCAGTCCCCGACGTTGTTCGGCCTCAGGGGGAACGCGGGCTCGGCGACGGTGAGGGGCGGCGAGCTGCAGCTTCAGATCGATGATATTCCCGCAAGGGGAACATCGGTCCAGTTCGGCTTATCCCATATCGACGGCCGCCTCGACGAGCGCATGGACGGGATCGGCTTCAAGGACGAAAAGCTCCCGTTCGTGCCCCGGTTTTCAGGCTCGCTTCTTGTCGATCACACGACAGACATCAGCGACACAGCAAGGATTGGAGCGACTTTCTCTGTCAGCTACACTGGCGCATCCTACAGCGATTTCGGCCCTGTTCGACCGATGCCCGAAGGACCGGAAGACAATCCGCGCTACCGGAAACTCGATGCCTATTGGCAGGCGAATCTATCCACGCGTCTCTCGATTGGCGCCACGAACTGGCGCCTGTTCGTGAATAACCTGCTCGATACGAAAGGGCAGACCTTCAAGCAGTTTCAGGCTTCGTTTTCACCATACAGATCCAGCTTCGAGCGCACGACGCTGCTTCGCCCGCGAACGGTCGGCGTCGAGGTTCGACACGCGTTCTGACAATACACGATTTTCGATCAGGGAAGGACGACAAGACGATGCGAGCGCTTCTGCGATGCGCGCTTCTCACGCTGTGCCTGTACTCCACGCCAGCGGCGGCGGATGCACCGGCGCTTGCACCGGTCACGCTGCGGAATGCCGGCGAACTTTCACTGATCGCGCCGAACGGGAAGGATTACCGGCTCTTCATCTCCATACCGACCGAAGCGCCACCGCCCGAGGGCTGGCCGGTCATCTACGTTCTTGATGGGAACGCCTGGTTTCCGCAATTCTCGGCGCAGGCGATCATGATGGGACGACGGCCCGATCATAACGGCCTGCTCCCGGCCATCGTCGTTGGTATCGGCTATCCCGGCGACCGCGATTTCTATATGGACCGCCGCGTTCCGGATTTCACGCCCAACGCGCCGGAGCGAGAAGCGCCGCCCGAAGGTTGGGAGGCGCCCGGCGGTGCTGATCGGTTTCTCGATTTCATCGAGAGTCGCGTGAAGCCGCTCGTCCTCGGCAATTATAACGCAAATCCACGAAATCAATCGATCTTCGGCCATTCGCTGGGGGGGCTTCTGGTCCTGCACGCCTATTTCACTCGGCCGAACGCATACGCCAACTATGCCGCCGTCAGTTCCTCGATCTGGTGGAACCGCGAATATATCCGTGAGGAAGAGGCCCGCTTTGTTTCTACGCTGTCAAAAGCGCCTCCGTCCGGTCGCCTGATCCTTGCCGTCGGCGCGACAGAATTGCCCGACATGGTGCAGGGGTCCGAAGACATGGCCATGCGCCTGTCGCCCCTCGCCGCGAAAGGTTTGAAGTTCGATTTTCTGAAGATCGAAGGCGAGGATCACATCACCGTGCCCCTGCCCGCGTTCACCCGCCTCATCCGGAACACGCTTCAAGCCAGCGCAGCCGATCGCGAACACTATCGCAAGCTTCAGGAGGCGCCGGCGCAATAACGATACCGTTCCAGCGCAGCCATCACCATCGGCTGACGACAGACACAAGCTGAAAGAACGGGCGCACCGGCGCCCATCCAAGCACGCCGAATAAACATGCGCGTTTCGCGCCACGGACCCGCTTTGTCTTCAATCACAACAGGAGGAAGTACCATGATCTGCAAGACCCGGTTACTGCTCAGCGCCGTTTCGCTGTTTGCCCTCGGTCAAACCGCTTACGCTCAAACGGCGGCCGAGAATGACGGACCCGCTCAGAACAGCGATGCCATTGTCGTTACCGCATCATCGAAGGCGCAGAAGATCATCGATGCCCCGGCAAGCATTTCGGTGGTGACGGCGGAAGAACTCGCCTTGCGGCCGATCCAGGACCTCACCGACATTCTCGATCGCATGGAAGGTGTCACCATCAACCGCGCCGGTAACCAGCGCAACATCCAGCTTCGCGGCCTGCCCAGCATCTACACGCTGTTCCTGATCGACGGGAAACGCGTCAGTGCTTCCACCACGAACTTCCGCGGCAACGATTTCGATGCCGCATGGGTGCCCGTGGAGGCCATTCAGCAGGTCGAGGTGGTGCGCGGTCCCTTGTCGTCGCTCTACGGCTCGGATGCGATCGGCGGCGTCGTCAACATCATCACAAAGCCGGTGGGCGAAGACTGGCACGGCTCGCTTTCGGCCGATTACACCTTTCAGGAAGATCGCGACGCGGGCGATCTCTACAAGGTCGGCGGCTACATCAGCGGCCCAATCGTGGCCGGAACGCTCGGTTTCAAGGCCTATGGCGGCATCAACATCCGCGAGGAAGACCGCACCGTGAACCCGGTTCCCTCGGGTGGCGGTGATCCACTGCCCGGCTTCGACCGGCAGGAAGAAAAGTACCTCGACGGCACGCTCGTCTGGACGCCGGACGCGCACAACGAAGTGTCGCTGAACTATGGGTACAACAAGCTGATTCACGGCCAGACGCCAATGACGCGCCATTCCGGCTCGCTCGCCTACAAGGGCGACTGGGATTTCGGCAACGCCCTGCTCCGCCTCTCCGCCGACCGCATCCACAACGCGGCGGGCACGGTGGATGACGAGATCAATCCCAATACCTCCAACGACGTGATCCTTGACGGCCGGTTCACCCTGCCGTGGGAAGCCGCACGCCAGTCGATTACGATCGGCGGCGAATACCGCTACCAGCGTCTGAAGGACCCGGCCAACCTCGGCGGCCTGCCGGGTTCGCCCGAATTCGGCCTCAGCACCTCGACCAGCGTCACGCAGAAAGCGCTGTTCATCGAGGACGAGATCGAGGTGACCGAAGACCTCAGCGTCACGCTCGGCAACCGCTATGACGATCACGAGAATTTCGGCGGCCATCACAGCCCGCGCGCCTACGTCGTCTGGCACCCGGTCGAAGATCTGACCGTCAAGGGCGGCTGGGCCCGCGCCTTCCGCGCACCGACACTGCTGCAGAACAGCCCCAACTGGGGTACGGTTTCCTGCGGCAGCGCCACCACGGGCTGTTACATCATCGGTTCGGAAGATCTGAAACCGGAAACCAGCACCAGCTATGAAGCCTCAGTCCGCTACGACACGTCGGATTTCGCAGTCGGCATCACCCTGTTCCGCAATTCTCTGCGCAACCAGATCAGCATCGAGAACCGTACCAGGGACGTCATCGCTGCCCCGCTATTGCCGAACTTCGTCGGCTTCCTTGAAGATGGCCGCCCGATCTTCGCTTATGAGAATATCGCGCGCGTCCGCACCCAGGGTATCGAAGCGACGGCCCGGTTCAGCCCGGTTGCCGGTGTGACCGTGCAGGCCAACTACTCCTATCTTGACGCTGAAAACCGCTCGGGTCCGACACCGCTCGCGATCCCCTATACGCCTCACCATTCAGGCAACCTCTCGGTAAGCTGGCAGGCGAACGAGAAGCTCTCGCTGTTCGCGGCCAGCAACTATGTTGGGCGTCAATACCTCGATGTCTACTCGAACCCGCTCTACAATGTTGAGCGCGGCAGTTACCTGACGGTGGACTTCTCCGGCACTTACAAGATCAACGACAAATTCCTGATCCGCGCCGGCATTCTCAATGTGTTCGACAATCGCCAGGAACGCGAAATCCTGACCGAATACAATGAAGATGGACGCCGTTTCTTCATCGCTGGAACAGCCAAATTCTAAAAGGAAAGTCTGCGGGCTGAGATAAAAAGGATGTGGCGGCGCCAGATCGACGCCGCCACATTCCGCCCCTGAGGGAGAACGGCTTCAGCCCCTTTTCCTGTTCATCAGCACGTTTGATAACATCGTGAGCTGATTTGGTCTTAGCTCAAACGCCGATGTACATACCGCTTAAGCGAAAAAGGCCTTCTCTTGACCGCGAAATAAGCCAGCGCCGACACGCACAGGGAATCCAGTGCGCTCACGCCGCTGAGTTCGAAACCGAGCGGAGCCTGCACGGCCGATACCAAGACACCCGCTAACCAGCACAGGAACGCAGCTGGTCGCCAGGCCGGAGGAGCATTTTCTGTCCGCGACGGGAAAAGGTAAGCATGGACAATGTAAACGCCGCCGATAGGCGGTATCGCTACGCTTAATACATGCAGAAAGGGAACAAGATAGGAAGCGAGGCCCGCTAGGCCCGCAACAGTTCCCACGACCCCAGCGAAAACCGTCAACCAGGACCGTGACACTCCGGGCATCAACGTTTGGAAGACGAGTGAGGTCGCATAGAGGTTGTATGTATTGTTGAGCCAAGCCGCAGCGGTCACGATCAGGATCGCAAACATGCCGAGACCAAGGCCGAGCATGATCTTCACGAGATCAGCCTCGCCCGTCAGCAGTGCCGGTATCGCCGCCGCGATCAGCACCAGCGGCAAGCCAACGCCGAAGCCGACGGCCGCGCTGGCCGCCGCATGAGTGCCGTTTCGCGCGAAGCGGCAGATGTCGGGCGTCAGCAAGGCCCCCACGATCACACCGCCCGCCAGCATCGATCCGCCCTGACCGACCGTGAGCGCCGCGCCGCCGGAGGGGCCGCGCATCTCGGGCCAGCCGTAGGCAATGATCGCCGCAACGACCGTCCAGACCAGAAGCCCCACCTTGAAGGGCGTGAGTATCTGC
>JAEULI010000039.1 GCA_016793845.1 Sphingosinicella sp.
GAAGTGGCTCGGTGTCGAAAAGCCCACCGAAAGCGCGATTTCCGTCACGCTTTCGCGCGTATCCGCGAGCAGACGCTTGGCCCGGTCTATCCGGCGGCGGATCACATATTGATGCGGAGACATGCCGAACGCCGTTCGAAAGGCCGCAAGGAATTCGTGCACACCCATTTGCGCCACCCCGGCAAGCGCGGCGAGCGTGTGCGGCGCATCGGGCGCCGCCTCGATCCGATCGACGAGCGCGCGTCTTGTCGCCGGTGCGAGCGAGCGCTTCCGCTGGGCGCGCCGGACACCGATCGTCTGCATCACGTGGAGCCGGATACCCTCGGCGAGCGTATCGGAGAGGAGCAGCGACAGGGCATCGTCGGGATCGATCGCCGCCATTCGCTCCGCCGCGTGATGCAGGAACGGGTCGCGCACCGCGAGCCGGGCGAAGGGCGCCCTGTCGCCGAGCAGCGCGGCCGGGATCGCCACTTCGCAGTAATCGACCGTGCCGCCCCGCGCCAGCGCCGCATAGCGCGCACTGGCGGGGATGATCCAGATGTCGCCGACCTCCGGCAGCACATGCGCGGCGGGACCGTTTTCGAACACGGTTTCCATCCGGTTCAGCCGCCCGGCGCGGTGGATGACGAAAACGTGGTCGTCGCTGGCGATCCGCCAGTCGGTGGGTCTGCCGATATCCTCACGCGCGAAGGTGAAACCGATCCCGCGCGCCTTGAACGCACGCCGCGCCAGCACCGTGCGCTGCGCTTCCACCTGTTCCTCGCCCGACGCCATGACCGACACCTCGCTGCCGCGAGCGTAATGCAAGCCGTGGATTGGGAGAATTCGAAAGTCTGCAACGAATCCGAAAGTTCACGCTTTCGCGGCCCGCTATCGTGCCTGCGTTTCAATCGGGAGAAGACCATGGCCGACCACAGCATCACAGGAAAGCGCGTGCTCATCGCGGGCGGCGCGAAGAATCTCGGCGGCCTCATCGCCCGCGATCTCGCCGCGCACGGTGCATCGGCGGTCGCAGTGCACTACAACAGCGACGCCACGCGCGGCGCGGCCGAGGAAACGGCGGCAGTGGTGGAAGCCGCAGGCGCGAAGGTGGCGCTGCTTCAGGCCGACCTCACCACGGCGGCGGCGGTGGAAAAGCTCTTCGCCGATACGGTCGCGGCGCTCGGCGGCGTCGACATCGCCATCAACACCACGGGCATGGTGCTGAAGAAGCCGTTCGCGGAGATCACCGAGGACGAATACGACGCGATGTTCGCGATCAACGCGAAGGCCGCCTTTTTCTTCATCAAGGAAGCGGGCAGGCATCTTTCCGACAACGGCAAGCTGGTAACGCTCGTCACCTCGCTGCTCGGCGCCTTCACGCCCTTCTATTCCGCCTACGCCGGTGCGAAAGCGCCTGTCGAGCACTTCACCCGCGCGGCCTCAAAGGAGTTCGGCGCGCGCGGCATCTCGGTGACGGCGGTTGGCCCGGGTCCGATGGACACGCCGTTCTTCTATGGCCAGGAGGCGGCGAACGCAGTCGCCTATCACAAGTCCGCCGCTTCGCTTTCGTCGTTCAGCAAGACCGGCCTCACCGATATCGAGGATATCGTGCCGCTCGTGCGCTTCCTCGTTTCCGAAGGCTGGTGGATCACCGGGCAGACGATCCTCGCCAACGGCGGCTACACGACGAAATAGGCGCTCAGAACGGCGCCGCCGTCCCGAGACCCAGCTTTTTCGCTTCCTCGAAGACGTGCCAGCCCGCCGCGAGGTCCTGCACGATGTGGCCGAGCGACTTGTAGATGGTGATTTCCGCGTCGCCGGTGCGCCCCGCGAGCGTCCCGCCGAAAACCTCGCCGATCTCGCCCACGACATGCGCGTCGTCCACCACGCCCGCAGCCTTCGCGTTCAGGAACTCAGAGCCCTGCGCGAGCACGCCCGGCCGGTAGTCGGCGATGAAACGCGATGCCGCCACGAGATCGTTCGCGATCTCGGCGGGCCCGGCGCGACTGGACCCCACCACGTTGATGTGCGTGCCCGGCTTCACGTCGGCAAGCGCGAGGATCGGGTCGGCGGCGGCGGTCGTCGTGCAGATGATGTCCGCATCGCGAACGGCGCTCGCCACGTCCGCCGCGGCTTCGGCATCGAGGCCAAGCTCCTCGCGCACGCGCAGCGCGAACCGCTCCGCCTGTTCCACCGAGCGCCCCCACACGCTGACGCCGGTGATCGGCCGCACGTAGCGCACCGCCGCGGCGTGCCGCCACGCCTGCTCGCCGTAGCCGAGGATCGCGAGCCGCGACGGGCCCGGCCGCGCGAGCGCATCGGTCGCCGCAGCAGATGCCGCCGCCGTACGGATCGCGGTGACGATGCTGCCGTCGATGATCGCGACGGGCGCGCCGCCCTCCGGCTCGAACAGCACGACGATGCCCTGGTGCGAATGTTTGCCGAGCGCGAAATTGCCCGGATAGACGCTGACGATCTTGGCGCCGAACGTGCCGCCCAGCATCGCGCCCGGCATCACGCCGAACGCATTGCCGCCATTCAGGTCAACGATATTGCGAAGCGGCTGCCGCGTCTCCCCGCGCGAGAGCGCCGCCATCGCCTCACGCACCAGACGGATACAGTCCTCGTAGCCGAGCAGGCGTTCGGTGTCGGCCGCGCCGACGATCATCAGCGGCGCGCTCATGCAGCATTCCCGATCCGCCGCCGGTACCAGCGGACGAGCAGCAGGGCGTTCACGATCATGGCAACTCCGTAGATGTTCTGGGTAACGGCGAGCGACAGGCTGTCGAGCACCGTCAATGTCAGGAAGGTGGCGAGCGTCACGTTGTGCACGCCGACCTCGATGGAGAGCGTCATCGCGTCGCGCGGCTTCGCGCCGATCACCGCCGCGAGCAGCAGCCCCGCCGCCATCGCGACAACGTTCAGCACCCAGATCGCGGGGCCGGCGCTCACGATGTTCGCCAGCACCATTTCGAGGCTGACACCGACCGCGAAGGCGATGACGCCGATCAGCACGATCATCGATACTGGCCGCAGGCGGCGGCTGAGCGGTTCCGCCACATCCGGCCAGACGCGGCGCACGATCATGCCGACACCGAGCGGCAGGATGGTCATCTTCACGAGCTGGAGCATCGTGTCCGGCACCGAAAGCGCGGGCACCGTGCCTTCCAGCCCGAAATGCCGCAGGCCCCATTGAAGAAGCAGCGGGATCGAGAACACGGTGATGAGGCTGGAAAGCGCCGTCAGGATCACCGCGAGCGCGACGTTGCCGCGCCCGATAAAGGTGATCGCGTTCGAAGTCGTCCCCGCCGGACAAATGCCGAGGATGAACAGGCCGAAGGCAAGCTCCGGCGGCAGGCGGAACAGGATGCCGATGGCGAGCGCCAGAAACGGCATGATGATGAGCTGGCCGAAAAGACCGGTCAGCACGATCTTCCGGTTCGAAAGCACCATGCCGAAATCGCCGAGCTTCAAGGTCAGCCCCATGCTGAACATGATCAGCATCAGGCCCACGGGCACGAAGGCCGTGTTGATGAAAGCGATCATCGCGTCGGACATGGAATTCCCCCTCGCGCCTCTTTATGCGCCCCAGACGGCCTTTGCATAGGCGACGAAATTCGCACCGAGAATCTTCTCGATGCGCGCATCCGAATGGCCGCGCCGGCGCAGCCGGTCGGCAAGATCATGAAATTGCGACGGCCCGCGCAGATCGAGCACGAAAGGCAGCGTATCGGGGTTCTCGCCCTTCGCGCCGATGCCCGCCGCACGCCGGTCCGCGATCTCCTTGGCGATCTTCAACCTGTAGGCGCCGAGATCGTCGATCGTGGTGATGCCGCCGTCGGTTCCGATGCCGACATGATCCTCGCCGCAGACCTTCACGGCGTGCTCGATGTGCGCCACCACATCATCGGCGGTCGCCTTGCTCGTGGGGTTGAGGAACGGCATAAAATAGATGCCCACGAACCCGCCCCGCTCCGCCACAAGCCGCAGTTCCGCGTCGGTCTTGTTGCGCGGCAGATCGGTGAGCGCGCGGCAGCCGGTGTGGTTGATCGAGATCGGCTGCTTCGAGAGCCTTGCGGCCTCAAGGCAGGTCTTCTCGCCGCTGTGCGACAGGTCGACCATCACGCGGTTCGCATTCAGCCGCTCCACGACCTCGCGCCCGAACGGTGTCAGGCCCCGGTTCTCCGGTGCCATCGACCCGTCGCCGACAGCATTCGCGGGGTTGTAGGTCAGCTGAATGATCCGCACGCCGAGATTGGCGAACACGTCGGCACGGCTCGCGTCGCTGCCCAGCATCGTCGTGTTCTGGAAACCGTAGATGAGGCCGACGCGGTTTTCGCGTTTCGCGCGCAGGATGTCGTCCGCGCTTTCGATCTTCAGGAGATCGTTCGGATAGCCGCGCGCCACCGCGTCCCAGTGCGCGATCTCGCGCACGGTCTGCTCGAACGGTTCGTTCGGGCCGAATACGTGGCCGATGGTGATATTGACGGCGGTGAGGCCGGACGCGCGCGCGTCATCGATTACGCGCCGGTCGATCACCGCGTCGGTCGATGTCCAGCCGGAAGCTTCCTTGCGCTCAGGCGGTTCGACATTGGGATTGGAAAGCCCGCCGAGCGCATTCACGACGATCGCACTCGACGGCACGCCCTTCTGCGCGGCAAACCCCGGACCGGCGGCGAGCAGTGCGGCCCCCGCACCGCCGAGCGCGAGCAGTTCGCGCCGGTTGAAATTTGAACCCATGTCGCGCGCTCCCGCCTTCATGCCCTCATCCGATAGAGCATGGCGCGCCCGGCGCGTAAAGCGTTACGGGATCAGTAGGCTGGCGGGTCGCTGGCCGGGAAGGACTCGTCGACCGCTTGATCGACCTTGTCCCATTTGCGCTTCGGCGTGTCGCGCATCGCCTCGTGCCCGGCCGAGCGCGTCTGGTCGAAGTTTTCCGGTTCAGCCTCGCCCGGCGCGAACGCGGCGGCCCCGGTCGCGGTCTTGCGGGACCGGAAGAACTGCCAACCGGCAATCGCGGCGGCCGTCGCACCAAGCCCCGCGATGAGCCCGATCACGCCTGCCTTGCCACGGGTAGCGTCGCGTACTGCGGTTCCGTACATGCTGGTCCTCCATTCTGGCTGTGTCCGTGAAAACGAACCAGCACGGCAGGCGTTCCGTGTGCACTCAGCGCATGAGGTCGGCAGACCCGATCACGCCTCGCTCGGTGATGAAGCCCGTCACGAGGCGTGCGGGCGTCACATCGAAGGCCGGGTTGTAGGCGGGCGAGGCCGTCACGCGCACGGTGGCGTGCCCTTCCGCAGCGGGGCCGGTGAGCAGTGCGAGCTCGTCAGGGTGGCGCTCCTCGATGGGCACATCCGCGCCGGTCGGCGTCGCCGGATCGAAGGTCGTGTAGGGTAGCGCCACGTAGAAGGGCACCCCGTTGTCGTGCGCCGCGAGCGCCTTCAGATAGGTGCCGATCTTGTTGCAGACGTCGCCGTTCGCGGTGACGCGGTCCGTGCCGACGACGACGAGATCGACCTCGCCGCGCTGCATCAAGAGCCCGCCCGTGTTGTCCGCGATCACCGTGTGCGCCACGCCGTGCCCGGCGAGTTCGAACGCAGTGAGCAGCGCGCCCTGGTTGCGCGGCCGTGTTTCGTCCACCCATACATGCACGGGCAGCCCCTCATCCTGCGCCAGATAGATGGGCGCGGTCGCGGTGCCGTAGTCCACCGTGGCGAGCCAGCCCGGATTGCAGTGCGTGAGAATGTTGAGCGTCCGCCCGGGATTCCGTGCGTGGAGATCGCGCAGCAGTTCGAGCCCATGCGCGCCGATCGCGCGGTTGAGCGCCACGTCCTCGTCGCAGATCGCGTCGGCACGCGCGAATGCCGCTTCACCGCGCATCGGCGCCGGAAGCGGACGCACGGCCTTCGCCACTTCATCGAGTGCCCAGCGCAGGTTGACAGCCGTCGGCCGCGCTTCGGCGAGCAGGTGACAAGCCATGTCCAGCGCAGCATCCGATCCGTCCTCGGCAAGCGCCATCGCAAGGCCGTAGGCGGCGGTCGCCCCGATCAGCGGCGCCCCGCGCGTCCACATCTCACGGATCGCGCGTTCGGCGATGGCGGCGGTGCGCAGCTCGACCCACACGATCTCCCAAGGCAGGCGGCGCTGATCGAGGATACGCGCACCCTTGCCGTCCGCCGTGCGCGCAATCGAGCGGCGGTGTTCACCCTCCAGCCTCACAGGGCGATCTCCGCGAACGAGGCCGCATCGCCCGCCCCCGCTTCCCGGTCGACGAGGCAGGTCTTGAGGCCCGCCCCGCGCGCGGCCTCGATTTCAGGCACGCTGTCGGAGAGAAACAGGATTTCCTGCACCGGCAGGCCGATTTCAACCGCGATGCGCAGGTACGACTCGGCCTCCTTCTTCGGCCCGGTCGTGGTGTCGAAATAGCCGGAAAAGAGCGGCGTCAGATCGCCAGCATTGCTGTGCCCGAAGATCAGCTTCTGCGCCGCCACCGATCCCGAAGAATAGACGTAGAGGCTGAGGCCGTCCGCGTGCCAGCGCCGCAGCGCCTCGGCTGCATCGGGATAGACGTGCCCTTCGAGCGTGCCATCCGCATAGCCTTCCGCCCAGATCAGCCCCTGCAGCGTCTTGAGCGCGGTTTCCTTGCGATCCTCGTCGATCCAGCGCGTCAGCGTCTCCACCGCGTCGCCGGGCACGTCATTCAGGATCGGCGCGGCGTCGTCGGGGTGCGTCGCGATCCAGCCCGCCAGCCGCGCCCGCGCATAGGGGAATAGCGTATCGGTCACGAAGGCGATGCTGCTCGTCGTGCCTTCGATATCGGTGAGGACCGCTTTCACCATTCAGGCGAGCGCCGGCTCGTGGCGCGGAAAGCGGTCGGCAATTTCGTCGCCCGTGAATTGCGCCACCCAGCCGTCGGGATTGATGAACAGCCGGATCGCCGTGAAGCGCGGTGCGGGGCCCATGTCGAACCAGTGCCGCATCCCGGCGGGCACGGCGATGAGATCGCCTTTCGTGCAGAGCATGTTGAACACGCGGCCGTCCTCATGGAGCGTGAACAGCCCCTCGCCGTCCACGAAGAAGCGCACCTCATCCTCCATGTGGCGATGCTCCGACAGGAACTTCTGCCGGAACATGGCGCGATCGGGGTGGTCGGGTACCATGCTCACCACATCGACCGCCTGATAGCCGCCGATCACTTTCAGCCGCTCGATCTCCTCCGCATAGGCCGCGAGCGTATCGCCGCCCGGCACGTCGCGCGTCGGCCAACGCTCGAAGCGCACGCCGATCGCCTCCAGCGCCTCCGCGATCTCGGTGGCATCGGCGGTTTCCAGAAGCGGCCGATCCGGCGCGCCCTCCGCATAAACGGCAAGATGACTCATGCGTCCCTCCTCATGCTGCGTTCGGCGACTTCGCACGCGGCGAGCCATTCCACCGCCTCGATCACGCGCTCGGCCTCGGCGATGTCGCGGCCCCAGCCGTAGAGCCCGTGCCCACGGATGAGATAGGCGGGCGGCGGCGTTTCGCGGGCCAGATACGGTGCGATTGCCGTCTCGATCTCGCCCATGTCCTGACTGTTCTCGACGACCGGGAGGACGATCGCCGCCGTGTGCGTCGTCACGCCGGGAAACGCCTTCACAAGCTCGTGGCCCCGGATCGCCCAGTCCCCGCCGAGCACGCGCGACAGCGCGACCGCCTGCGGCGAATGGCTGTGCAGCACCGCGCCCGCGCCGGGAAAGCGGCGGTAGAGCGACAAATGCAGCGCCGTCTCCGCGCTCGGGCGCTTGCCGTCGAGCGAGGCGCCGCCCGCATCCACGCGCATCACACCGTCCGGCGTCAGCCGCCCCTTGTGCCACCCGGAAACCGTCACGGCGAAGCTGTCGTCGTCCAGCCGCACCGAATAGTTCCCGCTCGTCGCGGGTGCCCAGCCCCGCGCGTCGAATGCGCGTCCCACGGCAACGATGGCTTCCGCAGCCTCGGCGAATGTGCTTGCAACCATGATGTTTCCTTAACCATCACCGCGGTGCTGGCGAAGCGGTTTCCGCTCTCCTATGACTCCTTCTCATGAATCCGCTCTACGCCAACCTGCCGACCACGATCTTCGAGAAGATGTCGGCGCTTGCCCGCGAAACGGGCGCCATCAACCTCGGGCAAGGCTTCCCCGACGCGGGCTGGCCGCGCGACGTGCTGGAAGCCGGTGCCCGCGCGCTCACCGAAGGCTATAACCAGTATCCGCCGATGCCCGGCATCCCGGAACTCCGACAGGCGGTCGCCGATCACTACCGCCGCCATCAGGGCATCGATCTCGATTGGCAGACCGAGATCACCGTCACCTCGGGCGCGACCGAGGCGCTTGCCGCGTCGATCCTGGCGCTCGTCAGCCCCGGCGACGAGGTGCTGATGATCCAGCCGATGTACGACGCCTACCTGCCGATGGTGAAACAGGCGGGCGGCGTGCCGAAGCTGATCCGCCTCGAACCGCCCGAATGGCGGCTCACCGAGGCGGCGCTCGCGGAGGCCTTCACGCCCCGCACGCGCGTCGTTCTCCTCAACAACCCGCTCAATCCCACGGCGACGATGTTTTCGGGCGCCGAACTCGCGCTCCTCGCCCGCTTCGTCGTCGCGCACGACGCCGTCGTCATCAGCGACGAGGTGTGGGAGCATGTCGTGTTCGATGGCCGCGCCCATTCGCCGATCATGGCGCAGCCGGGAATGCGCGACCGCACGGTGAAGATCGGCTCGGGCGGCAAGATCTTCTCGCTCACCGGCTGGAAGGTCGGCTGGATGTGCGCCGCGCCGCAGCTCACGCACGCGCTCTCCCGTGCGCACCAGTTCCTCACCTTCACGACACCGCCGAACCTGCAGGCGGCCGTCGCCTACGGGCTCGGCAAGGCGGACGATTATTTCACCTCGATGCGCGCCGATTTCGCCCGCTCGCGCGACCGGCTGGCAAGCGGCCTCGAAGCCGCGGGCTGGAAAACGCTGCCGAGTGCGGGCACCTATTTCCTCTCCGTCGACCTCGCCGCCACGGGCATCGCGCTCGATGACGTGAGCTTCTGCGACCGGCTGGCGCGCGAGGGCGATGTCGTCGCGATTCCGGTGTCAGCGTTCTACGCGGAAACGCCGGTCACATCGGTGGTGCGCTTCTGCTTCGCGAAGGCCGACACGACAATCGACGCAGCGCTGGAGCGCATGGCCCGCGCGCGATCACTCTTCGGATAAGACCTAGCCTTCGAGTTCTTTGATCATGGTTTCGCGCATGACGAACTTCTGGACTTTTCCCGTCACCGTCATCGGGAAGGTTTCCACGATCCGCACATAGCGCGGCACCTTGTAGTGCGCGATGCGGCCGCGGCAGTGATCGCGCACCTCCTCCTCGGAAAGCACGATGCCGCCGCGCGTCATAACCCAAGCACACAGTTCCTCGCCGAACCGGTCGTCGGGCACGCCGATCACCTGCGCGTCGGCGATGTGCGGGTGCGTGAGCAAAAACTCCTCGATCTCGCGCGGATAGATGTTCTCGCCGCCGCGGATCACCATGTCCTTGATGCGGCCGGTGATGCGGCAATAGCCCTTCTCGTCGATCGTCGCGACGTCGCCGGTGTGCATCCAGCCATCTTCGTCGATCGC
>JAEULI010000045.1 GCA_016793845.1 Sphingosinicella sp.
TGCTCGCCATGATCGAGACTCCACTGTTTTCAGGCGGCAATTCTGGCGTGCGGCGGTGCATTCCGCAAGGATGGGCTTTCGCAGGTCCGCGCGGCGCGCTAGCGTCCGCGGCCGTGGGCATCCCTCTTCTCGCCGCGCGCCGGTTCGGGCCGCTGTTCGCCACCCAGTTCCTGGGCGCGTTCAACGATAATTTCTACAAGACGGCGATGCTGTTCCTCATCACCTACACGCTGCTCGCGGGGGATACGGCGGCCTCGGCACAGATCGTCACCGTGGCGGCGGGCGTGTTCATCCTGCCCTTCGTGCTGTTTTCCGCGCTCGCCGGACAGATCGCCGACAGCGTCGACAAGGCGCGGCTCGTCCGCATCATCAAGGCGGTCGAGATCGCCATCATGCTCGTCGGCGCAGCGGCGCTGACACTGGGTTCGGTGCCGCTGATGATGCTAGTGCTGTTTTCGATGGGTGTGCACTCCACCTTCTTCGGGCCGATCAAATACGCGATCCTGCCTCAACATCTCGCGCCGCGGGAACTGCTCGCCGGAACCGGCCTCGTCGAGGCGGGCACGTTCATCGCCATCCTCACCGGGCAGGTCGCCGGCGGCCTCCTCGCGCCGCAGGTTTCGGCGTGGGCGATCGTTGCAGTCGCCGTGCTCGGCTATGTGAGCGGCCGGCAGGTGCCCGCAGCACCGCCGCCCGGCCGCGCGCGCATCGAATGGAACATCCTTGCAAGTTCGCTGCGCATCACGCGCGAAGTAACGCGCGATCCACAGCTCGGTCGTGCGGTGCTCGCCGTGTCGTGGTTCTGGTCGGTGGGGGCCGTGTTCACCAGCCTGTTCGTGCCGCTGGTCAAGGGTGATCTTGGCGGCGCGGAAACCGTGGCGACGCTGTTTCTCACGATCTTTTCGGTCGGTGTCGCGGCTGGCTCGCTCGTCGTCGCGCGCCTCCTGAAAGGTGCCGTCTCCGTCCGCTACGCGCCCGCGTCCGCCGTGCTGATGACCGCGTTCATCGCCGACCTCTATTTTGCGATCCGCGCGTTCGATGTTCCGCACGCCGAACTCATCGGCGTCGGCGCCTTCCTTTCCGATCCGGGGAGCTGGCGCATCGTGCTCGATCTCTTCGGGCTTTCCGTTGCGGCGGGTGCATTCATCGTGCCGCTTTACGCCCTGCTGCAGACCGCGAGCGACCCTTCGGCGCGGGCGCGGACCATCGCGGCCAACAACATCATCAATTCAGGCTTCATGGTCGCCGCGGCGCTCGGCTCGGGCGTGCTGCTGAAGGCTGGGCTCGACGTGCCTCAAATCCTGCTCGCGGTCGGGCTTGCCAATCTGCTGATCGTGATTCCCTGCCTCAGGATTCACCGCATCCAGCGTGCGCACGGCACCGCCTGAAAAGTTGCGCCGCGCAACTTCTGGCTAGGCGCGGACGAGTGTGCCCGCGCCCTTGCGCGTGAAGATTTCGAGCAGCAGTGCGTGCGGTACGCGGCCGTCGAGGATCACAGCGGCCTCGACGCCGCCGGTGACGGCGGAGAGGCAGGTTTCGAGCTTGGGGATCATGCCGCCCGAAATCGTGCCGTCGGCGATCAGTTCCTCGATGCGCGCGGGCGTCAGGTCGGTGAGCAGCGACTTGTCCTTCGCGAGTACGCCCGGAACGTCGGTGAGCAGCATCAGCCGCGCCGCGCCCACGGCGCCCGCGATTGCGCCCGCCATCGTGTCGGCATTGATGTTGTAGGTGTGGCCTTCCGCGTCCTCGGCGATCGGGGCGATGACCGGGATCACATCGGAGCGCGTCATCAGATCGAGGATCTTGGCGTTCACCGCGATCGGCTCACCGACGAAGCCAAGGTCGACGACGCGTTCGATGGCGCTGTCCGGATCACGCGCCGTGCGCGTCAGCTTGCGCGCCGTCACGAGCCGTGCGTCCTTGCCGGAAATGCCAACCGCGGTACCGCCCGCACGGCCGATCCAGCTGACGAGATCCTTGTTGATGGCGCCCGCCAGCACCATTTCCGCGACCTCGGCGGTGGCCGCGTCGGTAACGCGCAGGCCGTCCACGAACTCCGACTTGATGCCGAGTCGTCCGAGCATGTTGCCGATCTGTGGCCCGCCGCCGTGCACGACGATCGGGTTGATGCCGATCGCCTTTAGCAGCACCACGTCTTCCGCGAAGTCGATCGCACGCTCGGGGTCGCCCATCGCGTGACCGCCGTATTTCACCACGAAGGTCTGGCCGACATATTTCTGAATGAAAGGCAGCGCCTCTGTCAGCGTTTCAGCCTTGGCGAGCATGGCCGGATCGGGCGTGTGGTCGGCAGACATTCGGCAGGACTCCTCAGGCGTGATCGTGCGCCGCTATAAAGGCTCGGCGCCAAAGGGAAAGAGCGTGGGGCGTGTTATCTCATAACATTCTGTTTTTATTGACATAAGTACGAGCGTGGGAGCATAGGCAACCTATGGGCAGCGATCACGATCACCACGACCATCATGGGCATGATCATCACGGCCATGATCATGGCGCTGGCCATTCGCATGCGCCGAAGGTCAGCGCGGGCAACCAGCGCCGTGTCGGCCTGGCCGCGCTGCTCACGGGAAGCTTCATGCTCGCCGAGGTGGCCGGCGGCATCGTATCGGGATCGTTGGCGCTGCTCGCCGACGCCGGCCACATGCTCACCGATTTCGCTGCGCTTGCCCTCGCGTGGTTCGGCTTCCACCTTGCCGCTCGTCCTGCCGACTGGCGGCGTACCTATGGCTTTGACCGTTTTTCGGTGCTGGTGGCGTTCGTCAACGGGCTCACGCTGTTCGTGATCGCGGCGGTCATCCTTTGGGAAGCGGCGGAACGTCTGCAATCACCGCCGCCGATCGCGGCGCCGACGATGCTGTGGGTCGCGGTGCTCGGTCTCGTCGTGAACATTCTCGCGTTCTGGATGCTGCTGGGTGCGGACCGCGGCAATCTCAACATTCGCGGCGCGCTCGCGCATGTCGCGGGCGACCTACTCGGCTCGGTGGGCACCATCGCAGCAGCGCTCATCATCATGGGCACGGGCTGGACGGCGGCCGATCCGCTGCTGTCGGTGTTCGTTGCGCTCATCATCCTCAGGAGCGCGTGGGGTGTGACGCGGGACGCAGCGCATATCCTCCTCGAAGGTGCGCCGAGCGGCCTCGAGGCGGATACGGTTGCCGCCGACCTCACGGCGAACGTCGACGGCGTCGAAAGCGTCCACCACATTCATGTCTGGTCGATCAGCGAGGAGCGCCCGATGACAACGCTCCACGCACGCATCCGTGCCGATGCGTCACCGACGTTGGTGAAGGCGGCAATCCGCGAACGGCTGCAATCGCGTTTCCATGTCGATCACGCCACCGTCGAAATCGAAGAGGGCGATCACGCCCCCCTTTGCCGCTAGCTCTTCGAATCGAGTTTCCGGCCGAGCGCAACGAAGCCGTGGATCAAGGGCGGCACCAGCACGACCGACAGGATAACCTTCGTCAGCATCTGGCCGATCATCAGATCGAGGATGGGGAACACGCCGTAGAAGGCGAGCGTGATGAAGATCAGCGTGTCGACGATCTGTGAGAGCACGCTCGCGAGCGCGCCGCGCAACCACAGCAGCCCGCCTTCACGGCGCATCAGGCTGAACAGGCCGACATTCAGAAACTGCGAGATGCCGTAAGCGACGATCCCGGCGCCCATCAGCCGCGGGCTTTGCGCCAGCACGAGCTGGAAACCGGCTAGGCGCGCCGGGTCCATCTCGGGCGAGGCCGGGAGCGTGAGCACGATGATGATCAGCAGCATCGAAACCAGAAGCGGCACAAACCCGAACAGCACCAGCCGGTTCGCCGTCTCGCGACCGTGGAGTTCGGCAACCGCGCTCGACAGCACGACGAGCAGCAGGAAGGCGAAAATGCCCGCCTCGACCGCGAGCGGCCCCAGCGCCACCTGCTTGTTGCCGAGGATACCGGCGATGCACGTCATGCCGCCGTAGAGGATCGAAAGCACGAAGAGCGAGCGGGATATCGGCGTGGCAGCGGTCGTCATCGCCTGTTGCTAACGGCTTTTCGCGGCCCGAGAAAGCTATATAGCTTGGGGTCTGGAGCACGCGTTCGCCGGGGGAACAATGCGAATATTGATCGGCCTCGGCGGCATTGCGCTCATCCTCGCCATCGCCGTTCTTTTGTCCTCCAATCGCAAGGCTATCCGTCTGCGCGTCGTTGGCGCAGCGTTCGCACTTCAGGCCGGAATTGCCGTGCTCGTGCTTTATGTTCCGGCCGGCCGGCGCGCGCTTGCCTGGCTTTCCGCGGGCGTCGGCGAACTCCTCGGCTATGCGCGGGCAGGCTCCGAATTCCTGTTCGGCAAGCTGCTCGGCGATCCGCTCGGGCAGAGCTTCGCGTTTCAGGCGCTGCCGACGATCATCTTCTTCGCCGCGCTCATCGCCATCCTCTATCACCTCGGCGTGATGCAGCTCATCATCCGCTGGATCGGCGGCGCGCTCGAGAAGATCACCGGCATCAGCAAGGTCGAATCCCTGTGCGCGGCGTCGAACATCTTCGTCGGCCAAAGCGAATCGCCGCTCGTGATCCGACCCTATCTGGCCGGCCTCAGCCCTGCGCAGCTCTTCGCAGTGATGTCATCCGGCATGGCGGGCGTCGCGGGCACAATCCTCGCCGCCTATGCGTCGATGGGGATCAGCATCGATTATCTGCTCGCGGCGAGCTTCATGGCGGCGCCGGGCGGCATATTGATGGCGAAGCTGATCATGCCCGACGATCCCGCCGACCTCGCGCGCACGCAGGGCGAGGTCGTGGAGTTGTCCGACCATAACGAGGAAAAGCCTGCGAACATCATCATGGCCGCGGCGCAGGGCGCGCAGACCGGCGTGAAGCTCGCGGTCGCCGTCGGTGCGATGGTGCTGGCGTTCGTGGCGCTGGTGGCGCTTGCGAACGGGCTGCTGTCAGGCGTCGGCGGCTGGTTTGGGCTCGAAGGCCTCACCTTCCAGCAGCTCATCGGCTACGTGTTCGCGCCGATCATGTACCTGCTCGGCGTGCCGTGGGACGAAGCCGGCATCGCGGGCGGCCTTTTCGGCACCAAGGTCGTCCTCAACGAGTTCGTCGCCTACATCGATCTCAGCGCGCAGCAGGCGGCGCTGTCGCCCGCGACCGTGGCGATCGTCACCTTCGCGCTCTGCGGTTTCGCGAACTTCAGTTCGATCGCGATCCAGATGGCGGTGACGGGCAGCCTCGCGCCCAGCCAGCGCTCGATGATCGCGAAGCTCGGCATCAAGGCGCTCGTCGCGGGCAGCCTTGCGAACCTGATGAGCGCGGCCCTCGCGGGCCTGCTACTCTCCGTCTAGCGGGTGGGAACCGGCGTCTCGCCCGAATAGTCGTAGAAGCCCTTGCCGGACTTCCGGCCGTACCAGCCGGCTTCGACGTACTTCACGAGCAGCGGCGCGGGACGATACTTGGGATCGCCGGTCGCTTCCTGCATCACATGCATGACGCTGAGCAGCGTATCGAGGCCGACGAAATCGGCGAGCGTCAGCGGGCCCATCGGGTGGTTGGCGCCGAGGCGCATACCCTGATCGATATCGACCACCGAACCGACACCCTCGCCTAGCGCGAAGATCGCCTCGTTCAGCATCGGGCAGAGCACGCGGTTGACGATGAACGCCGGGCTGTCGAGCGCTTCCACCGTGGTCTTGCCGATCGCCTTGCAGAAGGCGTGCATCGCGGCCGTCGTGGCGTCCGATGTTGCGAGGCCACGGATGATCTCCACGAGCTTCATCACCGGCACGGGGTTGAAGAAGTGGAGGCCGACGAAGCGGTCGGGCCGGTCGGTGGCCGCTGCCAGCCGCGTGATCGAGATCGACGAGGTGTTGGAGGCGAGCAGCGCGGAGTCTTTCAAGGTCAGTCCCTTGAAGATCGCTTTCTTGACCGTCTCGTTCTCGGTCGCGGCCTCTATCACGAGGTCGCAGTCCGAAAAGTCGGCAGGGTTGGTGGTCAGGCGAATGCGCGCGAGCGTCGCTTCAACCTCGTCGACCTGCATCGTGCCCTTGGCAACGGCGCGGCCGAGATTCTTCTCGATCACGGCCTTGCCCGCTTCGGCGCGCGCGAGTTCCACATCCGAAAGGATGACCTCGAACCCGGCGAGCGCGGAGACGTGCGCGATGCCGTTGCCCATCAGGCCTGAACCGATGACCCCGATCGTCTTCATGGCGTTACAGCTTCTGCGTGAGTTCTGGGACGATGGTGAAGAGGTCACCGACGAGGCCGAGATCCGCGACCTGGAAGATCGGGGCGTCCTCGTCCTTGTTGATGGCGACGATCACCTTCGAGTCCTTCATGCCCGCGAGGTGCTGAATGGCGCCCGAGATGCCGACCGCGACATAAAGCTCCGGCGCGACGATCTTGCCGGTCTGGCCGACCTGATAGTCGTTCGGCACGTAGCCCGCATCGACCGCGGCGCGCGATGCGCCCACCGCCGCGCCGAGCTTGTCGGCAAGCGGGAAGATGACCTGCTGGAACGTGTCGCTGTCCTTGAGCGCACGGCCGCCCGACACGATGATCTTGGCGGAGGTGAGCTCCGGGCGCTCGAGCTTGGCGATCTCGGCGCCGACGAAGCTGGAAAGACCCGCGTCGCCGCTGCCGGAGACTGTCTCGATGCTTGCCGAGCCGCCGTCACCGGCCTTCTCGAAGGCTGTGCCGCGCACGGTGATCACCTTCTTCGCATCGCCCGACTGCACGGTGGCGATGGCGTTGCCTGCATAGATCGGCCGCTCGAACGTGCTGGCGTCGACGATGCCGGTGATCTCGGAGATCTGCTGCGTATCGAGCTTCGCGGCGACGCGCGGCGCGATGTTCTTGGCCGATGTGGTGGCGGGAGCGACGAGCGCGTCGTAGTTCGCCATCAGGCCTTCGATCAGCGGCGCGACGTTTTCGGCAAGGCCGTTGGCATAGGCTGCATCGTCGGCGAGCAGCACCTTCGAGACGCCTGCGATCTTCGCGGCAGCATCGGCGGCACCCTGTGCGCCCTGGCCTGCGACGAGCACGTGCACATCGCCGCCAAGCTTGCCGGCAGCCGTCACGGCGACGCGGGTCGCGTCCTTGATCGAGGCGTTGTCATGTTCAGCGAGGACGAGGACGCTCATGCGATCGCTCCCATTTCCTTGAGTTTGCCGATGAGGGCGTCGACCGAATCGACCTTGATGCCCGCCTGCCGCTTCGGCGGCTCGCTGACCTTCAGCGTCTTCAGGCGCGGCGTGACGTCGACGCCGTAGTCGGCGGGCGTCTTCGCATCGATCGGCTTGGACTTCGCCTTCATGATGTTCGGCAGCGAGGCATAGCGCGGCTCGTTGAGGCGCAGATCGGTGGTGATGATGGCCGGGGCCTTCAGGCTTACCGTCTCGAGGCCGCCGTCGACTTCGCGCGTCACGTTCACCTTGTCGCCCGCCACTTCAACCTTGGAGGCGAAGGTGCCCTGCGCCCAGCCGAGCAGTGCGGCGAGCATCTGGCCGGTTTGGTTGGCGTCGTCGTCGATCGCCTGCTTGCCGAGGATGACGAGGCCGGGGCCCTCGGTTTCCGCGATCTTCGCAAGAATCTTCGCGACCGCGAGCGGCTCGGTGGAAACGTCGGTGGTGACGAGGATGCCACGGTCGGCGCCCATGGCGAGCGCGGTGCGCAGCGTTTCCTGGCACTGCTGAACGCCGATGGAAACCACGACGATCTCGATCGCCGCGCCCTTTTCCTTCAGGCGGATCGCTTCCTCGACCGCGATCTCGTCGAACGGGTTCATGCTCATCTTGACGTTCGCCAGATCGACGCCCGTCCCGTCCGCCTTCACCCGGGGCTTCACATTGTAATCAAGCACACGCTTGACCGGCACCAGCACTTTCA
>JAEULI010000104.1 GCA_016793845.1 Sphingosinicella sp.
AACGAACGTGCCCGGCCTCTTCACGGTCGCGTTCCTGCAGCCGCCGCGCACCTACGGCGTCGAGCTGTCGTTCAACTTCTAGTCGTACCTGCGCTCTGGCGGCGCCTTCGCACCGCCAGAGCGTTGTGGTTCTTTCAAGGCCCGGCTCATGTCTCATCGAATTCCTTTTGCGCCGGAAGGCCTTTCTACCGATGCCGTCAGCCAGAGGCTTCGGGATTTCGCGCGGCAGGATGCCGATGCCGTGCGGGATATAGGGTTTGCCCGGCGCTTCTTCGCGGCGCCGGAGGTCTCGGCGATCGCCGCGGAGGCGTATGGCATGTTCGCCCATGCCGGCCGCGTCTCGTCCTATCCCGGCTTGCCGCAGCCGCCGGGCATCCGGCAGATGCAAGGCGAGCTTCAGCAATGGGCACTCGAACGTCTTGAGGCGCCGGAGGGCACCACGGCGAGGCTCACCTCGGGCGGTACCGAAAGCGTGATCCTCGCCCTCCGCGCCTGCCTGCAGAGCATGGAGCTTGCCGATGGCGTGCCCGAGATCGTGGCGGCGTGGTCCGCGCATCCGTGCATCGACAAGGCCGCGGCGCTGCTTGGTGCCCGGCTGATCCGAGTTCCCGTGGGACCGGATCACCGCGCCGATCTCGCGGCGATGGCGGCGGCGATCACGCCGCAGACGCGAATGCTGTATATCTCGTTTCCATCCTACGCTTATGGCTTGGAAGATGATGTCGTCGCCTTCGGTGCGCTGGCGCGGGAACAGGGCCTGTGGCTTCATGTCGATGCCTGCATGTCGGGTTTTCTCGCGCCGTTCCAGCGCATGAACGGAGAAGCAATTCCGCCCTGCAGCTTGAACGTGTCCGGCGTCTCGTCGATGTCCGCGGATTTCCACAAGCACGGCTATGCCGCAAAGGGTGCATCGGTGCTTCTGCTTGCGGACGAGCCCGCACAAGCGATCGATTTCGTCTATTCGGATCATCCGCTGCCGACGATGGCGACGGAAACGCTCGCCGGAACCGCGCCGGGTGCGCCGTTCGCGTCGGCATGGGCGGTGATGCGCTATCTGGGCGTCGACGGGTATCGCAAGCTCGCGCACGATCTTTCCGCCGCGCGGCGCGCCTTCGTCGATGCCGTGAACGCCGTGCCCGGCTTCGCGGTGCTGGGCGATCCGCTGTTCAGTCTCGTCGTGGTCACCTCGCCGTGTCATGACATGAAGCTCGTGCATCGGCGTATGGCCCGGCGCGGCTGGTTCACGCTCGCCGTGCGGGAACCGTCGGGGCTTCATCTGGGTATCGGCGCTGGTGACGGCCCGCTTGCCGGGCGTTTTGCTGCTGATCTGCGGGCGGTGGGAGAAGAACTGTGAGTGAAGATGCGATCCGCAGTGTGGTCGAGGCCTATTACCACGCGATGGTCGCGGGTGACGAAGCGGCGCTGAGGCAGGTCTTCGATCCCGAAGCACGCTTTCAGGGCTGGCGCGACGGCAGCGAGGTCCGCCGCGATCTCGATGCGTTCGCCGCGATGCTGCAAACGCCCTACGATGGCGAGGCGCACACGGAATGGCGGATCGATCTCGTCGATCGCACCGGGCCGGTCGCGATCGTCCGCGTCGTCGACTGGTTCCGCGGGCGATACTACACCGACTATCTGACGCTCGCGCAGCGGAACGGTGCATGGATCATCGTCAACAAGAGCTTCTATGCCCATCATGCGGATGCAAAAGGCATTGAGAATCTAAGAGGCGACGCATGATACGGGGGTTTCTGCTTGTCTTTCTGCTGCTCGCCCCGGTTCCCCTGGCAGCATCGGAGATCACGCGCAGCACGCTTGCCGCTCCGGCCACGACGTTCGACATGTCGTCCCGCGATACGGGCGCGGATCACCGCATCCATGTGTTCATCCCGCCCGAAATACGCCCGGATGCGCGCCTCCCTGTCGTCTATCTTCTCGATGCCGACGGGCATTTTCCCCTGTTCACCGAAATCGTCCGCGTGCTGATTGATGCAGGGGACATACTGCCGGTCGCGGTTGTCGGGATCGGCTATCCCGTGCAGAGCATGGCCGACACGATCACGCTGCGCCTGCGCGACTACACGTCCATCGGCGATGCGCCGCACGCCGCGCTCCTTCGCAAGATCGTGGGCGAAGGGCCGGAGATCAGGGAAGGCGGGGCCGATGCCTTCCTGCGCTTCATCGAGACCGATCTGAAACCGCGCATCGCGCAGCGCTACCCCGTGGACAATGCGAACGCTGCGCTCGTCGGCCATTCGCTCGGCGGGCTTTTCGGACTTCACGTCCTGTTCTCGCGCCCGGAAAGCTTCCGCTATTACGGCATCTCCAGCCCGCCGATCCTGTGGGCGGACGGCAACCTCCTCGCACGCGAGGCGGACTGGGCAAAGCGTCACCACGATCTTCGGGCGACGCTCTTTCTCGGCGTCGGCGGCAAAGAGCGCACGCTTGCCCATGTGCTCGCGCTCCCGCCCGAACTCAAGGCCGAGGAAACCGAGATCGTTGCGCGTCTAGGTAATCCCGATCCGGTGGCGCAGCTTGCCGATTTCGAAACACGCCTGCGCGGCCGCGCCTATCCGGGGCTGCGCTATCCCGGCCTCAAGGTCTTCGACGGCGAAAGCCACGGCGGCGTGGTGGTGCCTGCGTTCAATGCCGAGCTTCTGATGTTCTTCGGGAAATCCCAATGACCACGTGAAGTGCGGATACTGCCCTCATCGGAGCGCATTACTGGTTCCGTGCCCGCGCGGGGCTGTGTATAGCGCTTCGCGATATTGGGCAGGAGTGGAAGGTCATGGTGAAGCCGGCGGCCGAAGTGATGCGGGAGGCTATCGTCGCAGCAGTGATCGACGGCGTTTCCGCGCTGCGTACAGCGTCCGGCGGCGTGCCTAACACTCTGCTTCGCGATCTCAATGCCATTCACCCGAATACGACCTTCGATGATCTGCCGCAGGCGCTGCAGGCATCGATCCTCACGAGTGTGCGCGCGGCGTTCACGCGCCTCCAAAAGGAGGGGTACACCGTGCTGAACCCCAATCTCGCGCCGCCGCCGCGCCGCCCGCAGCCGCCCCAGCCCTCCGGCCCGCGCGGCGCGCCCCGTCCGAACCCGTCGCGTCCGGGGCAGCCGCGACGTCCGAGGCCGCCCGGCAAGCCCGCGCGCTAGGACCGCAAGACCATCGCCAGCCATTCGGCAACGAGCGCGGGTTTCTCCTCGCCCTCGATCTCGACCTCCACGTCGATCGTGAACAGGAATTTGCCCTCGCCGCGATCCTGGAAGTCGCGCAGACTCATGTGCGCGCGGATGCGCTTTCCCACGGGCACCGGCGTGATCAGCCGCATGTGGTTGAAGCCGTAGTTCAGCGCATACCAGGCGCCGCCCTCGCGCTCGCCGAAGGCATCGATGAAGCCGATGTCATGCGACATCGTGATCAGCATCGATGTGGTCCAGAAACCCGCCGCCACGGTCCCGCCGAACGGCGTGTTCGCCTTCGACCATTCGGGATCGAGATGCATAGGGTCGTTGTCGAGCGTGGACGCGGAAAACTGCGTGACCAGCGTCTGCTCCACGTCGAACCAGCGCGAGGTACCGAGCGGTTTTCCGATTTTCGATTTCATGTCCGTTCCCATTACGGCAGGTTCCATCCGATAAGATTGAGCGAGGCGAGGAAAGCAAGAATGCCCGCCGCGGCGATAGCGATGAGGCTGAAATGCAAGCGTCGGAAAACGGCGCGGCGGCCTTCGCCCCACCAGCCGCGCAGCCATGCCGTGATGGCAGCCGCAATCGTGAGTACGGCGACGATCGCCGCGAGATTGCCGGTGATCGCAAGGCCGATGAAACGCCCCGGCTGCGCTTCGAGCACATGGTACATGATGCCGTCGTCCGCCGCGTAGAAGCCGAGCAGCACGAGCGGCAGGGCGATCACCGTGCCGAGCTGCAGCAGCGGCAGCCAGCGGGAAAGGCGCTCGGCGCGCGTGCTTCCGGGCCAGAACAGGCAGAGGATGCCGGTGAAAGCGACGAGCAGCAGCACGGGCAGCAGCATTCCGGCGACGCGCGGGTTCCACGTGTCGCTGCACCGCTCCCAGGCATCCACGGACAGCAGCGGCGCCATGCCGGTGGCCGTGTCGTTGCTGGCGGTGAAGGCAAACAGCGCGGACGTGTTCGGATCGCCGAGCGCCTGCGGTGCGGCCTCCGGATTGAAGAACACGCCGGGCGCCACCTGCCGATAGCTGGGCACGCCGCGAATGGTGAGCGTGCCGTCCGCGCCTGCTGCTGCCGTGATCACCGCATAGCCCGCGCCGAGAAAGTCGAAGGCGGCTTCGACGGTGCTGTAGGAACGGCGCTGCCGGCAATAGGTGCCCGCAAAATCGCTCGCCGGACGCGCTACCGGCGCTTCTGTGGGACGGTAGGCGCCAAGGAAGCGCGTCAGCGCCGCCTCGCGCACAAAGGCCGAATTCAGCACCGGTTCGACCGGGTTCGCCGGGTCCGCCGCAAGCCGCGTCTTGCCGACGAGCGAGCGGAACTGCTCGGTGAGGTCGACAACGGGCCCTTCGCCGACGATCGAAGCGAACACACCGATGCCGCGCTCGGGCACCAGCACCATCACGGTCTGAAAGCCCGGCCAGCCGCCGCCGTGCTCCACGACATGCACGCCGTTCCACATGCCTTCGATGAACACCATGCCGAAACCGGTCGTCGCCGGGTGGTTGGCCACACGCCGCGTCTGCATCCGCCGGAAACCCTCCGCCGACAGGATCGAGGGCTTGCCGTTTGCGCCCTCTATCTGCGCGATCATGAAGCGCGCCATGTCGAGCCCCGTGGTGCTGACGCCGCCCGCAGGCGCGATGAACGGGTTCATCGGCACATAGCCGATCGCTTGCCGCTCGCCGTTCGGGAACGTCGCATAGGGGCGAGCGTGTGCAGGCGAGGGGGAAAGCGCGAGGTTCAGATACGAGCGCTCCATGCCGAGCGGCGCGAAGATGTGCTCTTTGAAATAGCGGGTGATCGGCTGGCCGGAGACGTCCTCGACGATGAGGCCGAGCACGGCCGTTCCGAAGTTCGAATAGACAGACCACGTGCCCGGTTCGCGCACCAGCTTCGGCATCGCGCGGGCGATTACGTCCGCGCTCACGGGATGTGCGATGGTGCGGTCCGTGCCGAGCCCGAACGCCTTGTCTTCGAAGCCCGCGCGGTGCGTCAGCAGGTGCCAGATGGTAACCGGGTGGCCCTTCCAGTCGGGAAGCTGCACGCGCTTGAGGTAGCGGTTGGCGGGGTCGTCGAGCGATCGAATCAGGCCCTTTTCGTGAAGCTGGGCGATCGCGGTCGCGGTGATCACCTTGGTCGTGGATCCGATGCGGACCTCGGTCGCCGCCGGGTCCATCGCGCGGCCGGTCGCCGGGTCGGCAAGGCCGTATCCCTTGGCGAACGTCACCGCGCCGTTCTCCACCACGACGATCTCGGCGCCCGTAAAGCGGTGCGTTTTCAACGCGGGCTGGAACAGCGCGTCCGCCCAGGCTTCAACAGGTTGTGCCGGCGCTGCGACAGCGGGTGAGGCCAAAAGCGCGGCAAGACAGGCGAGCCATTTCAGAATGCGCATCGGCACTGGATCCCCACCATGAAGTTTCGATGAATTAATATTCAATGAGTAAATATTCATCGCATCCACCCTGTCAATCGAAATCGCGGCCCGTCCGAGTGCGTGAGGAAATTCATTGAACTCATGTTCAACCCTGTCTAGCTGATCGCTGGATATCCGGGGAGACAGCCATGGACGGGCCAAAAAAAGCGCCGGGGCGCAAGGCCGCGCTAAGCCGCAAGGAGCAGGCGCTCGAAACGCGCGCACGCCTGAAGGAAGCGACGATCCGCGTACTGGGCCGCATCGGCTACCGGCAGATGCGCATCGCCGATGTCACGCGCGAGGCCGGTGTCGCGGTCGGGCTGTTCTATCATTATTTCCCCGATCTGAAGGCCGTGACGAGCGAGGTGCTGTCCGACTACATGGCCGAGATGACGGCGAAGGCGCGCAAGGTCACCCCGAGCGACGACCTCTTCGAAACGCTGCGCGAGCAATACAAGATTCTGATCGGGCATTTCGAGGAGCAGCCGGGGCTCATGCGCTGCATGTTGCAGGCCTCCGAAGAGATTCCCGAGTTCGGTGAAATCTGGAAGGCCTCGAACCGTCAGTGGACGCACAGTTTCGCGCGGCGCCTGTCCGAAGCGCTCGGCCCGGAAAAGCTCGACCGCAAGACCAGCCTGCTGATGGCCTATTGCCTCGGCTCGATGTCGGACGGTGTCGTCCACGAATATTATGTGCAGCAGAATCCCGATCTCGCGGACTGCGTGGACTCGCGCGACCAGCTTGCCGAGGCGCTGGCGACGCTCACCTACCGTGCTGTTTTCCTCGCCAACCCGCCGCGCGAAAAATTGGGCGCGGCGGCTGCTATCGCCGTCGCGCCCATTGCGAGTCGCTAGTGAGGGGCCCGCGACCAACGCGGTCGCGGGGTACTGAGAACGTTTACTAGAACCGTTTGCTCGCGCTGATACCGAACGTGCGCGGGCGATTGACGTTGATGCGCTGGTCGCCGAGCGTCGTATCGACGAAGAGCTCGGCGCGCTTGTCGAAGAGGTTGTTCACGAACAGGCTGATGTCGAGGTCGCCGGTCTCGACGCCGATCTTCGCGTTCGCCAGCTCGTAGCTGTGCTGAAGATCGGGCGCGGGAACGTCGCTCGGGAAGCCGTTATAGCTGCCGCCGACATGCTGGATGTTCGCCTGCATGTAGCCCGAAAGCGCGTCCGACAGCGGGAAGCTGTACCGGCCGAAGATGTCGTAGCTCCACTTCGGCACCGCCGGAATCCGGTCGCCCTTCAGGCCCGCGCCGCTCGCGCTGTTCGCGGCGAGATAGGCGTCGGTGTAAGCGAGCGTCGCCCCGAGTTCGAGGCCGCCGACGGGCCGTAGCGAAAGCTCTACCTCCGCGCCCTTGCTCTTCGCCTTGTCGCCGTTCGTCACGTACGAGAAGCCGTCCGGGCGCGTCACCGTCACCTGGATATCGCTCCAGTCGATGTAGAACAGGGAGGCGTTGAACGTCGCCTTGCCGCCGAGGAAGTCGGACTTGAAGCCCACCTCGTAGTTCCACAGCGAATCCGAATCGAACGTTGCGGGCGCCGACACGCCGCCGAGCGGCGGGATGGTCGTGTTCGGTCCGCCGACGCGGAAGCCCTGTGCGGCCTGTGCGTAGACGAGGATGTCGGGCGTCGCCTTGTACGAGATGTTGATCTTCGGGTTGATCTTGCTCTCGCTCGATCCGCCCGAATCTGACGAGAAGCCGCCGGCGATAATGCCGTCGGAAACCTTGCTGAAGTGCTCCTTCACCTTGAAGGCACGCAGACCGCCGGTGATCTTCAGCGCCTCGGTCACGTTGACGCTCAGTTCGCCGAACGCGGCATACTGTTTCGTCACGTTGTTGATGTCGCTGTCGAGGAGCGGCGTGGTCGTCGGGATGCCGAACAGGCCGCCGTGCCACGCAAGCTGGTAGAGCGAGTTCTTGCGACGCGAATAATAGAGCCCCGCGATCCATTCGACCGTGCCGCCGCTCGGCGAAGCGAGGCGGATTTCCTGCACGAAGTTCTTGTCCGGCACGACGTTGTTTAGCCACACCGGCACCGGCACGCCGAGGAAGGCGGTGACGTCGCGGTTGTCGTTGATCTTGCGGTCGAGATAGCTCGTCGTCGAGACGAGATCCGCCCAGCCGAAATCGTTGTGGAGCACGAGGCTGTAGACGGTGAGGTCGTCGCTGCGCAGTTCGGCGACGGCGCGGCGCTGGGTGAGGCCGGCGAGCGTCGGATCGATCTCCTGCGTGCCGCCGAAGTCGGACCGCTGAAGGAGGATGCTCGCCGTCGCGTCGAACGTCTCACTCGGCGCCATCTTCAGCGAGAAGCGCGCCCCCCAGGTCTCGGCGTCGTTCACATTGCTCTTGCCGAGCTGCGCGTTGTCAACGAAGCCGCCCTCGTTGCGGTAATAGAAGACGGTGCGCATCGCGACCTTGTCCGTGGCGAGCGGCACGTTGATCATGCCGTTGAGCGCAACGCTCTCGTCGCCGTGACGCGTGGTGGAAAGCGATCCGCTGACCGACGCCTCGATGCGGTCGAGCTTCGGCTTCGCCGTGATCATGCGGATGGTGCCGCCCATCGAGCCCGCACCGTAAAGCGTGCCCTGCGGGCCGCGCAGAACCTCGATGCGCTCGACGTCGTAAAGGCGAAGGTCAGGCTCGTTGTTCGGGAAGCTGACCGGCGTCTCGTCGATGTAGATGCCGACCGGCGACTGGTGGTTCTGGTCGACGCCGGTGGAAACGCCGCGCAGGGTGATCTTGTTGCGGCCCGAGCCGCGATCCACGAACGACAGGCCGGGCACGCTGCGGGCGTAGTCGGTGAAGCCATCGAAGCCGCGCTTCTCGATCTGCTCGGCGGTGAGCGCCGAAATGCTGAGCGGCACATCCTGCAACGCCTGCGCGCGCTTCTGCGCGGTCACCACGATCTCGTCGGTCGGCACAGCCTCTTCGGCCGACGCCGCATACGGCGCCATCAGCGCCAGCGCGCTGCTCGCCATCCACAAACGGGAAAATCCCTTCATGAGTACCCCCTTTTTATAATATTGAATTAAAACTCATTGAGTTTATATTCAACGAAAAGGGGCGTGTCAACGTCGCTTTCGTTCGTCTTCGGCGGTGCGCGTGGGCTATGGGAGCGCATGGACTTTCACGATCTTCTGTTCCGCTACTTCGGCACCGCCGAGATCGAGGCGTTGAACGGCTCGGCGCTCACTGCCGGGCTTGACCGTATGCGTGTCGACTTCGGCCTCGAAACGAACGCCGGGCGGCGCTTCGCGCTCTGGGCGCTGATGTACATGCTGGGCGATGCGCCCGATCTCGAGGCGTTCGAGGATGCGGACGAGCGCGAGGCCGCGCGCCGCTTCATGGATCTCGCCGACAGCGCTGGCAGCGCGGACTAGCTTGCTACCCGAACCGATGGGGGATCACCCATCGCGCCGGATTGTTGCGACACGCACAGGCGTTATCCTCTCCCCATGGGGATCGAGCGGAGAGTGGCGGCCGTCAGCACGGCAAGGCCGGTGTGGCAGGATGTGAGGGGGCAGCGGACCTTCACCTCGATCGTGCGCAGCCCTGCGCCCGGCGCGCTCTGGTTCGGTGCGGGCGGACCGGAAGGCAACGAGACCGCGGTCCACACCGAAGCCGTCCTCGCCGCGCCTGCGGAGCACTACGATATGTGGGCGGCGCGCTTCGGCGTCGATCGCGCCGCGTGGGATTGGTGCCGCTTCGGCGAGAACATCGTCGTTTCCGGTTTCGATGAAAACACGCTGCGCATCGGCGATATCGTCCGTATCGGCGGCGCGGCGTTCCGCGTCACCTCGCCGCGCATCCCGTGCTTCAAATTCGCGTGGCGCATGGATCAGCCCGACAGCGTGCTCGGGCCGATGATCGAAAGCGGCCATATCGGCTTCTACCTCGCGGTCGAAAGCCCGGGACCGGTCGGCGCCGGAGACGTTGCCACGATCGAAGCGCCCGATCCCTCGGCGATCACCGTTGGCGATCTCTCCCGCCTGCTCGTCGCGCGGGACGCAGATCCGCAGGCGCTGCGCGAGCCCCTGGCCAACCCCTGGCTCGGCGGACAGGCCCGCGGGATGCTGGCGAAACGCATTGCGGGGCTGGAGGACATGGCGCGGCTCAAGACCGGCCGCTGGAGCGGTTGGCGCCCCTTTCGGGCCGAACGGCTGCGCGTGGAAGCGAAGGACATCGCCTCCTTCGCGCTCACCCCGCTCGATGATACGCCGCTGGCGCCGGCGCTCGCCGGACAATTCCTCACCGTGCGGCTCGGGAACGGCGACGATGCTCCGGTCCGGAGCTGGACGCTTTCCGATCACGACGACACGCCGGAGCAGTACCGCCTTACCGTGAAGCGTATCGCGGAGGGGACGGGGTCGGCGCTCCTCCACGAGATCGGCGCGCGCGGCGGCACGGTCTGGGCGCGGCCCCCGGCGGGACGTTTCACGCTGAAGCGAGACGGCTTCATGCGCGTCGTGCTGATCAGCGCGGGGATCGGCATCACGCCGATGCTCGCGATGCTGAAGGCGCACCGGGCGCGGCAGGACGTGCAGCCGCCGCTCCTCTGGATTCACCAGACGCGGAGCGGTGAAACGCACGCGTTCGCGGCTGCGGGCGAAGATGCGGCGCTGGCCCACGTGTTCTACTCCGCGCCGCGTGAGGGCGATGCCGGGTACGAAGCCGGAAGGCTCACGCCGGAGCGGCTGCGCGATATTCTCGCGCCTGCCTACAAGACAGCGCCCTTCGGCCGCGAAGTCGAACTCGAAGGCATTTTCAGCGACGTCTACATCTGCGGCCCCGCACCGTTCGAGGCGATGGTGCGTGAAGCGCTCGCCGCGATGGGTGTCCCGCCAGGGCAGGTGCGATCGGAATCGTTCGTGCCCGGTGCGGCAGATGCCGTTCCCGCCATTGCCCGGGCGTGGGTGGACTTCGACGGCACCGTCGCGGAATGGACGCAGGCCGCGAACCCCAGCCTGCTCGAACTGGCCGAAACCGCCGGCCTCGCGCCAGCATTCGGCTGCCGTTCGGGAAGCTGCGGTGCGTGCGAAAGCACGCTCGTGTCGGGCAGCGTCAAGCATTCGCCGTCTCCCGCCATGCCGCTCGCGGCAGACCGTGTCCTGCTCTGCTGCGCGCGTCCGGCATCCGCAGACGTGACCGTTGCCCTTGGCTAAGCCGCCACCCCGATTTCGTCGTCACCACCCGCTGCGGCCTTTGCAGCGCGGCGCAAGATACAGGAACCTGCACCCATGACGCTGATCATCGAAAACGTGACTGTCTTCGACGGAGAAGCCGTGCTCGGCGAGGGCATGTCGATCGTCGTCGAAGGAACCACGATCCGCGAAGTTTCCGACAAGCCCGTGACCGGATCGGATGCGCATCGCATCGATGGCGGCGGCCGTTTCGCGATGCCCGGCCTCATCGATGCGCACTTCCACTGTTACGGTGCGGAGGCGAACCCGGCGGTGATCGACAATATGCCGCCCGGCCTCCGTGCGCTTCATGCGCGCAAGATCATGGAAGATACCCTGCAGCGTGGCTTCACGACTGTGCGCGATGCGGCGGGCGGCGATCATGTGCTCGCGGCGGGGCTGGCGAAGGGCCTCATCAACGGCCCGCGCCTCTTCTACCCCGGCCTCGCGATCAGCCAGACGGGCGGCCACGGCGACATGCGCGAGCCCGACCATTTCGATGGCTGCGCGTGCGCCTATTGCGGATCGTTGTCGGTCGTCGTCGACGGGCCGGACGAGATGCGCAAGATGGTGCGCGAACAGCTCCGGCGCGGCGCGCATCAGATCAAGCTATTCGTGTCTGGCGGCGTGCTGTCGCCGAGCGATCCCATCTGGATGCACCAGTTCTGCGACGAGGAAATCCGCGTCGCGGTCGCGGAGGCCGCGACGCGCCGTACCTACGTGATGGCACATGCACACACGAATGAGGCCGCGATCCGCTGCGTGAAGAACGGTGTACGTTCCATCGAACACGCAACGATGCTGGAGGCGGATGGCGTCGCCGCCATCGTCGAGCACGATGCCTTCGCCGTGCCGACGCTGGCGATCATCGATGCGATCCGCGCGGTCGGCCCCTCGATGGGCCTGCCCGCGGCTGCACTGGCCAAGGTGGCCGAGGTTGGAGATCAGGCCGCGACGTCGCTCGATCGCCTGCGGGCGGCGGGGGCGAAGATCGGGTTCGGCACCGATCTTCTGGGCGCGGTGATGAGCCGCCAGTCGCGGGAGTTCGCGCTCCGCCGCGAGATCATGAGCCCTGATGAAATCCTGCGTTCGGCGACCTCGGTGAACGCGGCCTTGCTCGGGATGGAGGGGAAACTGGGTACGATAACACAAGGGGCGTTTGCCGATCTGCTGGTGGTGGACGGCAACCCGCTTGAGGACATCTCCATATTCGAACAGCACGACCGGATCGCGCTCATCGTTGCCGACGGGCGCATCCGCAGGAACGCCCTTGTCTGAGCCGCAGCCGCCCGCGCCGGAACGTCAAAGCGCGGTCTTCAGTCTCGTCGCAGGAAACATTGCCGGGTTTTCGGGAACGACGGCGATTCCGCTCTGGCTTGCGGCATCGGAGGCAAGGGGTGAGCTTGCCGGCGTGGTGGCGTCCGGCGAGATGGCGGCGATCGGCCTTGGCACGCTTGGTGCCGCAGCCGTTGCGGGCAGGATCGGAGCACGGCCGCTCTGCCTTGGCGCAGCGGCTGTTTCGGTCGGGGCTAACCTTCTTGCAATGCTTGCGCCGGACGCCGCGTTCGTTGCCGGGCGCCTGCTGTCCGGTCTGGCAATCGGCGTGGTGCTGGCCACAGCGACGGCACTCGCGGCGCAGCGGGTGGATGCGCAGAAGACGCTCGCCACGATGCAGATCGGTCTCGCCTGCTTTGCAGCGCTCTTCTACATCGTTCTGCCGCCGCTCGTCGAAACCGTGGGTGTGACGGCCGTGTTCGGGGCGCTCACCGCAACTGCGCTCTGTGCGTTTCTCTCGATGGCGGTGGGCCTCCGCGGTGATGTGCAGCAGAGCAGCGCCGGTTTCCGTCCCATTCCGCGCGCGCTGCTCGTGCTTATCGGCCTTGCCGTGATGTTCGTGGGGCAGAGCATGGCATGGAATTCGATCTTCCCGCTCGGTGCCGCGAAGGGCCTCGACATGCAGCTCGTGGGCAAGATCATGGCCGCGTGCGCGGTTGTCATGATGATCGGGCCGCTGCTCGCGCGCCTGCTCGGCGAGCGGGCGGGGCTGCGCGTGCCGGTGCTGGGCTTCAGCCTGCTGCTCGCGGCGGACGTTGTGCTGATGGCGCACGGGCAGGGCTTGTGGATGTTCGCAGTGGCGGCCGCCGCGCTGGTCTTGCTGCCGGGTTTTGGTTTACCCTATGTCATCGCCCGCGCAGGGCAACTTGGAGACGCCCGTCATGCTGGAGCCGCGCCTGCGTTTCTGATGCTCGGCGGCGCGCTCGGCCCGGCGCTTGCGGCGCCGCTTGTCGCGGCCGCCGACTGGAATGCCTTCGGGCTGGTCGCGGGCGGCGCCTGCCTGATCGGCGCGCTGCTGATGGGGGCCGGGAAGGGCCGAACGTAAAGGACCGGGTTTGAACGAAGCGGCCGAACCTCGCGAAACGGAACGGTCCGGCGCGCGCGAACGGGCAAGCCGCCGCCGTCTGCGCCCGCCGGTGCAGCGCGCGCCGCTCGCCACGCGCGAACTCGTGCTGCGTTCGCTCGATGTCGCCCGCGCTGGCAAGCTCACGATCGTTGTCGGCCCGCGCGGCTACGGCAAGAGCACAGCGCTTGGGCAGTGGTGGCAGCGTCTGACCCAGCAGGGCATCGCGGCGGCATGGTACACCGCGTCCGATCTCGATCGCGAGCCCGACGTGTTTCTGGAAATGGTCGCCCGTTCGCTCGCCGCCGCCGGGGTCGAGATGGGCGATGCCATGCGTCCCAAGACCGGCGACAGCCCGGCGGCGACCATGCTCGATGCGATCCTGCTGCAGCTGGACCGCGACGAGCGGCCGATCGTGCTCATCATCGACGATTTCGACCGCGTGGATCACCCGGGTGTGGCGCGCCTCGTCGAAGAAATGACGGATGCGTTGCCGGATTGGGTGCACCTCGTGCTGGCCACGCGGCGCAAGCCCTCACTCGCCGTCTCGGTGCTGCGCACGCAGGGTATCGTCCGCATCATCGATCCGGCCGAGCTTCGCCTCAGCGACGCGGAGCTTGGCGAGGCGCTTGGTCTCCCTGCCGACGCGCCCGAACTCGCGGCGATCGCCGAGCAGACCGAAGGCTGGCCCGTCGCCGTCCAGCTCTACCGCCTCTGGCGCGGCCGGATGGGCGTCTCCGCGCGGATGCCGCGCTTCAGCGGGCAGGTGGATGAGGTCGCCGACTATCTCGCCGAGCAGGTCTTCGCGATGCTCGGTGAGCACAGCCAGACGCTGCTCACCGAGCTGTCGCCGTTCGACTATGTCGAGGCGAGCCTCGCCGATTACGTGCGCGATCGGCGCGATAGCGCCGCACTGCTCGAAGAGGTGGAGGCGGAACTGCCGACGCTCGTGCAGCGGACGGAATCGGAGGGTGAGCCTGCCTGGCGGCTGCATCCGCTGCTGTCGGACTATGCCCAGGCCCGCCTCAATCGCAGCCCGGATCATGCGGCACGGCTGCACCGGCGCGCGGCGGACTGGCTCTGGCAGCAGCAGCGCTACGCCGCCTCGGTGCGGCACTACGATCTCGCGGGAGATCGCGCGACGATGGTGGAGACGCTGGGCGGGATTCCGTTCATCCTCATTTTCCTCACCTACGGCGCGGGTGAGCTTCGCGCGATCCTGCGCGAAACGCCTCCCGAGGTTCTGGAAGCCCAGCCGCGTCTGCAGCTGATGGCGGCGCTCGCCCACTTCAAGGCCGGGTACTTCGGAGAGGCGAGCAACTGGCTGCGCCGCATCCGCGAGAGTTCGGGCGGCTATCTGAACGATCCGGCGGGCCGGGATTCCCAGCTCGAACTCGAAGGTCATGCCCTCGATCTGCTCTTCGAATGCTACATCAACGGGATCGCACCGACGCGCGAGGCGGAGGTGGAGAAGGTGCGCGCGCTGGCGCCCGACCTGCCGCTGTTCTGGGCGTGGTGCGAAAATACGATGGTCGTGATGTACCAGATGCGCGGCGATCTGCACGCGGCGCACCAGTCGGTGATCCGCACGCGCGAGACATATCAGGCGATCGGTATGCTGCCCTTCGCCGAACAGCATCTGATGACGCACGACGTGCTCGTCGCGCTCGCGCACGGTTCGCTGAAAACCGCGTCGGAGCTTGCCGCCGCCACGCTTCGGCGCCGGGGCGCGGGCGGCATCGAAGTGACCGTAACGGCAACGGCGCGCATGGCGCTCGCCGCGGTGGATTATCTGCGGCACTATCGCGAAAGCGCGGCGGACCTCGTGCGTGTCGCCTTCGATCAGTTCGGTGCGGGCGAGGCGTGGTACGATCAGTACGCCGTGTCCTGGCCGATCATCGTCGATGTCGCGTGGCGCCGCAGCGGACTTCCGGCGGCGCTTCGCGTGATCGCCGAGCTGAGGACGCGGCTCGGCAATCAGGGGCTCCTTTGCGTTACGGACCTGCTGAAGGCGCTGGAGGCGATCTATCGCTTTCGCAGCGGCGGCATCGACAGTGCCGAGGCGGTCACACAGACGCTCGCGGTCGATGCGGGCCATGTGCCATGGCGCACGCGCGACCTTGCGATGCAGGCGCGTATCCTCATCGATCTCGCGCGCGGACGCGTCGCCGCGGCGGGGGAGGGTGCCCGCGCGATGATCGAGGAGGGGCGCACGGGCGAACGCCTCGTCACGATGGTGAAGGGCCATGTGCTGCTGTCGCTCGTGCGCGACCGGCTGGGCGACGAGGCTGGTGCCGATGAAGCGATGGCGGCGGCCGTGCACCATGCCTTCGCTGAGGAGATTCTGTCGCCGTTCGTCGAGGAGGGCAGTGCTGTCCGCGCGATCATGGAGCGGGTGGCGAAGCGTGCCGCGTCGCCGCTCGAACAGCAGCACGCGGAAACCGTCATCAGGGCGCTGAAGGCCAAGCCCCAGTATCTTTCGCCTGATGCCCTCAACGACCGCGAATCGGAGATCGTCGCGCACCTCGCCGAAGGCGCGTCCAACAAGCTGATCGCGCGGCGTCTCGGGCTCACCGAGAACACCATCAAGTTCCATCTCAAGAAGATCTACGCCAAGCTCGGCGTATCGAGCCGCAAGGCCGCCGTCGCGCGCGCGCAGGAAAAATAGGCGGCCCTAATCCGGCGGCGCCACCCGACAGCGCCTTCCACTACCCGACTCCGGCGTCGCACGGCCTGCTCCTCTGCGCGAATATGGGCGTGCAGGGAAAACAGCAAAAAAGGGGTAAGGGAAATGACGAATCGTAACCTGAGAACAGCCTTTCTGGCCTCGGCCGCGCTGGCGATTTTGCCGGGCGCGGCGCTGGCGCAGGATGCCGACACCGACGAGATCATCATCACCGCGCAGCAGCGCGCCGAACCGCTCCGCAACGTCCCCATTCAGGTGACGGCGTTCACGGCGCAGGCGGTCGAGGACGCAGGCATCAAGTCGACGTCCGACATCATCGCGCAGGTGCCGAACATCACCTACGACCGCGGCGACACCTATCGCAGCAACTTCATCACGATGCGTGGCCTCACCCAGATCAACAATGCCGATCCGCCCATCGCCTTCGTGCTCGATGGCGTGCCGCAGACCAACCAGAAGCAGCTCGGCGTCACCCTTTTCGATATCGAGCGCATCGAGGTACTGAAGGGCCCGCAGGGCGCGCTTTACGGACGCAACGCCGTGGGCGGCGCGATCAACGTGGTGACGAAGGCGCCGGGCAATGAACTCGAAGGCTTCGTCAACCTCGGTTACGCGAACGGCGACACGATCGACGCCTCTGCCGGCATCTCGGGCGCGCTTGTCGAGGACAAGGTGCTGCTCCGCGTTTCGGGCAGCTACACGTCGTCGGATGGCCTCATCAAGAACGATTTCCGCGGCGATCACGTCGATTACATCGATCACGACTATTCGCTTCGCGGCCGCATGATCCTAAAGCCGACCGATCTGCTGACCTTCGACCTTCGTGCCGAATACGGCGATTTCCGGGGTGGTTCGAACAGCTACGCGGCCGTATTCTCCGGTATCCCGCGCGATTTCGTGAACCCGCAGTTCAATTTCCCGGCCTATGCGGAAGGTCACAGCGTCGATCTCACCGGCAAGTGGGATTATGATTTCGGCTTTGCGACGCTAACGGGCATCAGCGCGTGGTCGAAGTTCAAGCAGAACAACCGCGCCGATCTCGATTTCCGTAATCCGGTGGATTCGCCGGGCGGCATCTTCGGCCTTGGCTTCCAGGCCGGGCAGGGGCAGAACGCCAAGCTGGAAACCTTCAGCCAGGAACTCCGCCTCGTTTCTGCGAGCGATCAGGCGTTCCGCTGGCTCGTCGGCGTCTATTATCTTCACACCGACAGGGCGCTGGTGACGCGCGGTTTCATCGATCTGGACGGCACCGACCAGTTCGACAACACTGCATTGCTTATCGCGAACAATAACGAAACGAACGACAACAACGCCTATGCCGCGTTCGCGCAGGTCGATTACGATCTGACGCCCACGCTCACGCTGACCGGCGGTATCCGCTATGACGAAGACCAGCGCGAGCAGACGAATGTGGTGACCGGCGCGGTTCGCAAGACCTCGTTCGACCGCGTGCAGCCGAAGGTGACACTGACATGGAAGCCTGAAGACGGCCGCCTCGTCTACGCCACCTACAGCACCGGCTTCCGTTCGGGCGGCTTCAACGCGCCGAACGTGACCGTGCCGGTGTTCGACGCCGAAACGCTCGACAACTTCGAGGTCGGCTTCAAGACACAGTGGTTCGATCGCAAGCTGACGCTGAACGGTGCGGCGTATCTCACCAACGTGAAGAACTATCAGTACTTCTACGTTGATGCCGCGACTGCATCGCAGATCATCGACACGATCGACAAGGTCCAGATCAAGGGCTTCGAGATTGAGGCGATGGCCAAGCTCGCGCCGGGGCTCGATGCGAGCTTCGGGGTCGGCACCACCGACAGCGAGATCAAGCGCAGCCTGTTTCCGTCCGACGTCGGCAATCATTCGCCGCGCACGGTGCCGTTGTCGATCAACAGCTCGATCCAGTATCGCGGCGATCTCAGCGAGACCGTGGAGGGGTTCGTGCGTATCGAGCACCAGCACATCGGCAAGAAGTACTGGGATGCTGACAACGCCTCGGTGCAGAATCCGTATGACCTTCTGAACGCCCGCATGGGTGTCGAGTTCGGCAACTACGGAATCTACGCCTTCGCGCGGAACATCTTCAACGAGAAGTATTATTCCGAGTTCTTCCAGCCGAAATACTCCGGTCTCGATGTCGCGATCGGCTATCGCGGCACGCCGCGAACCTACGGCGTGGAAGCGAAGGTGAAATTCTAGAAAGGGCAGGCGGGCGCTTTCCGGCGCCCGCCACCCACTCATTTTATTTCGAAAGGTGACCATGAGCGGTAGCGGATACAGGCTGGGCATCGACGTCGGCGGCACCAACACCGATGCGGTGCTGATGCGCGGGCGCGAAGTGCTGGCGACGGCGAAGAGCTTCACGACGGCAGACGTGCGCAGCGGCGTCGTCAATGCCGTGCGCATGATCCTCGATAAAGCCCCCGAACATCGCGCCGCGATCGAGGCGGTGATGATCGGCACCACGCAGTTCGTGAACGCGTTCGTGCAGCGCAAGGGGCTGGCGCCCGTCGCCATCTTCCGCGTCTCGCTGCCGAAGGCGGACGGTGTGCCGCCGCTCGCGGGCTGGCCTGACGATCTCGTCGAAGTCGCGGGCTCGCATATTTACATGGTCGGCGGCGGCGCGCTCTACACGGGCAAGGATTATGCGCCGCTCGACGAAGATGCGCTCCGCGCCGCCGCGGAGGACGCTCGCGCCAAGGGGCTGAAGGCCGTCGCCATCTCGGCGAACTTCGCGCCGATCCGCCCGGATATCGAAGAGAAAGCTGCCGCCGTCGTGCAGGCGGTGATGCCGGAAGCGCGCATCACGCTGTCGTCGAAGGTCGGCGGCCTCGGCCTCATTGATCGCGAAAACGCAGCCGTCATCAACGCGACGCTCGCCGAGCTTTCCGAAAAGGTGATCGGCTCGCTGCAAACGGCCATCGCCGATCTCGAAATCAACGCGCCGATCTACATCAGCCAGAACGACGGCACGCTGATCACCACGGAAACCGCCTCGGCATTCCCGATCCTCACCTGCTCGGCCGGGCCCACGAACAGCATCCGCGGCGCGGCGTTCCTCACCGGGCTCGACGAGGCCGTGGTCGCCGACATCGGTGGCACCACCACCGACATCGGCTTCCTGCTGCGCGGTTTCCCGCGCGAGACGACAGCGGCGAACTATATCGGCGGTGTCCGCACCAATTTCCGAATGCCCGACGTGCTTTCGATCGGTATCGGCGGCGGCAGTCTCGTCCGCAAGGGCGAGAAGGGCTGGACGGTCGGTCCTGAATCCGTCGGCTTCCGGCTCGCCGAGGAAGGTCTCATCTTCGGCGGCGAAACGCTCACCGCGAGCGACATTGCCGTGCGCGCCGGCCAGGCCGAAATCGGCGACCCCGCGAAGGTCGCGCATCTTCCCGATGAAGCCGTGGAGGCCGCGCTCGACAACCTGCATCTGCAGATTGAGGACGCTATCGACCAGATCAAGACGAGCAATCATCCGCTCCCTCTCGTCCTTGTCGGCGGCGGCAGCATCCTCGTCTCGCGCCAGCTGAAAGGCACGTCCGAGGTGCTGAAGCCCGCGCACGCGGAGGTCGCAAACGCGGTCGGCGCTGCCATCGCGCTCGTCAGCGGGCGTGTCGACAAGCTCTACGACGTCGGCACGCTCGGCCGTGAGGCCGCGCTCGAACAGGCGCGCAAGGAAGCGACTGACGCCGCCGTTGCGGCGGGCGCGCGTGAAGGCGAGGTCGAGATCGTCGAGATCATCGAACTCCCGATGACGCATATGAAATCCGGCTCTGTCCAGATCAGGGTCCGCGCTGTCGGCCCGCTCGCGGCGCTCGCCTGAGCCCACGCTGTTTCGAAAGGCATATCATGTTCATTGTCGATAGCGTTCAGGACATTCAGGATATGGCGCGCGGCGCTGTGCTGCTCGGCACGGGCGGCGGCGGCGATCCCTATGTCGGCGAACTGTTCGTCCGCGCCCAGATCAAGAACGGCCGTTACCCGAAGATTCTCTCGTGCGATGAAATTCCGGACGATGCGTTCGTGCTCTCGATCGCGGGCATCGGGGCACCCTCGGTGATCGTCGAGCACCTGGTCAGCGAAAAGACGCTGCACCGCATCCTTGCGCGCGCAGAGGCGTT
>JAEULI010000106.1 GCA_016793845.1 Sphingosinicella sp.
GCCGGAACCATTTCGTATCGCGCACGCGGCAGCATGGCGAGCGCTGACAGGCTCGTCATCAGGGTGACGGGCAAGCAGACGCATGGCGCGCAGCCCTGGCACGGGATCGACCCGATCACCACCGCGGCCCAGATCGTGACCGGGCTTCAGATGATCCCGGCCCGGCAGGTGAACATCACGACCGCGCCCGCGGTTGTCACCATCGGCCGCATTCAGGGCGGGACAGCCAGCAACATCGTGCCGGAAGCCGTGCACATGGAAGGTACGATCCGCACCTTTGATCCTGAGATGCGCGAGGATATCATTGCCCGCGTGAAGCGGACCGCAACCGATATCGCCGCAGCGGCGGGCGCCAGGGCGGATGTTGAAATCCAGCCCTATGCGCCGCCTGTTTACAACGATGTCGCGCTCGTGGAGCGCATGGAGCCGACGCTGAGGCGCGCGGCGGGAGACAAGCTTCGGTCCATGGGCCTCGTGATGGGTTCGGAAGATTTCGCCCACTATCAGGCGAAGATACCGGGCCTGTTCTTCTTCCTTGGCGTCAATGCGCCCGGCGTATCGCTCGGCGCGACTGCCGATCTGCATTCGCCGGAGTTCATGTTGAACGAGGATGCCATGAAGAGCGGCGTTCAAACGATGTCGATGCTGGCGCTCGACTATCTGAAGCCGTCCGGTTCCTGATGGCCTGCCCGCGTTACGGAGATGCTGCGATGAAAACCTGCCGTCACCTTCTGAAAGCCGCGCTTCTGGCCGCTGCACTGATCGGGTTCCAAACGCCGGCGATGGCGATGCAGGCGGAGGGGAGTGCCGTCGCCGCTCAGCCGACCGTTCTCATCCATGCGGGCAAGCTGCTCGCCACGCCCGGCAAGGCGCCGGTCGAAAGGCAGACGGTCGTCGTACGCGGCAATCGCATCGTGGAAGTGCGGCCCGGCTTTGCCGATGCAGCGTCGTTTGCCGGCGATGTACGGATCGTCGATCTTTCCGACAAGTTCGTGATGCCCGGCATGATGGACGTGCACATGCACCTCAGCGGGCTTCAGGACATGAACCTCACGATGCAGTCCGTCACCGTGGCCGATACGGAGGTCGTGCTCCATTCCGCGCGGCAGATGCGGCGGATGCTGGAGCGGGGTTTCACGACGGTTCGCGACGTCGGCAACAACCGCAACGGCTTCTCGCTCCGGAATGCGATTCAGAAAGGCCAGATCCCGGGACCGCGCCTCTATCTTTCGGGCGAGCTGATCGCGCGCACCTCCGGACATGGCGCCGATCCGGTGGTGCTTCCGGAAGTCGCTCACGCGCTCCATCAGGGGCAGAACGGCTGCGACGGTGCGGAGAGCTGCCGCAGGCGTGTGCGCGAAGAGGTCGGGCACGGCGCGGACCTTCTGAAGATTGTCACGTCCGGCGGTGCCCGGGACGATACCGGCGAAGCGAATTCGCCTGTGCAGTTCACCGCCGAGGAGCTGGATGCGATCTTCGAAGCCGCACGTCAGGTGAAGCGCCCGGTTGCAGTGCACGCGCACAGTGTCGCGGGCATCAACGAAGCGCTTAAGCGAGGCGCACGCACCATCGAGCACGGTGCCTATTATGACAAGGAATCGATCCGCCTGTTCAAACAGAGCGGCGCCATTCTCGTGCCGACGGCGTCGGTTGCAGACTACGGTATGCGCATGATGCAGAGTTTTCGTAATCGCATGACCGATGAGGATTGGAAGCGCGCCACCGAAACGTCCGAATGGATGCGCGGCACGCCCGGCCGCGCGTGGCGCGATGGCATCAAGCTGGCGACCGGTACGGACATGGGCGTCAGCGAGCGCGAAACGAGTCTGCTTGAACTGAAGTTGTTTGTCGCAAGCGGTGTTCCGGCCGGCGAGACGATCAAGGCGGCAACGATGAACGGCGCGGAGGCGATCGGCGTCGAAGACCGTCTGGGGCAGATCAAGGCCGACTATCTTGCCGATATCGTTGCGGTTTCCGGCGATCCCACCGTCAACATCGATGCGCTGGAAAATATGCGCTTCGTGATGAAGGACGGCATCGTTTACCGGGCCGAGCCGGCCCAATCGGCCGGCCTGAAAGACCTGTTCTTTCCCGTTCGGGATGGCGCGATAGCGAACTGATTCCGCCGGGCGACAGCCATCTTGGCGCTTGATTGAACTTAACATGTTAAGTATCTAGAGCTCCTTAGAGTTTTTGGAGAGTTTCATGAGCAACGATCGCCGCAGCGCTGCTATCCGCCGCATTCACGCAATCGACTCGGACAGCCTCGGCCACTTCATCGGCGGAAAGGCCGTAAACGGAGCAGGGCAGGCCTTCGATGTCTGGGAACCCGCAACGGGCGCTCCGTTGGGCAAGGCTGCGGATGCGACGGAGGGCGAGCTGAATGCCGCCGTGAAAGCCGCGAAGGATGCGTTCCCGGATTGGGCCTCCGTCTCCGGTGAGAAGCGGCGCGCCGTGCTTCACCGGATCGCCGATCTGATCGTTGAGCGCGCGGACGAGATCGCCGCGGTGGAGTGCGTGGATTCGGGCCAGTGCTGGCGTTTCATGTCGAAGGCGGCGATCCGCGGCGCAGAGAATTTCCGCTTCTTCGCAGACCGCGCTCCTGGCGCACGCGATGGGCAGGCGCTTCCCGCCAGCGGTATGATGAACGTGACGACACGCGTGCCGATCGGTCCTGTTGGTGTCATCACGCCGTGGAACACGCCGTTCATGCTCTCCACCTGGAAGATCGCCCCTGCACTCGCTGCGGGATGCACGGTCGTCCACAAACCTGCCGAGTGGTCGCCCTATTCGGCGCGCCTGCTTGTCGAGATCGCGCACGAGGCAGGGCTTCCGGCAGGCGTGTTCAATTCCGTGAACGGGCTGGGCGAGACGACCGGCAGGCGGCTCACCGAGCACCCGGATATCAAGGCCGTCGCCTTCGTCGGTGAATCGCGCACGGGCTCGGCGATCATGAAGCAGGGCGCCGACACGCTGAAACGGGTTCATTTCGAACTCGGGGGCAAGAATCCCGTCGTGGTGTTCGAGGATGCCGATCTCGACCGCGCGCTCGATGCGGTTGTGTTCATGATCTATTCGCTGAATGGCCAGCGCTGCACGTCCTCATCGCGCCTTCTGGTTCAGGAATCGATTCGTGAGGCGTTCGTGGCAAAGCTTGCCGAACGTGTCGCGCGCCTGAAGGTCGGTGATCCGCTCGATCCGGAAACGGAGGTGGGGCCACTGATCCACCAGCGTCACCTCGACAAGGTTGCGAGCTACATGGAGATCGCACGCGCCGATGGTGCAAACGTTGCCGTCGGCGGCGAACGGATGGACGGTGAAGGCTATTTCTTCAAGCCCACGTTGTTCACCGATGCAGCGCAGGCCATGCGGATCGCACAGGAAGAGATCTTCGGGCCCGTGCTGACGGTGATTTCGTTCAACGACGAAGCCGAAGCCGTCGCCAAGGCCAACGATGTGGAATACGGTCTCGCCGGTTACGTCTGGACGCGCGATCTCGGCCGTGCGCTTCGCGTGTCTCAGGCGCTGGAAGCCGGCATGGTCTGGGTGAACAGCGAGAACGTTCGCCACCTGCCGACGCCGTTCGGCGGTGTGAAGGCGAGCGGGATCGGCCGCGATGGCGGCGACTGGAGCTTCGACTTCTATATGGAGACGAAGAACATCGCGCTCGCGCACGACGATCACGCGATCCAGAAACTGGGCGTTTGACGCCGTGCCTGTGGTTTCAGGCGGAAGACGGGCCGATCGCTGCGATGAAGGCGCGAAGTTCTGCTTTCAGCGCTTCGAGCCGTTCGGAGCCGAAGCGTTCCGCGTAGCGATCGAGTTCGCGCACGGTCCGGCTCGCCGTGTGCTCGATCAGCCTGCGCCCTTCGGCGGTCAACGTGACGATGGAGCGGCGCCGGTCGCGCGCGTCCGTGTCGCGCGTGATGAGGCCGCGATCGGTCAGTTCCTTCAGGATGCGCGTGACGCTGGGGCCGAACAGCAATGCGGCGTCAGCAAGCGCGGTGGCGTCGACCGGTTCCGAGTCGTTGATAACGCGGAGCACACGCCATTGCTGCTCGGTCACGCCCGCTTCGCGAAGCATCGGGCGCAGCGGCGCCATCACAGCTTCGCGTGCGGCAAGAAGCGTTCCGGCCAGGGATTGGCGATAGGGAAGAAGTTTCCGTCGGGCGTTCGTCATGACGTTTCGAGTGCCAGCGCTTGTGGCAGTTTACAAGTTAGCGTGTTAAATAAAATGAAATCCAGCGACGGGCGGGAAGAATGTTAGCGGGTACGGTCTACGGAGTGGTCCTCAACGATCGGGACGAGCGCGCGGGGCTCGCAGACGCCTTTGCGGTCTCTCCCTACAAGGCGCCGCCGGAAGCGCCTGTTGTCTACATCAAGCCGCGCAATTGTTTCGCGCGCTCGGGTGCTGAGGTCTTCATCGGCGATGAAGACGTTGAGGTTGCGGCAACGCTAGGTTTGCTGATCGGGCGTGATGCGGCTCGAACTGCGGTAGCGGATGCGCTGGCGCATGTGGCAGGCGTCTGCCTTGCTCTTGATGTCACGGTGCCGCACGAGAGCTACTATCGGCCGGTTGTACCGCTGCGTTGCCGCGACGGCTTTTTGCCGCTTGGGGATTTCGCCGCGTTCGCGCCGTCCATCCTCACCACGGAAATTGTGACCACAGTAGATGGAAACAGCGTGCATCGCTGGGCGCCCACGCGTCTCGTGCGCGATGCCGCTACGCTGATCGCCGATCTCTCCGCGTTCATGACCCTGGCGGCAGGCGACGTGCTGCTCATCGGCCTTCCATATGATGCGCCATGCGTACGGGCGGGCCAGAGCGTAACGGTGACATCGGGATCGCTTCCCACATTGAAGGCGCAGTTCAACGCAGGAGACGCCCGGTGAAGCGCGCACGGATCGCACATGAAGGCCGTGTGCTGTGGGTGGAGGTCGCGGAAGACGGCGAAGTGCTCCGCCTGCCGGATGGTGGAAGCGTGAAAGCCGCGGACGCCGTCTGGCTACCGCCGGTCACACCGGGCGCAACCATCTTCGCGCTCGGCCTCAACTATGCGGACCACAACAAGGAACTCGGTTTCCAATCCAAGGAGCCGCCGCTGGTGTTCCTGAAAGGCCCTAACACGCTTTCCGGCCACAACGGCACGACCCTGCGACCCACCGATGCAAACCAGATGCATCCGGAATGTGAACTCGTCGCCGTGATCGGCAAGCCTGCACGCAGCGTATCAGTCGTTCGGGCACTCGATCATGTTTCCGGCTATACGATCGCCTGCGACTACGCCGTGCGCGAGTATCTGGAGAATTATTACCGTCCGAACGCGCGCGTGAAAAATCGCGACGGCGCGACGCCGCTCGGACCATGGGTCGTGGATGCCGCTGATATCGCTGATCCGCAAGCGCTTGCACTAAGAACGACGGTGAATGGAAAAACCGTGCAGGACGGTTCGACTGCCGACATGGTGATGAGCGTCGCTGAACTGATTTCTTATCTGTCCGCCACGATGACCTTGATGCCGGGCGACCTCATTCTCACCGGTACGCCGCAGGGTGTTCACTATTGCGAGGCCGGCGACAGGGTTGTCTGCGAGATCGAGGGCATTGGCAGGCTTTCCAATACGCTAGTCGGGGACAAGGCAGCATGAGCCTCTACCAACTGAGCAAGCTGCTCTACGAGCTTAATCGGGACGACACGCTGAAGACTCGATTCCGTGCCGACCCGCGCGATATCGTTTCGGGCTATACGCTCAGCGAGGAGGAGCGGGAGGCAATCCTCCGTCCCGATATCGGGCTGCTTTATGTGCTCGGTGTCAACGGCCAGATCCTCATGCACTTCGCGGCGCTCTGCGGGATCGAATGGTCAGACTATCTCCAGCGGATGCGGGACGGCGTGAAGCAGCACGGACCCGTTCGCGCGGGCATTTACGCCATGACCACATCCGTTGACGAAAAGATCTCGGGAGCTTGAGATGAGCCTTGTTTTCAGCGGCGTTTGCAGTCATGCGCCCGGCATCACCGGTCGCGCGGCGCGTGCGCCGGCGGACCAGAAGGATGCACTTTACGCCGTTTTCGACGATATGCGCGCGCGTCTGCACGCCGCAAGACCCGATGCCGTCATCGTGATCGCGGCGGAGCATTTCGCGAACTTCTTCATGAACAATATGCCGGCCTATGCGCTCGGCATGAGCGAAAGCTACGAAGGACCAATCGAAGATCCCGAATGGCTCGCGATTCCGAAGCGCAAGGCCAGAGGTGACCTGTCGCTTTCGCAGCGTCTCATCTCGGAGGTGCAGCAGACGGTGGATGTCGCCTTCTGTGAGGAATGGCGGTTCGATCACGGTATCATGGTGCCCCTGCATTTTCTCGATCCGCACAACGAACTCATCGTGATTCCTGCAAATATCAACTGCCAGGGGCCGCCACTCACACCGCTGCATCGCGCGTGGGCGTTCGGCGAGGCGCTGCGCCGTGCTGCGGATGCTGTGCCGGAACGCATTGCCCTCGTCGGAACGGGCGGTATCTCGCATTGGCCGGCGACGCCAGACAGTGGGCGCATCAACGAAGCGTGGGATCGGGATTTTCTGGATCGCTGGTCGCGCGGCGATAAGGATGCGATGCTGGCCTATACGGACACCGAAACCTACGCCGAAGGCGGGCAGGGTGGCTTCGAAATCCGCACCTTCATTGCAGCAGCCGCGGCGGCGGGCGGCAAGGGAACGGTGCATCATTATCAGCCGATTCCGATCTTCGCCGTGGGCTGCACGATTGGAACGCTGGAGATCGTCTGATGGCGCACGCGATTGTGGAATGGACCGCAAACCTTGCGGATGAAGCCGACATCAAGGGGCTTCTTGAACTGATCGCGGCCAACATACGCGATTCCGGCGGCGTGTTCCCATGGGGCGGTATTCGTGTACGCGGCATCCGCATTGATGACTATGTGATCGCAGACGGTGCAGCCGACGATGCCTTCGTGAACATCACCGTGAAGATGGGCGCAGGGCGTAACGCAGAGTTCAAGCGCGAATTCTTCGGGAAACTGTTCGAGGCTGTAAAGGCGCATTTCGCTATACTTTATCAGCGCCGCTATCTGGCTCTGTCCCTGTATGTGGAAGAAGCCGACGAGGCCGGCAGCTTCAAGCACAACAATATCCACAAGCGATTCAGAAAGGCGGACTGATGCCGCTCGATCCATCCATCGTTGAAGCCTGCGCGGCGCAGCTTGATGAAGCCGAGCGCACGCGGACGCAGATCGGCCAGTTCTCGCTGGCTTATCCCGACATGACCATCGATGACGGCTACATGATCCAGCGCGCATGGGTTCGCCGGAAGATCGCTGCGGGGCGCACGCTCATTGGCCACAAGATTGGCCTCACCAGCCGCGCCATGCAGCGCTCCTCGAATGTGAATGAGCCGGATTTCGGCGCACTTCTCGATGACATGCTGTTCGAAGACGGAAACGATATTCCCATCTCCCGTTTCATAGAGCCGCGCGTGGAGGTGGAACTTGCCTTCGTACTCAAGAGCCGCATCGAGGGACCGAACTGCACGATCTTCGATGTTCTGAACGCGACCGACTACGTGGTGCCCGCCATAGAGATCATCGATGCCCGCATAGAGCGTCTGGACCGAAACACGGGCGTCACGCGCAAAGTGTTCGACACGATTTCCGACAATGCCGCGAACGCGGGCCTTGTTCTTGGAGGTAGGCCGGTGAAGCCGGACGCAGTGGACCTGCGCTGGGTTTCTGCGCTGATTCATCGCAATGGCGTGATCGAGGACTCGGGTGTTGCTGCCGCTGTTCTCGGCCATCCGGCGAAGGGGCCGGCATGGCTCGCAAACAAGCTCGCGCTGCATGGTGAAGACCTGATGCCGGGCGAGATCGTTCTCAGCGGTAGTTTCACAGCGCCCGTGTTTGCAAGCGCTGGTGATAGTTTTCATGTTGATTTTGGGCCGATGGGTTCGATCTCCTTGAGGTTCGCATGAATCCCCTGAAGGTGGCGCTTGGGGAAGGCCGAATGCAGATCGGTCTGTGGCAGGCGCTCGCCAATCCTTACACGGCTGAGATCTGCGCGGGGGCCGGGTATGACTGGCTTCTGTTTGACGGCGAGCACGCCCCGAATACCCCGCAAACGCTTCTCGCGCAGCTTCAGGCCGTAGCACCTTATCCTGTGGAGCCGATCGCCCGCCCGCCGGTTGGCGATCCAGCCATCATCAAGCAGTACCTCGATATCGGGTTCCGCTCGCTTCTGATCCCGATGGTCGAAAGCGCGGAGCAGGCGCGTATGCTCGTTTCGGCGACACGGTTCCCGCCGCGTGGAATACGCGGCGTTGCGAGTGCGACGAGCCGTGCATCCGGCTTTGGCTCCAACCCCCGTTATCTGGCGGATGCGCACGAAGATATTTGCCTGATCGTCCAGATCGAAAGCCGTGCGGGGCTCGATGCGATCGAAGAGATTGCAGAGACAGACGGCGTCGATGCCCTGTTCATCGGCCCAGGGGACTTAGCCGCGGCTCTGGGGCACCTCGGCGGTGCGGATCATCCCGATGTGCAAACCGCCATCAGCGACGCGCTCGCGCGAATAGGAAGGACCGGCAAGGCTTCGGGGATATTCGCTTTGTCTGTCGACGATGCGAAGGCCAGGATCGCTGCGGGCGCTTCGCTCGTGTCGATCGGAACCGATATCGGGGTTCTGATGAAGGGCGTGAGAGGCTTGAGAGCTTCGATTATCTGAACGCGCACGAAGTCCCTCAAGCGAACCAGCGCGCCACATCGCTGCAGCTTTCGCTATATTGTCTTTATAAATTTAAAAGAACATTATCGCCATCTTCGAATCAACCCATAAGAGGAATTCGTTTTGAAGATGCTGCGCCTGCATCGTTATCTGAGCCTCGCCGTTGTTGGAATCTGGCTCTTGCAGGCAGCAACTGGCTTGGCGCTCAGCTTCCATCGCCAGCTCGAAGATGAGTGGCTTGGCGTATCCGGTCACCGGGTGAACGCCGAGGCCGTCGATACGGCTATTGCGCGCGTAAGTGCCCAATACGGGACAGTGGAAGAATTGTTTGCCGGAGGCGCGCAGCCCGGGCGTTTCGATGTGCTTCTGCAACACGAAGGGGAGCGTCAGACGCGCGTTTGGATCGATGGGGCGGATGGTCGCATTCTGGGGAGTGATCTCTGGGAGGGGCCGCTGAGCGAAATGGAACCCCTGCACCTCGCTTATCTGTTTCACAACGAATTCTTCTCTGGGCCACTCGGCAAGCGTTTCGTCAGTCTGTCGGGCTTTCTGCTCCTGACGAATCTCGTGCTGGGCTTGTGGCTGGCTTGGCCGGCTCGGGGGCGCTGGAAGCAGGTATTGTTTCCGCCGAAAACGCGCTCACAATCCTCGTCCGCAATGCTGTTGCATCGGTCGATCGGTTTCTGGTTGGCGCCGGTCGCCATCTTCATCGTCCTTTGCGGCACGCTGATGGTTTGGCGGGGTGAGATCGAGAGAGGGCTTGGTATCGCACCACCAAAGCCGGAGGTGGCGGAGACGGTAAAGCCCGGTGTCATTCGCCCGGCCGCAGCAATTCGGGCGGCACAGGCGCGTTATCTGGACGGAGAGCTTGCTATACTCGTGATGCCGACGCCGGAGCGGCCGTGGCATCTAATCCGGCTGACGCGACCTTCTGAACTTCGGGCCACGCTTGGCACGACGATCGTCTATGTGGATGCCGCTGACGGCACCATTCTTGCGGCATGGAGCCCGGAGGAGGGGCATCCGGTCGCAGCTGCGGTCGATTCCTTATATGCTCTGCATACGGGAGAATGGGCAGGGACTGCAGGGCGCCTGCTCACCTTTTCGGTCGGCCTGTGGCTGATCGCTGTGACCGTTTACGGCCTCCGGCTTTGGCTTATCCGGCGCCGACGTGCATGAACCCTATGAAGTCAGAGTCGGCGTATCGCTCGCGCGCATCAAATGGCCGCGCATCAGAACGGCAGCGAGTTCCTGATCACCGCTTTCGATCGCGCGCAGCAGATCGAGATGCTCACGAATGGATTCGTGAACGCGTTCGATACCGAAATCCCAATTGTAGTTAAGGAAGCGGCGCAGTTTGTTCTGCTGTTCCATTGCCTGGATGAAGTAGCGATTTCCGGAAGCCTCGGCGAGGCCGAGATGGAATTCGGCGTTCATCTCGTAGAATTCAATGGCCAGCGTATCGCGCCACCTGCGCTTGTGAAACTGTTCGTGCCGATCCCGCATGTCCCCGATCCACTCCGGCGTCGCACGAAATTCCTTTTGCAGAAGGATCGCGGGTTCGATGACGATGCGGAACTGATAACTTTCTTTCTGTGTCTGTGTGGAATCGATCGACGGCAGGAATGACCAGCCATTTCCCGGCTTGCGCTCTACAAGGCCTAGTGCCGCGAGTTGTTGCAGGACACGCACGACGATAGGCAGTCGTGCATCAAACAGGCGCAGCAACTCCTGCTGCGTGCACGTGCTTGGCAACCGCCCGTTGAGATGCGCCTGCGCGATGGCAATGAAAAGCTGATTTTCCTCTTCGTCCGTCTCACCGGCGGGCGGCGGCTCGTCGACGGCCTTGGGAATGGAAGCGACCGCAAAGCCGCGGTTAGGCCGATACTCGACAATGCCGTCTTGTGCCAGAAGCGCCAAAGCGGCACGGATCGGTGTTCGCGAAACGCTGAGGTGCGAACACAGATCAGCCTCGACGAGATGATAGCCGATCGCGTAGCCGCGTGCGCGGATCAGCGCGGCGATCTGCGCAGCAAGGTTTTGCTGCAACTTGCTAGGTGCAGTCGCAGATACCGGTGCCGAACGTGCAGCGTTCGCCATGATCCTCCACTTGCCTCCGGAACTGATCGTCCTGTTGTTCCGCTGTTATTCTTTCGTTTCCCACTCGGCAACCGCTCTTAGCTGATTGTTGTTCCAGTCAAACGGACCGAAAGATAGGCTTCGAGCCCTTCGCGTCCACCTTCCGAGCCAAAGCCGCTGTCCTTCTTGCCGCCGAAGGGGGTTTCCGCAATCGTGATGCCGTAACCGTTCAGACCAACCATCCCCGCCTCGATCCGCTCGCCGAGTGCTGCGAGCCTTCCTGGGCTGCGCGAAAAGGCATAAGCGGCGAGCGCGTAAGGTAGACGGTTCGCTTCCGCGACGGCCTCATCTACGCTGTCGAAGGGGTTGACGATGGCGACAGGGCCGAACGGCTCATCATTCATGATAGCGGCATCGACGGGCACCTCGGAGAGAATCGTCGGTGCCATGAAGTATCCGGCGTTCGTGGAGGCGTGCGCACCGGTCCACAAACCCGCGCCCTTTCGCACGGCATCGTCGACAAGCGCGGACAAGGCCTCCGGACGGTGTGCATGTGCGAGCGGACCCATCGTGGTTTCAACGCTTAGTCCGCTACCGAGACGGATAGCCGAGGCATGTTCGCGAAAGGCCTCAAGGAAGGCCGGATAGGCATCCCGCGCGACGAGATAGCGTGTCGGCCCGATGCAGACTTGCCCAGCGTTTCGGAATTTCGTTGCTGCCGCAAGGCGTGCTGCGCGCACGATATCTGCATCTTCCAGAACGATCACGGGTGCGTGGCCGCCGAGTTCCATGGTGACGGGCTTGATATGGTGGCCTGCCATCTCGCCGATGAGACGACCCACGCGCGTCGAGCCGGTCAGCGAAATCTTGCGAATGAAGGGCGAGGCGACAAGGCGCTCGGAAATCATCGCCGGATCACCGAACAGCACATTCAGAACACCGGCTGGCAGGCCCGCATCGGTAAGAGCGTCTGCGATTGCAAGTGCGGTCGCCGGCGTCTCTTCGGCGGGCTTGATGACGACCGTACATCCGGCGGCAAGCGCAGCGGCAATCTTGCGCACGGGAGAGGTCGCAGGAAAATTCCATGGCGTGAAGGCGGCGATCGGACCGACCGGCTCATGGTCGACACGGTACGAAACGTCATGTGTTCGGCCTGGAATGATGTGGCTGAAGACGCGGCGGCCCTCTTCGGCGAACCAGTCGAAGAGGTCCGCTGCTGCCGTTAGCTCGGTTCTGGATTCGGCAAGAGGTTTTCCTTGCTCCAGCGTCATGATGAGGGCGAGCGAATCCAGCTTGCCGCGAATGCGTGCGGCCGCACCACGCAGCACCTGCGCGCGCTGATGAGGCGGCGTCTTGCGCCAGAGCGGGAAGGCCCGCGAAGCCGCATCTGCGGCGCGGTCGACATCTTCGGGCGTGGCGCACGCCAATTGGCCGAGCGGGGCTTCGGTTGCCGGGTCGACCACCGGAATCTTTTCCCGCTCGTTCCGAATCTCTTCGCCGTCGATGCGCAGTGACAGACGATGCGCGGGATAAGCGTCTCCGCTCATGCAATCGTGCCAATCGCGTTGCGTAGCGTGCTGAAGATTCGATCGATTTGCGCCGGTTCGGCGACGATCGGTGGGGAGATCATCAGCGTATCTCCGGTTGTACGGATCAGTACGCCAGCCTCGAAGCAGGCGGCATTCACCTGTTGGGCGCGAACGCCGGGTTTGCCGGGTTCCGGCTCGAGATCGATGGCGGCCAGAAGACCAATGTTGCGCACGTCGCGGACACAGTTCCGATCGGCGAGATCATGTGCGGCATCTTCGAACATCTGTTCGATGCCGAGCCCACGTGTCCACAAATCCTCCTTGTCGAAAACGTCCATTGTGGCGAGTGCTGCGGCACAGGAAAGCGGGTGGCCGGAATAGGTGTAGCCGTGCGAAAATTCGATCGCGTCTCGCGCGCCGTTCATCCATGTGTCGTAGATGAAGGGGCGAGCGATTGTCGCGCCGATCGGCGCAGCGCCATTCGAAAGGCCCTTTGCGCAGGTGATGATATCCGGTGTCACGCCGAAACGCTTTGCCGCAAAGGTGGAGCCGAGGCGCCCGAAGCCGGTGATGACTTCGTCGAAGATCAGAAGAATGCCGTGCTTGTCGCAGATCTGCCGAAGCCGTTCGAGATAGCCGCGGGGCGGCGCAAACACGCCGGTCGAGCCCGCCACCGGCTCCACGATGACGGCTGCGACCGTCGTTGGATCGTGAACGGCGAGAACGTTTTCGAGATCGTCGGCGAAGTCTGCTCCCCACTCCGGAAGTCCCCGCGAAAATCCGGATTTCTGCGGATCATAGGGGTGCCGCATGTGGGAAACCTGCGGGAGCAGGGGCTCGAAATCGCGGCGGTGACGGCCGATGCCGCCCACGGAGAGACCTGCCCAGCCCATGCCGTGATAGGCGCGTGCTCTGCCGACGAAGCGTGTCCGCGACGGTTCGCCGCGCGAGCGATGATAGCCGCGTGCGATCTTGAGCGCTGTGTCGACAGCTTCCGATCCCGAATTGCTGAGGAAGACGTGGCCTTTCCCCTCGGGCGCCTTTTCGGAGAGGCGACGGCAAAGCTCGAAGGCGGCCGGATGTCCCATCTGGAACGACGAAACGAAATCCAGCGTTTCGGCCGCCGTCTTGATCGCATCCGTGATTTCCCGGCGGCCGTGGCCCGCATTCACGCACCAAAGCCCGGCAATGGCATCCAGAATCGGCCTGCCGTCGGTCGTGGTGTAGAACATCCCTTCCGCAGACGAGAACAGCCTTGGGGCCGCCGCGAATTTCGCGTTCGCAGTGAACGGCATCCAGTAACTGCGCAGGGACTCGGCGTTGTTCATTTGCTTTCCTTGAGAGTGCGCGCACTCGCGGCATCGAGGCTGTCGCGCAGGCGCAGCCAGGCGCCGCCGACGCCGACATAGACATGGCGCAGCCAGTGGAATGGGATGCGCTTCAAAGGTGTGACCGGGATCGGCAGCGCGCGTTCGTCACCGCTCGTGAACATTTCGGCGAAGGCCTCGCCGATCGCAGTGCACCAGGCGACGCCCTTGCCATTGCAACCGAGGTGAGCATAGGCATCTGGGCCGAGGCGGATGATCCGTGGCAACCGGTCTGCCGTGATGCAGACTTCTCCGCCCCAAGCATATTCCAGCGGATGATCCGCAAGTTCGGGATAGAGACGACCGAGCGTCTGCCGTTGGAAATCGAAATCGTCTATCGAGGCAGGTGTTCGCGCGCGCCCCTTGCCACCGACGATGAGGCGCCCCGCCGCGTCGGTTCTGAAATAGCGCAGAACCCGGCGCGTGTCAGACACTGACTGGTCGCCGGGGAGGATATGCGCTCTGAGCTCTGCCGAAAGAGGCGTGGTTGCGATCTGGTATGACCAGACGCGTAGAAACGTCTGGCATAGGCCCGGCCAGAGCGCGTCCGTCGTTGCGTTTGTTGCAAGCAGCAGCTTGGGGGCGGTTACATGCCCGTTCGCGGTCGATACGCGCCACGCTGCGCCCGTCCGCGCCACGGACCGGACGCGGGAGCGCGCGTACACCGTAGCTCCGGCAGTGCGGCTTGCGTTTGCCAGGCCGCGTGTCAGCGCCAGCGGTTGCACCGAGCCACCGCGCATGTCGATCCAGCCGCCGAGATAGGCGCGCGTGCCGGTTGCAGCGATAAGTTCGTCACGGTCCAGGAACCGGACAGGGGCACCGCGCTTCTGCCAAGCATCGGCGCGTGCCTTCGCGTCGGCAAGCCCTGCTTGTGTATCGGCGACCTGTATCTTGCCTGAACGGACGGCTTCGCACGCGATGCCGTTTGCATCGATCAGATCGAAACAGGCATCTGCCGCCGTGCTGCCAAAATCATGCGCACGCCGTGCGGCGGCCTCTCCATAGGCGGCATTCAGATCCTTCATGAAGTGGCGGAGGCCTGGAATGACCTGCCCGCCGCTCCGCCCGGAAGCGCCTTCACCCGGCTCTCCGGCTTCGAGAACTGCGACCTTCTGCCCCCGGCTGGCAAGCGCGAGTGCCGTGGAAAGGCCGGTAAAGCCCGCCCCGATGATAACCACATCCGCGTCTGCACTGCCGGAGAGTTCAGGGAAAAATGCGCCGGGCGGCGCGGTTGCTGCCCACAACGGAGCATTGATCGCCGCAACACTGCTGTTCGCTGTTGCTGCTTCTGCCGCCCTCATTGTGTCCTGCCGATCATGCTCATCGTGTCTTTGCTATAGAATTGCTTTTTTGTGTTGTAAAATGCATTTTGCTTTCTTAGACCCTGTCAACGTCAGGAGGGGACGTCTCATGGTTCAGGGCTTTTTCATCGATGTTTCCGGTTCCCCGGAGGCGCGCGCCCATGCCTATGGCGTCCAGGCTGCGGATCGTATTCGGCGCGGCATCGGCCATTATTCCGAACAACTTTCCGCGTTCAATGTCGACTCGGCGCGGCTGGACGTGCTCGTTGCTCACTACCTTCCCATCGTCGAGGCGTTCGACGAGGCCTATGTGGTCGAGATGCGGGCGATCGCGCGCGGTGCCGGCGTTTCTTTTTCCGAGATCATGTTGATCAACGCGCGCACCGAACTGCTCAAGATCGCCGCGAATCCCGAAATGGAAAAGCGCTTCAAAGCGGAAGCGCCCGATGGCTGCACGGCAATCGTTGCTGGCCCGGGTGCGACCCGGGATGGCAAAGTGATCCATGCACACAACTGGGACTGGAAGGCGGAATGTGCCGAGACTTCCGTCGTGCTCAGGGTACGCCGCGACGACGGGCCTGATTATCTGACCTTTACAGAAGCCGGTGCACTCGGACGTTTCGGGCTCAACAGCGCGGGTCTGGCGACGGCCGGAAACTATCTGGAATGCGAGCGCGACTATCGTGATCTTGGTGTGCCGCTGTCGCTCATCCGCCGCAAGATTCTGGACCAGACGTATATGGCGAAGGCGGTCGAGGCCGTCTGCACGCGCAAGTCGGCGTCAAACAACATCGTGCTTTCAGACCGGGACGGCATGATCCTCGATTTCGAGTGTGCGCCGGATGAGATGTTTCACGTGCCGGCCGCGAACGGGCTCATGATTCACGCAAACCATTGGCTCTCTTTGGCGGCGCAGGTGAAGCTCCGGAATACGGGCGCGCGTGCGTTTCCGTGCAGCTACCAGCGGCAGGTACGCGCTGAGGGATTGCTCGTGCCGAAGCTTGGGTCGATTACGGTCGAGGATATCCGCGAAGTGCTTCTCGATGGTTACGGCTCGCCGTGGTCGATCTGTCGCCCACCGCGGCCGTCGGCGTTCACCAATCTCAGCGCTACGGTTGCGTCCCTCATCATGGATCCGACTGAGGGGACGATGGAAATCGCGATGCTGCCTGCGCTCGCGCCTGAATTCACACGCTACAATCTGCACGGCGTGCGATAAAAGCGAAGCGGGACGAGCTGATCATGAAACGCATCGCACTCACTGTCCTGGCACTGATCGTGGCCTTGGTGGCCGCGTGGTTTGCACTTGCCCCGGAAAGCAGGGGCACGGGGCATGGCGGCTTTCTGATTTCACGGCTCAACAGTGATATTATTTCCACAGAACCTGGCGATCAGCGCGACGAAAATACCGACAGCGTCCTCATGCATGTCGGCGAAGGCCTCGTGGGGTTGCGGGAAGACGGTTCGGTCGGGCTGCTCCTCGCAAGTGCCGTAAAAATCTCCGAAGATGGAAAGGTTTACGATTTCACGCTGCGCAGCGGTGTGCGCTTCCACAACGGCGCCCCGCTATCCGCCGATTCGGTCGTGTGGTCGCTCCGGCGCTATCTCCGCGAGGACAGCGACTGGCGTTGTCGTTCCGATCTTACGGGCGGAATCGCCGATATTCTGGAAGTCAGTGCGCTCGATGCGGCGCATGTTCGGATCACGCTCGCCGCTGCCGCACCGCTGCTACTGAAGACGCTTGCCCGCATTGATTGTGCTGGCGCCCCTGTTCTGCATCCCGATTCGGTCAATGCGGACGGCAGCTGGAACCGGCCGATCGGAACCGGTCCCTTCCGCTTCTCCCGACATGTTCCGAACCAGTATGTGGAACTGCTGCGCTTCGATGAGTATTCGCCACTCTCAGGGCCGATGGACGGAAACGTAGGCAACAAGAAACCGCTGGTGCCCGGCGTGCGCTTCCTCATCATTCCGGACAGTTCGGCCGCGGCCGCAGCGCTGATGAGTGGTGGCATAGACATCTACGATGGCGTCAATCCGAACGAAATGGATGTTCTGGAGAAGACTGACGACATCCGCATCGAGTCCGTGCCGCTGATGGATGTCTACGCCCTCCTTTTGCAGACGCGGGACCCGCTGCTCAAGGACGCCCGCCTTCGCAAGGCGATTGCACTTTCCATCGATGTCGGTGGGCTTGCAGTGGCGGTCAGCAACGGCACTGCGGGCGCGAACAGTTCGATGGTGCCGGTTCCAAGCCCATTCCACAAAGGTGTGCACAAGGCGCTGATCCAGCAGAATCTTGCGGAGGCGCGTAGGCTTGTCGCCGCATCGGGCTATCGCGGAGAGCCGATCACGTTGATCACGAATCGTCGCTATCTGCAGATGTTCGATGCTGCCGTTCTGATCCAGGCGATGGCACGTGACGCTGGAATCAACTTCGAAATTCAGACATTCGACTGGGCGACGCAGCTCGATCACTACAGCGAAGGCACGTATCAAACGATGACCTTTGCCTATTCCGCACGCCTCGACCCCAGTTTCAACTACGGCTCCGTGATCGGTAACAAGGACGACGAACCGCGCAAGGTCTGGGATGATCCGGTTGTGGCCGACCTGCTGTCGAGATCCGCTCAGGCGACGGTGGCCGCCGACAGGCAAGCCGCGTTCGATTCTCTGCACACGCGTATGCTCACCGAGACACCGCTCGTCGTCACCTACAATCCCGCGCACATCATCGCCACGCGCGCAGGGGTTGAAGGTGCGCGTTCGTGGCCCGCGGTTCAGCAGCGACTTTGGGGTGTATCCAAAAAATGATGGCGGGACAGACAGGAAAGAGAGCCGCGTCATGCTGAGCTATCTCGCAAAAAGGGTGCTTGCCGCCATCCCGACGCTGCTTCTCGTGGGTGTCGCCGTTTTCGTGCTGGTTCGTCTGGTGCCAGGTGATCCGGCTCAGGTGATGCTGGGTGATAGCGCCGACGAGGAAAGCCTTGCCGCTGCGCACGCCGCGATGGGACTCGACAAGCCGATTTTTACGCAGTTCACGATCTGGGCAACGAATGCGCTGCAGGGTGATTTGGGCGCCTCGCTCATGACCGACGAGTCCGTGGGGACGCTTGTGCTCGATCGCTTCGCAGTCAGCGCACCGATCGTGTTGATTGCGGTGGCGCTCGCTACCATCGTTGCCGTGCTTCTCGGCCTGTGGGCAGCGCTGCATCAAGGGAAAGCCGCCGACCTCGCAATCGTGACGGGCGCGACTGTGCTACTCTCGATTCCGACGTTCTGGCTGGGTCTGATGTTGCTGCTCGTCTTCGGGCTCAAGCTCGGATGGCTTCCCGTCGTCGGCTATGTTCCGTTTTCAGAAGACGCGCACGAGGCGATACGGTTTCTCGTGTTGCCTTCGATCGCACTGGCACTCGTCGAAGCTGGCGTTCTTACACGGATGATGCGCGCCAGCGCCGTTGATGTCTTGCGGCTCGATTATGTGCTTCACGCGCACGCCAAGGGGCTCGACGACGATACGGTTCTCGCGCGGCATGTCTTTCCGAATGCCTTCGCACCGACATTGACACTGGTCGGTCTCATACTCGGCAATCTTCTCGGAGGAATCGCGGTGATCGAAACCGTCTTCACGCTTCCGGGGCTCGGGCGGCTGATGGTCGACGCCGTCCTTGCCCGCGACTATCCGGTCATTCAGGCTTGTCTGCTTTTCACGGCATCCATCTACATCGTCGTCAATCTCGTCGTAGACCTCATCTATCCGGTCTTCGATCCGCGGATCGTCAATCGATGAGCCGCGCCATGCTTTCGATATCCCGGCTCAATCTCTGGCTAGGAGGCGCCGCTGCGCTGGCGCTTGCTGTCGTCGTGATCCTCGGCGCGAACCCGTTTGCCCAGGATCCGTTTACGGTGGACCTTGCGCTGAGGCTCGGCAAGCCTTCCATGCAGCACTGGTTCGGCACGGACGAATTCGGACGCGACATCCTTGCCCGCACGGCGCACGGTGCGCTGATCAGCAGTGGTATTGCACTTTCCACCGTGCTGCTGGCGACAGCGGTCGGTGGCGCGATCGGCGTTGTTGCGGGCTTCCTGCGTGGCTGGGCGGACAGGGCCTGGATGATCCTGATCGATGCGCTTCTCGCCTTTCCCGGGATCCTGCTCGCACTGGCGCTCGTTGCCGTATTCGGTGCAAGCCGGTGGGGGATCATCGGGGCGTTGACACTCGCCTATATCCCGATCGTCGCCCGCGTGGTGCGCGGCGCGACGCTTTCCCTTCGCGAAAAGGAGTTCATCGAGGCCGCGCGTGTTTCGGGAGATGGTGCGGTGACGATCATGCTGCGCCATGTGGTGCCCAATCTCGCGGGCCCGGTGCTGGTTCTGATGACCAGCATGTTCGGGTGGGTCCTGCTGTCGGAAAGTGCGCTCAGCTTTCTGGGTGTAGGCATTTCGCCGCCGGCGCCGACGTGGGGGAACATGCTTGCGGCGGCGCGTCCCCATCTCGATGTCGCACCCCATCTCGCGATCGTTCCGGGCCTTTGCATCACGGCGGCGGTTCTCGCGGTCAATCTGCTCGGCGATGCGCTGCGCGACTATCTTGATCCGAGGAGCCGGCTTTGAACATGACACCTTCGGCCCTGGAGATTAGCGGTCTGTCCATCGCGAGCAGTGATAAGCTGCTGGTGAAGGGCGTGAACCTTGGCGTCAAGCATGGGGAAATCCTCGCGCTTGCCGGCGAATCCGGCAGCGGAAAATCGATGACCGCGCGGGCCGTGGTCAGTTTGCTGCCGCCGGGCGTTCGACGCCTCAGCGGTAGTATCCGGCTTGGCGGCGATGATCTCACGGTGATGGCGGATGCAGATCTTCGCAAGGTACGCGGCAAGCGGGTCGGCATGGTGCTGCAGGAGCCGCTGTCATCGCTCAATCCGGCTATGCGGATCGGTGATCAGTTGGTCGAGGCGCTCCTCTGGCACGAGAAGCTCTCGCGGAGCGAAGCGAGGCAGCGCGCAATTGCGATGCTTGAGCGCGTTCGGATCGATGACGCAGAAGCGCTTCTGCGTGCCTATCCTCATGAATTCTCTGGCGGGATGCGGCAACGCATCATGCTCGCTTCGGTCTTTCTGCTGAAACCCGAACTTATTATTGCCGATGAACCGACCACAGCCCTCGATGCTCTGGCACAGCGCGAAGTGCTCGATCTGATGGTTGAACTGGGTCGCGACAGCGGAGCCGCTGTTCTGCTCATCACGCACAATCTCGCGCTTGCAAATCGCTATGCCGATTCGCTGGCGGTGATGAACAATGGCGATATCGTCGAAAGCGGGCAGGCGAGGGTGGTCCTCGCGGCGCCGGCGCAGCCGTATACGCGAAAACTGGTCGAGGCTGTGCCGCGCAGGAGCGAGATTGCAGTGCCTGCGCCTCGCGCAGATGGCGATCCTCTCCTTTCCGTTCGTGGCCTGTCGGTGGAATATCCGGCGCGCGGTGCAGCATCCGTAGCTGCAAAGCGCGCGCTCGATGACGTGTCCTTCGACGCATGGAAGGGGGAGTTCATCGGGGTCGTCGGCGGCTCCGGGTCTGGCAAGACGACTCTTGGGCGTGCGATCATGGGGCTTGTCAGCCCTTCGTCCGGTTCTGTCCGTTTTGTGGGCGAACCGCTTTCCATGCCGCGCAGCCCGGCTTTCCGGGCACGAACGCAGATGATCTTTCAGGATCCCTATTCATCGCTCGATCCGCGGCGCAAGCTGGTAGATGCCGTGGCCGATCCGTTGAGACACGAAGCGGATCTGTCTGCGGCCGAACGCCGCGACCGCGCCAACGCGCTTCTTGAGAAGGTTGGACTCGGCGGCTTTGGCGAACGTCTTCCGCATCAGCTTTCGGGTGGTCAGCGCCAACGTGTAGCGATCGCGCGTGCTCTCGTTCGCGAGCCCGATCTGGTTGTTGCGGATGAACCGACCTCGGCGCTCGACATGACGATCCAGGCGCAGATTCTGGTTTTGCTGCAAACGCTTCAGGCGGAGCGGGGGTTCACGTGTCTGTTCATTTCGCATGACCTTGCGGCAATCGAACAGGTCGCATCGCGGGCGTTGGTAATGGACGGTGGGCGGGTCGTTGAAACCGGTGATGCCGGGATGATTTTCGCGCATCCGGCACATCAGTTCACGCGCGCTCTCGTCGAGGCGTCACCGCGTTTTTGATGTGATTTAAAATGTACTATTGACAATATAAAGACAACAATATTTTCTTGCGTTGAAAAATGCATTCATAGGTTGCCGGGAAAAAGGGGGACAACTGTGATCAATCGTAAAACGGTTCTGATATCTGCGACGGCCCTGTCGCTATCGTTTGGCGCGAGTGCTGCGTTCGCGCAGGACGCGGGATCGCCGCAGCTTGAAGAAATCGTGGTGACGGCCGACAGGTCCGATAGCTTCGGCGCTGATTTCCTGCAGGCTGGCACGTTCCGCAACGGTCATCAGATGGATACGCCGCTGACCGTCAGCGTCATCCCCGAAAAACTGCTGGAAGCCCAGCTCGCCACTTCGGTCCTCGATGCGCTGCGCAACACGCCGGGCGTGACGACCGCATCGATCAATGCCAGCGTCTACAGCAACCTTTCTGTTCGCGGCATTCCGGTGGAGAACCGCGGCAACTGGCGCCTGAACGGCAGCCTGCCGATCGTGAACCTCATCGACCTGCCGCTGGAAAACAAGATGCGCGTGGAAGCCCTGAAGGGCGCATCGGCGCTCTACTATGGTTTCAGCACGCCCTCGGGCATCGTCAATCTTGTCTCGAAGCGCGCGACGGCTGATCCTGTCACGTCCTTGCGCGCCTTCGGCAATATTCACGGGCAGGCCGGCGGTCATGTCGATATCGGCCGCCGGTTCGGCGACTTCGGCGTCCGCGTTAACGCTCTTGCTGCGAACCTCGAAACCGGCGTGGCGCGCACCGAAGGACACCGCTGGTTTACTTCCGCGGCTATCGATTGGGAGCCGAGCGATTCCTTCAGTCTTCAGCTCGACGGCGAGTATATCTACAAGACACTCACCGAACCGACGACGCTTCGTCCTTATACGCAAAGCGGCGTGTTGACCCTGCCGCCGATCATTTCGATGAAGCGGAATGTCGGATCGCAGTGGTTCAAGTCGCCGGCGCGTGAGTACAATTTGCTGGCACGTGCGGAATACAAGATTTCTCCAGCTTGGGCGCTCACCCTCAACGCCGGTGTTTCGAACCTGAAGCGTGATCGTCGCTTCTCGGATTTCCGGTTCACGAACCCCACGCTTGCCAATCCCACGCTCGGGCCCGGTACGCTGACGGTCGAGCTCGCCAACGACAACAGCTATGAGAATGTGTATTTCCGCGGCGAGATCGCGGGTACGTTCGATACAGGACCGCTGCGTCACGAGATCATAGCCGGCGCAAGCAGCAACCGTCGCGATGCCATCAATCCGCGCGTGCCGACGGTCGCGTTCGCGCAGAACTATTTCGATCCGGTCGTTGTGCCGGAAACGCCGATGCCGGCGCGAGCGCTTCTGAACACGTCCAAGATCGAGGATGTCGGTCTCTATGCGTTCGACCGTGTGTCCTATAACGATTTCGTCTATTTGACGGTCGGTATGCGCTACACCGATTTCAAGGATGACACGCGTAACTTCTCGGCAGCGGGCGTGGAAACGAGCCGCGTCACCTACGAGACCAAGCCGACATCATGGTCTGCGGGTCTCCTCGTGAAGCCCGTGTCGTGGATCAGTGTATACGGCACCTATATCGAAGGTCTGGAAAATTCCCGCGTCGCGCCCGCCGGCACGATCAACGCCGGTGAATCGCTTCCGGCCGCGGTCAGCGAGCAGAAAGAGTTCGGTATCAAGGCGGAGTTCGGTCGCTTGATGGCGACGGCCGCCTATTTCGAGATCGAGCGCGGCTCATCGTTCACGAACGCCGACAACAGGTTCGTTCTCGATGGCCTTGCCCGCTACAAAGGTGCCGAATTCAGCCTGACCGGTGAGATCGTGCCGAGCCTGTCAGTTTACGCTTCGGCCCTCGTGCTCGATACCGAGCAGATCAGCGGCAGCACCAACATCGGCAACGATATCGAGAACGCCCCGAAGTTTTCGGGTTCGCTGTTCCTCGAATATGATCTCCCGGTCGTCGAGGGGCTGGCGGTGTCCGCGGGCGTGTTCCGTGTCGGCAAGCGCTATGGCAATGCGGCCAATGCTTATCAGGTTCCCGGCTACACGACCTTCGACGTCGGCGCGAGCTATACGACCGAAACGCTGATCGGCAAGGAAACCACGTTCCGCGTCTATGCGGATAACGTGACCGGCAAGAAATACTGGGCATCGGCCAGCTCGAGCTTGCTCGCGCCCGGTCTACCGCCTTCGGTGCGGTTCTCCATCGAAACATCATTCTAACTCAGGGTAGGGGATAGTTGTTATGCTTATGAGAAAAATCTGGTGCGGTCTTGGTGTGGTCGCGCTCAGTGCCGGTACGGCAGCCGCCCAGTCGGGTGAGGCTGGCGAGGCGGGTGAAGGCGGCGAGGCCGGCACTCCGGCGGCTGTTGCTGCCGAGAATTATTTTGGTGCGACGCACAAGCCTGATTATCCTTTCGCAACGGCGCTCAAGAAGGTTCTCGCTGGCGAAAATGGAGAAGGTGGTATCGGCTTTTCCTCTGGCGGGAAGCAGTTCATCATCAACGCGCTGACCGACAAGCAGCTGAAGGCATCGCTCGTGGGCAACACGGTTCGCAAGGATCAGGCCGTGGCGCTTTATTTCGGTGCCGACGGCAAGGTCGAGGGCTGGAAGCGGGATTGGGCGAAGGCAGACATGAAGGAATGCCCGACGGCACTCGGTGACAACTATGAAATCGAGCACGGTATTTGCTACACTGCTACCGTAAATCCGGTTGTCGGCTCGTATGAGATCAAGAATGGAACTGTCTGTATGCCTGCCTATTCGGGCAAGGCCGCGGATGGCCGAGGCTGCTATTATTTGGGCTTCATGGGCAAGTATGTCATCATTGGTGATGGAAAGCGCATGTACGGAAGCGGCAAGGATCTCGTTCCCGGCAAGGAGCTTGCTGCATTCCAGCCGCATCTTCACTAAGGTGTGACGAATAAAGGATCGTCGGGGGCATCGTATGATCATCTGTATTGGCGATGTCCTTGACGGTTCGAAGCTTGAAAGCATCCGCGCCCTTGCGGCACGTGGTGGTTTCATGGATGGCCGTGGAACTGCCGGGGGTGCGGCAAGCACTGTAAAAAAGGTGGATCAGCTTCCGGGCACCGATCCGGCCTATGCTGAAATCACAGCTATTGTTGCAGAGGCGGTCAGTCAAAACGAGGTTGTTGCAGCTTCTGCACTGCCCCGTCTCATGTCCCGACTGCTGATCAGTCGTGCAGGGCCGGGCATGGGCTACGGCCCCCATGCAGATAATGCGGTGATGGGGGATCCGCCGATCCGCACCGATCTCGCCTTCACGGTCTTCATCAATGATGAAGACAGTTACGATGGCGGTGAGCTGGTCGTGTCGGACGCGCAAGGCGACCAGGTCCTGAAACTCCCCGCCGGTGCAATGGTGCTCTATCCGGCGACGACGATACATCGGGTAAACACGGTGACGCGGGGTGAGCGCCTTGTCGTGGTCGGCTGGATACAGAGCCTGGTACGGGACCCGCGCGTTCGGGAAATGCTGCTCGACCTCAGTATTGCGGAGCGGCAGCTTCTGGAAACGACGGGCAAGGGCGAGGCTTTTGACCTCATCGCGAAATCACGGTCCAACCTATTGAGGTTGTTTGCAGAAACCTGATGCGTCCGCGCATGGCGGCGTATCCATCAAGGAAGCCGTTCCATGAAAATCCAAATGGCCGTCGGGTTAGCCGTGGCCGCTGTCGCGATCATCGCTGCTGCTCCGGGCGACGACACGCCTCAATTCTCTCCGAACGATTGGCTGCTCTCGGTTCCCGATCCGGATGATCGTGCACGCCTTTTGCAGAAGCAGATGCGCGGGTTCGACCAGCCTATGCTTGAGGTCGGCGAACGTTACCGTTCGTTCAAGGAAGCACTCGGCCGCGGTAACTATGACCTCGCCGCCTATCAGTGGCGAAAGATCCGTGTCACCATAGAAAACGGCATCGAAAAGCGTCCGGGTCGAGCAGAAAATGCGCGGCAGGTGTTTCTTGATGCGACGTGGGACGAAGTGCGTACAGGCGTCGAAAGCAGCGATCCCGTGAAGGCCGTTGCCGCATATGAGCTTGCCAACTCATCTTGTCAGGCGTGCCACGTCGCCGAACAGGTCGATTACGTGAACGCGCAGGTCCTGTTCGAAACGCCGCCCTTCAAGTAAGGGCGGCGACGTTTACGCCGCCGCCGTGATCGTTTCCCGAAGCATCTCGACCATCGTATCGATTTCCGCTTTCTCGACGATGAGGGGCGGAGACAAGGCAATGATGTCGCCGGTCACGCGGATCAGCAGCCCGCGCTGGAAGCAATCTGTGAACAGGTCGTAGGCACGGCTGCCCGGCGCACCTTCGCGCGACGCAAGTTCTATACCGGCAACGAGACCGATCGCGCGAATGTCCGTGATCGCCGGCAGATCGCGCAGGCTGAAAACAGCCTCCTTCCAGTACGCTTCGAGCTCTGCCGCGCGTGTGAGAAGGCCTTCCCGCGCATAGATGTCGAGTGTCGCCATGCCCGCCGCGCAGGCGACCGGGTGGCCCGAATAGGTGTAACCGTGGAACAGCTCGATGGCGGACTCCGGGCCTTGCATCAGGGCACCGTGAACATCCCGCGAGCAGAAGACCGCGCCCATCGGTACTGCGCCGTTGGTGATGGCCTTGGCGGTCGTCACGATGTCGGGCCGAACACCGAACTTCTCCGTTGCGAACGGCGTGCCGAGCCGGCCGAAACCCGTGATCACTTCGTCGAAGATCAGCAGGATGCCGTGCCGCGTCGCGATCTCGCGAAGCCGCTCGAGATAGCCCTTCGGCGGTAGCAAAACGCCGGTGGAGCCCGCCATCGGCTCGACGATCACCGCCGCGATCGTCTCCGCGCCGTGCAGGCCGACGAGCCGCTCGAGGTCGTCGGCAAGCTCGGCCCCATGTTCCGGCAGGTCCGGCGAAAAGGCGTTGCGCGCCGGGTCGTGCGTGTGGCGCAGGTGGTCGGTGCCGGGGAGGGTGGGAAACACGCGCCGGTTGTTGACGAGACCGCCCACCGAGATGCCGCCGAAGCCGACGCCATGGTAGCCACGCTCACGGCCGATGAAACGCGTACGCGTGCCTTGCCCGATCGCGCGCTGATAGGCGACGGCGATTTTCAGGGCCGTATCGACCGCTTCCGATCCGGAATTGGTGAAGAAGATGCGGTCGAGCCCCGCAGGCGCGATCTCGCCGAGCCGTTCGGCAAAGCGGAACGCGATGGGGTGTCCCATCTGGAAAGTCGGGGCATAGTCGAGCGTGCGTAGCTGTTCGCCCACGGCCTCGGCAATTTCGCGCCGGCCATGACCCGCATTGACGCACCAGAGGCCTGCAGTGCCGTCCAGAACACGCCTGCCATCGTCGCTGCGATAATACATGCCCTCCGCTTCCGCGAGCAGGCGCGGCGCAGCTTTGAACTGCCGGTTGGCGGTGAACGGCATCCAGAAATTATCGAGGGCGGCGGTATTGGTCGGCATGTGTTGTCCTTTCTCAAGCACTCCAACACTCGGACCGCGTTAAAACAAGGCGTTTTCTTTATGCTTTGCTCGGCGCGTGTTTCGGCGCATGGAAGGCAAGATGTTGAGTAGGGTTCAACAACATGAACGCAGGGAGGGAGCGTGGTGTCGGAAGATATAGGCGTAGGGTGGCGGCTGCGTCATGTGCGACTTGCGGCAGGCCTCTCGCAGCGTGTCCTTGCGAAACGCGCGGGGATCACGAACTCCACGATCTCGCTCATCGAGGCGGATCGCGCCAATCCGTCGCTCGGTGCCCTGAAGCGCATTCTCGATGCAATTCCCGTCGGTCTGTCGGAGTTTTTCGCGCTGGAGCGGGAACGGGACGATGCGACGTTCCACGCGGCAAGCGACCTGATCGAAATCGGCAAGGGGAATGTCTCGTACCGCCAGGTGGGGCGATCGATGACAGGGCGCAAGCTGCAGATGCTGGACGAACGCTACAAGCCAGGCTCGGACACAGGCCGCATCCTTCTGAGCCATGACGGCGAGGAAACCGGAATTGTCATTTCAGGCCAGATCGAAGTGACAGTCGGGAACGAGAGGCGCGTCCTCGGCCCGGGCGACGCCTACAGCTTCGAGAGCCGGATACCGCATCGTTTTCGCTGCGTAAGTGCCGAGCCCGCGCGTGTCGTCAGCGCCTGTACGCCGCCGACGTTCTGAACCGAGCCGTATCTCTCAGGGCCAGAAGTCTTCCCCGCCCCGGCGATCCGCGAAGGCTTTTGCGACAGCCTGCGCAGTTTCGACGAGGCTGGTGATAATGGGGATTGTGGGCGGCGTCTTGTAGGATGCGTACATCGCCCAAGGCGGGAAATTCTCCTTCACCTTGATGACGGCAAGGTCCCCCGCCGCGATCCATGGCCGGGCGAGGAGTACCGGGACGGGCATCACACCGAAGCCGAGCGCGACCATCTGGATTCCCGTACCGGGCGAGTAGCCGCAGGAGATGCGCATCGCTTTCGGATCGTCGGGCGAATAATTCGG
>JAEULI010000130.1 GCA_016793845.1 Sphingosinicella sp.
GACTGCGAGATTTTCGACGACCTGCGCTGCGTCGCGGTGCCGATCACCGGGCGGAACGGCAAGGTGGTCGCCGCGCTGTCGACCTCCGCGCCCGCATCGGTGTTCGCGCCCGCTGACGTTCCAGACATCGCGCAGGCGCTCGCCGAGCACGCGCGCGAGATCAGCCTCAAGCTCTATCCCGCCGCGTCCACCGCGCGCCGCGCGCACTGAACCCCAAAGAAGGAACCGCCGCGTGACGGACATCCGCATCAAGATCATCGTGCCCGTTCCGCTGCCGCCGGAGGCCGTCGCGGGCTTCGCCGCACAGATGCCGCCGGGCCTCGTGCGGCCGGGAATCGCTGTCGATTTCACCGGCATCCGCGCCGGCACCACCTGCCTCGATTCGCAGTTCGAAGCGACGCTCGCCGACGCCTTCTGCCTCGAGGCCGGCATCCGCGCCGAGCAGGAAGGCTATGCCGCGATCTGCCTCAACAGCATGAGCGATTCCGGCCTCGTGGCGCTGCGCTCGCGGCTGAGCATCCCGGTCACGGGTCCGGGCCGCGCGTCGTTCCACCTCGCCGCCGATCTCGGCAAGCACTTCTCGGTCGTCACCATGTGGCCGCGCTGGCGCTGGATCTACGACAAGCTCGCGCTCGAAACAGGGCTCGGTGATCGCCTCGCCTCGGTGCGCGACATCGGCGTCCGACCGGACACGCAGGAACTTCTCTCCGGCAAGGAAGACTCGGTGTTCGCGCTGCTCGAAGCCGAATGCCGCAAGGCCATCGACGAGGACGGCGCCGACGTGATCGTGCTCGGCTCGACGACGATGCACCAGTCGCACCGCTATCTCAGCGAGCGGCTGGAGGTGCCGGTGCTCAATCCGGGCCTTGTCGCCTACAAGCAGTGCGAGATGCTGCTCGATCTCGGCCTCAGTCACAGCAAGCGCACCTACATGCCGCCGGAAAACCCGGCCGACGACGTGCTCTCGGGCGTGCCTGCGGTCTACTGAGCTGTGAAGCTGTCCGCGTAGCGCTTGCGCAGTTCGGTCTTCACGACCTTGCCCATGGCGTTGCGCGGCAGTTCGGGAAGCACGTGGATCGCCTTCGGCTGCTTGAAGCGTGCGAGATTGGCGGCGGCCGCTGCTTCGAGCACGGCGACATCGAAGTCCGGTCCATCGACCGTCACAGCAGCCACCACGGCCTCGCCGAAATCGGGATGCGGCACGCCGAACACAGCGACATCGACGACGCCCGCCACCTCGGCGAGCAGGATCTCGACCTCGGCCGGATAGACGTTGAACCCGCCCGAGATGATAAGATCCTTCGAGCGCCCGACGATGGTCACGCGCCCGTCCGCGTCCTTGCGGCCGGTGTCGCCGGTGCGGAAGAAGCCGTCCGCATGGAAGCTCTCCGCCGTCGCCTCGGGGCGGCGCCAATAGCCCGCGCAGAGGTTCGGCCCCTTGATCTCGATCTCGCCGACCTCGCCCGCCGGGAGCGGCTTCCTGTCGGCATCGACGACGTTCAGTTCCACACCCGGCAGCGGATAGCCGACGGTGCCCGCGATGCGCCCCGCCTGCGCGTAGGCGTTGGAGGTGATCATCAGCGCCTCGGTCATGCCGTAGCGTTCGAGGATGCGATGGCCGGTGCGCGCCTCGAACGCCTCGAACACCGACGGCAACAGCGGCGCCGAGCCGCTGACGAACAGGCGGATCGTGCCGCAAACGTCGCGGCCGAACGCCGGCTCCGCGAGCAGGCGCGCATAGAAGGTCGGCACGCCCATGAACACGCTCACCTGCCCCAGCCGCGCGAGCACGTCGGCGGCGTTGAACTTGGGCAGCATCACCAGTGTCGCGGCATTGTAGAGCGCGAGGTGCAGCGCCACGAACAGCCCGTGCGCGTGGAACAGCGGCAGCGTGTGCAGGATCGAATCCCCGGACGAGAACTGCCACATCTCGTGCAGCGCCGCGACGTTGCTGGAAAGATTGCCATGCGTGAGCATCGCACCCTTCGGCCGCCCCGTGGTGCCCGAGGTGAACAGGATCGCGGCGAGATCGCTGGACGCAACCGGTTCGATCGAGAGGTCCGGCGCCAGCGACAGCGCGAGATCGGGCAGCGATCCCGATCCGTCGGGCTCCAGCGTCACCCGCTTCACCGGCGCCGCATCCTCGCCGGGCACCGGCGTCGCGGCGGCGTGGACGAGGAGCGCAGGCTCCGCGTCCTCGATCAGCAGCGCCACCTCGGCGGCGGTGTAGGCCGCGTTCATCGGCACGAAGATCGCGCCCGACGCGAGCACGGCGAGATAGGTGTAGACGAACGACGGCGAATTCTCGGTCTTCACCATCACCCGGTCGCCGCGCTTCACGCCGAGCGCGGTAAGCGCCGCGCGGTAGCGCCCGACCATCGCCGGCAGCCCCGCGAAGTCGATCAGCGGCGCATCACGCCACACGATCGCCGGCTTCTCGCCGAATGCCGCCTGCCGGCCAAGGAAGATCGCGACCAGATTCTCAGACATGCCCTGTCCCTAGTAATGCCCAATAGGCTGGCCTTAGCCCCGAACAGGGGGCCAAGGCAAAGCGCGGTTCTCATTTTTGGTGATCAGTAGCGGACGCTCGCGGTCAGCGACCATTCGCGGCCGCGGTTGTAGACGCCCTCGAACGCCTGAATCGCGTCGACGGTGATGCCCGAGACCAGATAGCGCTTGTCAGCGATGTTCTTTACCCCGGCCTGCAGGCCGAAGCGCTCGTCCGCCGACGTCCAGCCGAGGCTGGCGTTCACGAGGTGATAGCCGCTCTGGGCAATCTCGGGCGTGTTGAACGTGTTGTTGTAGAAGCGGCTGCGCCACGACCAATCGACACGCGGCCGCAGCGTCGATCCGCCCGCCAGTTCGTGCTCGTAGGTCAGCGCCGCCGACAGCGTCCACTTCGAGACACGCTCGAAGGCGTTTTCCGGGTCGATGAACGTCGTCGTCTCGTCGATGCTGTCGTAGGAGGCATCGGTCAGACCCGCCGAGCCCTCGATGGTCAGCCCGGCGAGCGGCCGTGCCTGCATCTCCAGCTCGAAGCCCTTGATCGACGCACTCGCCGCGTTCTGGAACACCGGCGCCACGCTGGTGAACACCTGCACCTGCATGTCCTTGTAATCGGTGTAGAATGCCGAGGCGTTGAGCGTCAGCGCGCGGTCCGACGTCTGGAACTTCACGCCGAGTTCGTAGGCGTCCACCTTCTCGGGCGAGAAGGACGGGATCGCCGCGACAGGATCGGTGATCGGCGTCGTCACGCCGGGGATGATCGGTGGGAATACGCGCTGGCTGAAACCGCCCGATTTGAACCCGCGCGACCACGTCGCATAGGTCATCAGCCCGTCCGCGACGTCATACGACAGGTTCACCATCGGCGTGATCTCGCTGAACTTCACCTTGGCGTTCACGTCGGGCAGCACGCGCGTGCCTTCGGCGAAGATCGGGCCGTCGAACGGCGCCCCGAGGAACGCGGCGCGGTTTTCGATGATGTATTGATCGGGGTGGAAGGATTTCTCGTCTTCCGTGTAGCGCAGGCCCGCGGTCAGGCTGAACCGCTCGCCGATCTTCAGCGTGCCCTGCCCGAAGAAGGCGAGGCTCTCGTTCTTGAAATCACCGCCCGACTGGAACTCGGAGATGGTGAACAGCAGCCGGTTGGTGTTGACGCCGCTTTCCTTGAAATAATAGGCGCCGAGGATCCAGTTCAGCCGCTCGTCGAAATTCTTGCCGAGAAGCTGGATTTCCTGGCTGAACTGCTTCTGCTTCAGCCGGTCGTAGAATTGGGCGACCACGGCGGGCGAACCATCGCCGTCACGCGCGAAGCTGCCGCTGAGGTGGCGGTATGCGGTGATCGACTTGAGATCGAGGTTGTCCGAAAGCTCGAAGCTGTTGGTGAGGCTGAGGCCCCACACGTCGGAACGCGAATAGGCCGGCGCCGTCCCGGCATTGGCATCGGGGCCAAGCACGTAGCGGTTGTCATAGCACCCCGCGACGGCGAGGTTGATCGGCGCCGCGGCGGTCGCGCAGGGCACCATGCCGCCGCCGCTCATCACATTCGCGATGATGTTGCTGATGTCGGCGAAGGGCGGCGTGGCGGGGTCGATCGTGCGGCCGTAGTTGATGCCGATGAGGCTGATCGCCGGACCGTTCTCGCGCGCCGTGGTGCCGTCGAAGGCAAGGTCGGCGGTCCAGCCGTCGACAGGTTCGAGGCGCAGTGCGACGCGTCCGGCGAGACGATCGGAATCGCCGAGCTTCTTGCCGTCGAACGTCCGCGTCACGTAACCGTCCTGATTGAACCAGCCGACCGACGCGCGCAGCGCCGCGCGCGGGCCGAGCGGGAGGTTGAGCGACCCCTTCAGCACGAAGAGATCATCGGCGCCGTATGTGGCCGACCCAGACGCCTCGAATTCCTGCCCCGGCGCCTTCGTTGTCACCGAGATCGCACCGCCGATCGTGTTGCGTCCGAACAATGTGCCCTGCGGTCCGCGCAGCACTTCGATGCGTTCGAAATCGACGAGATCGAGAATCGAACCGATCGAGCGCGCGACATAGACGCCGTCGACATAGACGCCGACGCCGGGCTCCACGGTCGGCACGAAATCCTGCTGGCCGACGCCGCGAATATAGATCGTCGCGCTGTTGCTGGCGCCGCTGAACGCCGGGTTGTTCTGCAGCGTCAGGTTGGGCGTGATCTGGGCGATGCCCTCGGTGGTCTGGATGCCGCGCGCCTCAAGGCCACGCCCACTGAATGCAGTGATCGAGATCGGCGTTTCCTGAAGCGATTCCTCGCGTTTGCGCGCGGTAACGACAATGGCTTCGCCCAGCACGGAGTCGCTTCCAGTATCGGGCGCGTCCTGCGCGAACGCGGGTTCGATGAAGGCTGTGGTGGCAAGCAGAAAACAGGCAAGCGGATATCGCGATTTCATCATAAGTCACCCCCTCTGGTGTTGATATTTGTTTCTTGTTTTTTCGAATGCGATTCAGGCCGCGGCGCGGGCGCGCGCGGCGAGGAAATCGTTCGCCGCCGCGGCATCGAAGTACCAGGGCGAAATCGATTTCGGATCGTTGAAGCTGTTCGCCATCTTGTGGGCGAGATCGGCGTCGGATTCCGCGGTCTTCAAGATGCGCAGCATGTGCTCGGGCGGCGGCCCCAGCGTCATGTTGGTGTAGGCGACTGCCCAGCGCGCATAGTCCCAATAGCGCTCGAACACCGTCGCCATCCATTCCGCATCGAACGCCCCCGCATGGGCATTGATCGCATCGAGATAGATCTTCGCGCCCTTCGAGGCGTTGTTTGATCCCTGCCCCGTGATGGGATCGTTGAGCACCAGCACGTCGCCGAGGCCGAGCACGACGCGCCCGCTCGGCAGGCGTCCGACCGGATGCTTCACCGTTGGCGTCACCCGGCCGCGCAGCACGCCGCCTTCGTCGGTGAGTTCGAGCTTGCCGTCGATGCGCTTCGCCTCTTCCGGGAAATAGGTACGCAGCAGGCGCTCGCTCACCGCCAGATGATCGGCGGGGGTGCGTACGCCCTCCCAGCAATCCATCGGGCCGCCGGGCACGCATTCGA
>JAEULI010000134.1 GCA_016793845.1 Sphingosinicella sp.
TGCTCGAGAAGTTCAGCGCCGAGTGCAAGGCCGAGGGCGACAAGGTCCGTGAGCTGGGCGGTCTGTTCGTGCTCGGCACCGAGCGCCACGAGAGCCGCCGCATCGACAACCAGCTGCGCGGTCGTTCGGGCCGTCAGGGCGATCCGGGCTTCTCGCGCTTCTACCTCAGCCTTGACGATGACCTGCTGCGCATCTTCGGCCAGCAATCGATGCTGAACCGCATGATGCAGTCCGGCCTCGAAGAGGGTGAGGCGATCGTCCACCCGTGGATCTCGAAGGCCATCCAGACCGCGCAGAGGAAGGTCGAGGCCCGCAACTACGACGTCCGCAAGCAGCTCCTCCAGTACGACGACGTGATGAACGACCAGCGCAAGGTGGTCTACGAGCAGCGCGCCGACGTGATGGATTCCGAAACGCTCGGCGATGTCGTTTCAGACATGCGCTCCGAGACCGCGAACGACCTCGTGGCGCTGCACTGCCCGGCCGGAAGCTACCCCGAGCAGTGGAACGTCGAAGGGCTGAGGGCCGATCTTGGACGCCTGTTCGCGCTCGACCTGCCTATCGAGGATTGGATCGGCGAGCAGGCGGTCGATCAGGAAATCTTCATCGAGCGCATCGAGGCGGCCGCGAAGGACGCGCTTGAGGCGAAGACGGCGAACATCCCAGCGGAAACGTGGACGCAGATCGAGAAGAGCTTCCTCCTCCAGGCGATCGACCACCACTGGAAAGAGCACCTCGCGACGCTCGACGCGCTGCGCGCCGTCATCCACCTGCGCGCCTATGCGCAGAAGCAGCCGATCAACGAATACAAGCAGGAAGCTTTCGCGCTCTTCGAGCGGATGCTCGTCAACATCCGCGAGGAGGTGACGCGGATGCTCAGCCATGCGCAGTTCGAAATGGCGCCGCCGCCGCTGCCGCGCACCCCGCCCGAGTTCCTGACGACGCACATCGACCCCTTCACGGGCGAAAACGATTCGCTCGCCGTCGATCCCGATCAGCTTGCGGAGACGGCGGGCGCCGTTGGCCGTAATCAGCCCTGTCCCTGCGGCTCGGGCAAGAAGTATAAGCACTGCCACGGCGCGAAGGACTAACCCTTCGCTTCTGAGGGGGGTGAAATGCTGAAACTGGCACTTGCCGCCGCCGCGCTGCTTTCAGGCGCGGCGCAGGCGGAAACCGTCGTCGTTACCGCTGACCGCATGGTCGATGTGGTCGCCGGGAAGACCGTGGCGAACCCGGTGGTGGTGATCACCGACGGGCGGATCGTCTCGGTCTCCGGCGGCGCGGGCATCCCGGCGGATGCGAAACGCGTCGATCTGCCCGGCATGACGCTCGTGCCCGGTCTCATCGACATGCACGTCCACCTCGACGGCTCGCCCGTCTACGGTGGCTACAACAGCCTCGTCTTTACCGACAGCTTCTGGACCGTGGTGGGCGCGGCGAACGCGCGCGCCATGCTGGAGGCGGGGTTCACCACCGTCCGCAACGTCGGCTCGGCGGGTTACGCGGACGTCGGCATCAAGCAGGCGATCGAGGAGGGCTTCGCGAAAGGGCCGCGAATCGTTCCCGCCGCCTATGCGCTCGGCGCCACCGGCGGCCACTGCGACGAGACCTATTTCCCGCCGTCGTTCCATCGCAAGGGTGAAGCCGTCGGCGATTCGCCCGATGAACTCCGCCTGCGCGTGCGCGAGCAGCGGAAGTATGGCGCGGAGGTCATCAAGGTGTGCGCCACGGGCGGCGTCTTCTCCCGCAACACCGAGCCCGGCCAGCAGCAGCTCTCGGAGGCCGAACTGCGCGCCATCGCCGACGAGGCGCACATGTGGGGCCTGAAGGTCGCCGCGCACGCGCACGGCACCTCCGGCATCAAGGCGGCGATTCGTGCCGGCATCGACACGATCGAGCACGCGAGCCTGATCGACGCAGAGGGCATCCGCCTCGCCAAGGAGCGGGGCGCGGTGCTGGCGATGGATATCTACAACACCGAGTACACGCAGGCTGAGGGCCGCAAGAACGGCGTGCTGGAGGACAATCTGCGGAAGGACCGCGAGATCGCCCAGATCCAGCGGGATGGCTTCCGTGCCGCGCACAAGGCGGGCGTGAAGATGGTCTTCGCGTCCGATGCGGGCGTGATGCCCCATGCGGAGGTCGGCAAGCAGTTCCGCGTGATGGTGGAGTACGGCATGACGCCCATGGACGCGATCCGCGCGGCGACGCGCAGCGCGGCCGAGGCGCTGGGCCGCGAATCGGACGTCGGCGCGATCGCGCCGGGCCGCTACGGAGACCTCATCGCGGTCGCCGGCGACCCGACGGCGGACGTGACGCTGCTCGCGAATGTTCCTTTCGTGATGAAGGGCGGCGACATCGTGAAAGATGCGCGCTGAGCGCATCGCCGAAGACCCGCGGAGAACCGTCACAAAAGCCGTTGACCTTGGGGGGAGGCGCGCATATAAGCCGCGCCCGTACTCGCGGGCTGGTGGTAGGCGTTCGTCCTAGACGCTGTCCTGGAACGGGTTTTTAGAGCTGATAGGCCGCAAGGCCGCGAAATAAGGGTCCGGGTGGGGCCGTTAAGGTGCCCGCCGGGACCGTTTGCATTTGTCCGCGAATCGATCGCGGATGCTTTGCGCGCGGCCGGCCCTGAGGCTCGCATGGATTTGGAAACAAGAGGCTGAAGCGTTAATGCCGACGATCAACCAGCTGGTCCGCAAGGGTCGGAATCCGCAGAAGGCGCGCAACAAGGTGCCGGCGCTCGAAGCGAATCCGCAGAAGCGCGGCGTGTGCACGCGCGTCTACACGACGACCCCGAAGAAGCCGAACTCGGCGCTCCGCAAGGTGGCCAAGATTCGCCTGACCAACGGTTTCGAGGTGATCGGCTACATCCCGGGTGAAGGCCACAACCTTCAGGAACACTCGGTGGTGCTCATTCGCGGCGGCCGCGTGAAGGATTTGCCGGGCGTGCGTTACCACGTGCTGCGCGGTGTTCTTGACACCCAGGGCGTCAAGGATCGCAAGCAGAGCCGTTCGAAGTACGGCGCCAAGCGGCCTAAGTAAGGAACTAGAGAAATGGCTCGTCGTCGCCGTCCGGAGAAGCGCGAAATTCTCCCCGATCCCCGCTTCGGGGATGTCACGCTCACGAAGTTCATGAACCTCGTGATGTATCAGGGCAAGAAGTCGGTCGCTGAAACGATCGTCTACAGCGCCCTCGACAACATCGAAGCGAAGATGAAGAAGGACCCGGTCGGGATCTTCCACGACGCGCTCAACAACGTGAAGCCGGGCATCGAAGTCCGCAGCCGCCGCGTCGGCGGCGCGACCTACCAAGTGCCCGTCGAGGTGCGTCCGGACCGTTCGCAGGCGCTGGCGATTCGCTGGCTGATCTCGGCGGCGCGCAACCGCAGCGAGAACACCATGTCGGCGCGCCTTTCGGGCGAACTGATGGACGCCTCGCAGAACCGCGGTACCGCCGTGAAGAAGCGCGAAGACACGCACCGTATGGCCGAGGCGAACCGCGCCTTCGCGCACTACCGCTGGTAAAGATTAAGGACTGATCGCAATGGCCCGCAGCCATCCGCTCGATAAATATCGCAACATCGGCATCATGGCGCACATTGATGCCGGCAAGACGACGACGACCGAGCGAATCCTCTATTACACCGGCAAGTCCTACAAGATCGGCGAAGTGCACGAAGGCACGGCGACGATGGACTGGATGGAGCAGGAGCAAGAGCGCGGCATCACGATCACGTCTGCCGCGACGACCTGTTTCTGGAACGATCACCGCATCAACATCATCGACACGCCCGGCCACGTCGACTTCACCATCGAAGTCGAGCGCAGCCTTCGCGTGCTCGACGGTGCCGTTGCGTGCTTCGACGGCGTTGCCGGCGTGGAGCCGCAGTCGGAGACGGTGTGGCGTCAGGCCGACAAGTACCGCGTTCCGCGCATGTGCTTCGTCAACAAGCTCGATCGCACGGGCGCCAACTTCGAACGCTGCGTCCAGATGATCAAGGACCGCCTCGGTGCGCGTCCGCTGGTGCTTTACCTCCCGATCGGCATCGAGAGCTCGTTCAAGGGTCTCGTCGACCTCGTCGAGGACCGCGCGATCATCTGGCTCGAGGAGTCGCTGGGCGCAAAGTTCGAGTATCAGGACATTCCGGCCGAGCTCAAGGACGCTGCAGAGCTTGCCCGCCAGGAACTCATCGAGATGGCCGTCGAGCAGGACGATGCCGTCATGGAAGCCTACCTCGAAGGCAACGTTCCCGATCCCGCGACGCTGAAGGCGCTGATCCGCAAGGGTACGCTGAACTTCGCGTTCGTGCCGGTGCTGTGCGGCTCGGCGTTCAAGAACAAGGGCGTGCAGCCGCTGCTCGACGCCGTCGTCGACTATCTGCCGAGCCCGCTCGACGTGCCGGCCGTGCAGGGCGTCAAGCTCGACGGCGAGACGGTCGATACCCGCAAGGCTGACGACAGCGAGCCGTTCTCGGCGCTGGCGTTCAAGATCATGACCGACCCGTTCGTCGGCACGCTCACCTTCGCGCGCATCTACTCGGGCAAGCTCGAGGGTTCCTCCACCGTGCTCAACTCGGTGAAGGACAAGAAGGAAAAAATCGGTCGTATGCTCCTGATGCATGCGAACGAGCGTGAAGACATCAAGGAAGCCTACGCGGGCGACATCGTTGCGCTTGTCGGTCTCAAGGAAGTCACCACGGGCGAAACGCTCTGCGCGCCGAATGCGCCGATCATCCTGGAGCGCATGGAGTTCCCGGATCCGGTCATCGAGGTCGCGGTCGAACCGAAGACCAAGGCCGACCAGGAGAAGATGGGCATCGCGCTCAATCGTCTGGCGCAGGAAGACCCGAGCTTCCGCGTGTCGTCGGACATGGAAAGCGGCCAGACCATCATCAAGGGCATGGGCGAACTTCACCTCGAAATCCTCGTCGATCGCATGAAGCGTGAGTTCAAGGTCGAGGCGAACGTTGGCGCGCCGCAGGTGGCGTACCGCGAATCGCTCGCGCGCAAGGTCGATATCGACTACACGCACAAGAAGCAGTCAGGCGGTTCGGGTCAGTTCGGCCGCGTGAAGATGACGGTCGAGCCGGGCGAACGCGGCCAGGGCGTGCTTTTCGTCGACGAGGTCAAGGGCGGCAACGTTCCGCGCGAATACATCCCTTCGGTCGAGAAGGGCATTCGCGAGGTTGCGGCTTCGGGTTCGCTGATCGGCTTCCCGATCATCGACTTCACCGCGACGCTGACGGACGGTGCCTACCACGACGTCGACTCGTCGGCGATGGCGTTCGAAATCACCGGTCGTGGTGCGATGCGCGAAGCGGCCCAGAAGGCCGGCATCAAGCTGCTCGAGCCGGTGATGAAGGTCGAGGTGGTGACGCCCGAGGAGTTCATGGGCGACGTTATCGGCGATCTCAATTCGCGGCGCGGCCAGATCCAGGGTACTGACAGCCGCGGCAACGCGCAGGTGGTCGAGGCGATCGTGCCGCTGGCGAACATGTTCGGGTACGTCAACCAGCTCCGTTCTTTCTCGCAGGGCCGGGCGCAGTACACGATGCAGTTCAGTCATTACGAGGAAGTTCCGGCGAACGTCGCCGAGGAAGTCAAGGCGAAGCTCGCCTGAGAATTTGGTTGGCAATCGGAATTGGCCGCGAGGCCAGAGACAGCAGAAGACAAGAGGGTTAGAGACATGGCGAAAGCGAAGTTTGAGCGCAACAAGCCGCACTGCAACATCGGCACCATCGGTCACGTCGACCATGGCAAGACGACGCTGACGGCGGCGATCACGAAGGTTCTGTCGGAGTTCGGCGGCGCCACGTTTACGGACTACGCCAACATCGACAAGGCACCGGAAGAGCGTGAGCGCGGCATCACGATCTCGACGGCGCACGTCGAGTACGAGACCGAAAACCGCCACTACGCCCACGTCGATTGCCCGGGCCACGCCGACTATGTGAAGAACATGATCACCGGCGCCGCACAGATGGACGGCGCGATCCTCGTCGTGAACGCCGCTGACGGCCCGATGCCGCAGACCCGCGAGCACATCCTGCTCGCGCGTCAGGTCGGCGTGCCCGCGCTCGTCGTCTACATGAACAAGGTCGATCAGGTCGACGATCCCGAACTTCTCGAACTCGTCGAGCTCGAAGTCCGCGAGCTTCTCTCGAAGTACGACTTCCCGGGCGACGACATTCCGATCATCAAGGGTTCGGCTCTCGCCGCCCTCGAAGGCCGCGACGACGCCATCGGCAAGAACTCGATCCTCGAGCTGATGAAGGCCGTCGACGAATTCATCCCGCAGCCGGCGCGTCCGCTCGACAAGGCGTTCCTGATGCCGATCGAAGACGTGTTCTCGATCTCGGGCCGCGGCACCGTCGTCACGGGCCGTGTCGAAACGGGTATCGTCAAGGTTGGTGAGGAAGTCGAGATCGTCGGCATCCGCCCGACGACGAAGACGACCGTCACGGGCGTCGAAATGTTCCGCAAGCTGCTCGATCAGGGCCAGGCCGGCGACAACATCGGCGCGCTGCTCCGCGGCACGAAGCGTGAAGACGTGGAACGCGGCCAGGTTCTCTGCAAGCCGGGCACGATCACCCCGCACACGGATTTCAAGGCGAACGTTTACGTTCTGTCGAAGGATGAAGGCGGCCGTCACACGCCGTTCTTCGCGAACTACCGTCCGCAGTTCTACTTCCGCACGACCGACGTGACGGGTGAAGTTGTTCTCCCCGAGGGCACCGAGATGGTGATGCCGGGCGACAACATCGAACTCGGTGTGAAGCTGATTGCGCCGATCGCCATGGACCAGGGTCTCCGCTTCGCCATTCGCGAAGGCGGCCGTACCGTGGGTTCGGGCGTCGTGGCGGAAATCACGAAGTAAGCGAAAGCATATCGCCGGTCCGGCACGAAAACGTGCCGGACCGGTTTGCTTTTGCCGGTTGATTGTCAGGGCCGAAATTGGTCGGCCAAATAAAGGTTTGAACGGGTACCCGCATGGAAACGCAGAATATTCGCATCCGCCTCAAGGCCTTCGATCACCGCGTGCTCGATCAGGCGACGGGCGAAATCGCCGACACGGCGAAGCGGACGGGCGCGATGGTGCGCGGACCCATCCCGATGCCGACGCGCATCGAGAAGTTCACCGTGAACCGCTCGCCGCACGTCGACAAGAAGTCGCGCGAGCAGTTCGAGGTTCGCACCTACAAGCGCCTGCTGGACATTGTTCAGCCGACGCCGCAGACGGTGGACGCGCTGATGAAGCTCGACCTCGCCGCGGGTGTGGATGTCGAGATCAAGTTGCAGGCCTAGCCTGACGTTTTAACTCAAGCCCGCTCCGCGGAGTGGGCCTCTGAAGAGGAAGGAACAGGATCATGCGCACTGGCGTGATCGCAAAGAAGGTGGGAATGACCCGGCTGTTCAAGGATGACGGCCGGCACGTTCCTGTGACGGTCCTCAGCCTTGAAGGCTGCCAGGTCGTTGCGCAGCGCACCGAGGACCGCGACGGTTATGTCGCGCTCCAGCTCGGTGCCGGCACCGCGAAGGTTAAGAACGTCGCCAAGCCGCAGCGCGGCCACTTCGGCAAGGCCGAAGTCGAGCCGAAGGCGCAGGTTGTCGAATTCCGCGTGACGGAAGATGCGCTCGTCGATGTGGGTGCCGAACTTTCGGCCGACCATTTCGTCGCGGGCCAGTATGTCGACATCACCGGCTCCACGCAGGGCAAGGGCTTCGCCGGCGCCATCAAGCGTTGGGGCTTCGGCGGTCTGCGCGCGACGCACGGCGTGTCCGTCTCGCACCGTTCGCATGGTTCGACGGGTAACCGCCAGGATCCCGGCAAGGTCTTCAAGAACAAGAAGATGGCCGGCCACATGGGCGCCCGCAACCGCACGCAGCAGAACCTCGAGATCGTCGGCACCGACGTCGCGCGCGGTCTGATCTTCGTCAAGGGTTCGGTCCCCGGTCACAAGGGTGGTTGGCTCGAAGTGCGCGACGCCGTGAAGGTGGCGCGTCCTGGCGAGGCTCCGTATCCGGCCGGCGTCCGCACCGCGAACAACAATGAAGCGGCCCCCGCCGAGGCCCCGGCTGAAACGCCGGCTGCCGAGACGGTCGAAACCGCCACCGACGGCCAGGAGGGCTGAACATGAAGATCAAGGTACAGACCCTCGACGCGAAAGCTGCTGGCGATGTCGAACTGAACGACGAGATCTTCGGTCTCGAACTTCGCACCGACATCCTGCACCGCGTCGTCAACTGGCAGCTCGCCAACCGTCGCGGCTACGCCCGCGCCGCCCGCGAGCGTTCGGATGTTGCACGCACCGGCAAGAAGTTCGGTCGCCAGAAGGGCGGCGGTACGGCTCGTCACGGCAACCGCCGCGCTCCGATCTTCATCGGCGGCGGCAAGGCCCACGGCCCGCGCGCCCGCTCGTTCGAGCAGAGCCTGAACAAGAAGATCCGCGTCCTCGGCCTCAAGACCGCGCTGTCGGCGAAGGCAAAGGAAGGCAAGCTCATCGTCCTCAAGGACCTCGAGCTGAAGGATGCCAAGACGAAGGCGCTGCGCGAGCAGCTCGGCAAGCTCGGCATTACCAGCGGCCTCTTCATCGACGGCGACACGCCCGCGAACTTCCGTCTGGCCTGCGCGAACCTCTACAAGGTTGACGTGCTGCCGGTCATCGGCGCGAACGTGTACGACATCCTCAATCACGACACGCTCGTCCTCACGACGTCGGCGGTCGAAAAGCTGGAGGCGCGCTTCAATGGCTAAAGCTGCGAAGAAGGCCGAGATCGCGCTGGAGCACTACGACGTGATCCTGTCGCCGGTCATCACCGAGAAGTCGACGCAGGTGTCGGAATACAACCAGGTTGTGTTCCACGTCGCGAAGACCGCGACCAAGCCCGCCATCAAGGCGGCGGTCGAAGCGCTGTTCGATGTCAAGGTGAAGGGCGTGAACACGCTCATCGCCAAGGGCAAGACGAAGCGCTGGAAGGGTCAGCGCTACATCCGCTCCGACGCGAAGAAAGCCGTCGTGACGCTCGCCGAAGGCGAGTCGATCGACGTGACCACGGGAATCTAAGCCATGGCGCTCAAATCCTATAACCCCACCAGCGCAGCGCGCCGCGGCCTCGTCCTCGTCGACAAGTCGCAGCTCTTCAAGGGCAAGCCCGTCAAGGCGCTGACCGAGGGTCTCCACAAGTCCGGCGGCCGCAACAACCAGGGCCACGCCACCGCGCGCGGCATTGGCGGTGGTCACAAGCGTCGCTATCGCATCGTCGATTTCAAGCGTCGCAAGTGGGACGTGTCGGCCGTTGTCGAGCGGATCGAGTATGACCCGAACCGCACGGCGTTCATCGCCCTCGTGAAGTACGAGGACGGCGAGCTGAACTACATCCTCGCACCGCAGCGTCTTGCTGTCGGCGACACGGTCGTCGCAGGCAAGAAGACCGACGTGAAGCCGGGCAATGCGATGGAAATCGGTCAGATGCCGGTCGGCACGATCGTCCACAACGTCGAGATGAAGCCCCGCAAGGGCGGCCAGATCGCACGTTCGGCAGGCACCTATGTGCAGGTCGTCGGCCGTGACCGCGGCATGGCGATCGTCCGCCTCGGTTCGGGCGAGCAGCGCTACGTCCCCGCCGATTGCATGGCGACGGTCGGCGCGGTGTCGAACCCCGACAACTCGAACCAGAACCTTGCCAAGGCCGGTCGTAACCGCTGGCTCGGCAAGCGTCCGCTGACGCGCGGTGTCGCCAAGAACCCGGTCGACCACCCGCACGGCGGTGGTGAAGGCCGCACCTCGGGTGGCCGTCATCCGGTGACCCCGTGGGGCAAGCCGACGAAGGGTGCCAAGACCCGGAACAAGAAGAAGGCGTCGAGCGCGATGATCATCCGTTCGCGTCACGCGAAGAAGAAGAGGTAAGCCATGGCGCGTTCCGTCTGGAAGGGTCCGTTTGTCGACCTGCACCTTCTGAAGAAGGCCGAGACCGCCCAGGATTCCGGTGCGCGTGCGCCGATCAAGACCTGGTCGCGCCGCTCGACGATCCTGCCGCAGTTCGTTGGCCTCACCTTCAACGTCTACAACGGCAAGAAGTTCGTGCCGGTGACCGTCAACGAGGACATGGTGGGCATGAAGCTCGGCGAGTTCGCGCCGACGCGCACCTATTTCGGCCACACCGCCGACAAGAAGGCGAAGAGGTAAGCGATGAGCAAGGCTGCAAACCCCCGCCGCGTCGGCGAGCGCGAAGCGCTCGCGGTGGCGACGACCGTGCGCGGTTCGGCATACAAGCTGAACCTCGTTGCCGGTCTCATCCGCGGCAAGAAAGCCGGCGATGCGCTCAACATCCTCACCTTCTCCACGAAGGCGATGGCGGTTGACGTCCGCAAGGTTCTCGCCTCGGCGATCGCGAACGCTGAAAACAACCACAACCTCGACGTCGATGCGCTCGTGGTGAAGGAAGCCAGCGTCGGCAAGTCGATCACGATGAAGCGCTGGACGCCGCGCGCGCGCGGCCGCTCGGCGAAGATCATGAAGCCGATCAGCCGTATCCGCATCGTTGTGCGCGAAGCGGACGAAGAGGCAGGAGCGTAAACATGGGTCACAAGACTTCCCCCATCGGCCTCCGGCTGCAGATCAACCGCACCTGGGACTCGCGCTGGTTCGCGGATGGCGACGACTACGGCCGTCTGCTGCTCGAGGATCTCAAGATCCGCAACTTCGTGATGAAGACGCTGCCGCAGGCGGCGATCTCGAAGGTGGTGATCGAGCGTCCAGCGAAGCTGTGCCGCGTGTCGGTGTATGCTGCGCGTCCGGGCGTGATCATCGGCAAGAAGGGCGCGGACATCGACAAGCTCCGCCGCCAGCTCGCCGCGATGACGTCGAGCGAGGTGTCGCTGAACATCGTCGAGATCCGCAAGCCCGAGGTTGATGCGAAGCTCGTCGCGCAGTCGGTCGCCGACCAGCTCGTGCGCCGCGTCGCGTTCCGCCGTGCCATGAAGCGCGCCGTTCAGTCGGCGCTGCGTCTTGGCGCAGAGGGTATCCGGATCACGTGCTCGGGCCGTCTTGGCGGCGCCGAGATCGCGCGCACCGAATGGTACCGTGAAGGCCGCGTTCCGCTGCATACGCTGCGCGCGAACGTGGACTACGCGGAAGGCCAGGCGCACACGGCGTACGGCGTTTGCGGCGTCAAGGTCTGGATCTTCAAGGGTGAGATCCTCGACCACGACCCGCTCGCGCAGGACCGGATCATGATGGATGCACAGACGTCGGGAGTCCGGCCGGCGCGTTAAGGTCGAAAGACCATAACTGCGTCGCCTGATCGAGGACCGATTCCTGTCAGAAGGCGATAAGAGATGCTGCAACCGAAACGCACCAAGTTCCGCAAGGCCCACAAGGGCCGTATTCACGGCAACGCCAAGGGCGGTACCGAACTCAACTTCGGCGCCTATGGCCTGAAGGCGCTCGAGCCGGAGCGCGTCACTGCGCGCCAGATCGAATCCGCGCGTCGTGCCATCACGCGCCACATCAAGCGCCAGGGTCGCCTCTGGATCCGCATTTTCCCGGACGTTCCGGTCTCCCGCAAGCCTGCCGAAGTCCGCATGGGCTCGGGCAAGGGTGCGCCGGAATACTGGGTCGCCCGCGTGAAGCCGGGCCGCGTGATGTTCGAGCTCGATGGCGTCAGCTACGAGGTCGCCGCCGGCGCCTTCGAACGCGCTGCCGCTAAGCTCCCGATCAAGACGAAGCTGATCGCTCGTCTTGGCGACCAGCACTAAGGAAGGGATGCAGCCATGAAGCACGCAGACCTCAAGACCAAGACTGACGACCAGCTCTCCGCTGATCTCGCACAGCTGAAGAAGGAGCAGTTCAACCTGCGCTTCCAGGCGGCGACCGGCCAGCTGGAAAAGGCGAGCCGCGTGCGCGAGGTGCGTCGCACCATCGCGCGTATTCGGACGCTGCAGAACGAACGCGGTCGCGTCAGCGCCGCTGCCGAAGCCTGAAGGGAATAACGATGCCGAAACGCGTCCTCGTCGGGCAGGTAGTCTCCGACAAGACCGACAAGACGGTGGTTGTGAAGGTCGAACGCCGGGTTCAGCACCCGCTGTACGGCAAGATCATCCGCCGCTCGAAGAAGTATCACGCGCACGATGAAGCCAATGCCTTCAAGGCCGGCGACACCGTGCGGATCGAGGAATGTGCGCCGATCTCCAAGCTGAAGACGTGGCGCGTCACGGAAAAGGTGAGCTGACATGATCCAGATGCAGACGAACCTCGACGTCGCGGACAACAGCGGCGCGAAAAGGGTGCAGTGCATCAAGGTGCTCGGCGGTTCGAAGCGCCGTTTCGCCACCGTCGGCGACGTGATCGTCGTTTCGGTGAAGGAAGCGACGCCGCGCGGCCGCGTGAAGAAGGGTGACGTGCACCGCGCCGTCATCGTTCGCACCGCGAAGGACATCCGCCGCGCCGATGGCACCGTGATCCGCTTCGATTCGAATGCGGCCGTGCTCATCAACAAGAGCGAGGAGCCGATCGGCACCCGCATCTTCGGGCCGGTGGTGCGTGAACTGCGCGCCAAGAAGCACATGAAGATCATCAGCCTTGCGCCGGAGGTCCTCTAAATGTCCGCAGCGAAGATCAAGAAGGGTGACCGCGTCGTCGTCCTGTCCGGCAAGGACAAGGGCAAGCACGGCGATGTCACGAAGTCGCTCCCGAAGGACGGCAAGGTCGTCGTGTCGGGGATCAACATCGTGGTTCGCCACGTGAAGCCGAGCCAGGCCAATCCGCAGGGTGGGCTGGAGCGTCGCGAGGCGCCGATCCACGCGTCCAAGGTGGCGCTCGAGGATCCGAAGACCGGCAAGCCGACCCGCGTCGGTTTCCGTATCGAGAAAGACGGCAGCAAGGTGCGTGTCGCCAAGCGGTCGGGTGAGGTGATCAATGGCTAAGGCAGAACGCGTGAAGCCGCGCCTTCAGAAGGTGTATGAAGAGCAGGTGCGCGCCGCGCTCACCGAGCGCTTCGGCTACAAGAACGCGATGGAAGTCCCGGGCATCGAGAAGATCGTGCTCAACATGGGCGTGGGCGACGCGACGCAGGACAAGAAGCGCATCGATGCGGCGCTTGCCGAGATGATGCAGATCGCTGGCCAGCGTCCGGTGGTCACGAAGGCCCGCGTCTCGATCGCGCAGTTCAAGCTGCGCGAGGGTATGCCGATCGGCGTGAAGGTGACGCTGCGGTCCGACCGCATGTGGGAATTCCTCGATCGCCTGATCAACATCGCGCTGCCGCGCGTGCGCGACTTCCGGGGCGTGAATCCGAAGTCGTTCGACGGCCGTGGCAACTACGCGATGGGCGTCAAGGAACAGATCGTGTTCCCCGAGATCAACTATGACCAGGTCGAAAAAGTCCGGGGCATGGATGTGATCATCACCACCACCGCGAAGACGGACGAGGAAGGCCGCGAGCTGCTGCGTGCGCTCAACATGCCCTTCACCGACCGCGACGAAACCCAGAAGGCCGCGTAAGCGCGGTCGCTATAGGAGCTGAACTTAAGTCATGGCGAAACTGAGTTCGATCAACAAGAACGAGCGTCGGAAGAAGCTCGTGAAGCAATATGCGGGCAAATATGCTCGCCTGAAAGCGATCGCGAACGACGAGAGCAAGGATGAGACGGAGCGTCTGATGGCGCGCCTGAAGCTTGCCGAGATCCCGCGCAACGCAAACCCGACGCGCATCCGCAACCGGTGTGAACTCACCGGCCGTTCGCGTGCGTATTATCGCAAATTCCGCTTGAGCCGCATCATGCTCCGGGAACTGGCCAACAAGGGCCTGATCCCGGGTGTGACGAAGTCGAGCTGGTAAGGAAAGGATCGATCCCATGTCGATGACCGATCCGCTGGGCGATATGCTGACCCGCATCCGCAATGGTCAGCAGGCCCGCAAGGACTCTGTTCTCACCCCGGCCTCCAAGCTGCGCAGCCACGTTCTCGACGTGCTGCAGCGCGAAGGCTTCATCCGTGGCTATGCTGCCGCCGACACCGGCCAGGCGATGCGCGAGATCCGTATCGATCTCAAGTATTTCGAAGGCCAGCCGGCGATCCAGCACGTGCAGCGCGTCTCGAAGCCGGGCCGCCGCGTCTATTCGGGCGCGAAGGATCTGCCGCGCGTCCGCAATGGCCTCGGCATCACCATCGTTTCGACGCCGAAGGGCGTTCTCTCCGACGCGGAAGCGCGCGAGCAGAACGTTGGCGGCGAAGTGCTCTGCCAGGTCTTCTAGGGGTATTCACGATGTCACGCATTGGAAAAAGACCCGTGAGCGTACCTGCAGGCGTCACCGCGACGCTGGCCGATGGCCGGCTGTCGGTGAAGGGTCCGAAGGGTGAGCTCAGCATCGTCACGCACGACGACATCAGCTACGCGGTCGAGGACGGACGCATCTCCGTGGGTCCGGCGAACACGACCCGGCGCGCCCGCGACTTCTGGGGTATGCAGCGCACGCTCGTGCAGAACCTGGTGACCGGCGTCACCGAGGGCTTCACGAAGACGCTGGAGATCACCGGTGTCGGCTACCGCGCGAACGCGCAGGGCAACACGCTGAAGCTGCAGCTCGGCTACAGCCACGATGTCGACTTCGCGATCCCGGAGGGGATCACGGTGAAGACGCCCGATCAGACCACGGTCGAGATTTCGGGCATCGATCGCCAGAAGGTCGGCCAGGTGGCTGCAGAGATCCGTCGCTGGCGGAAGCCGGAGCCCTACAAGGGCAAGGGCATCAAGTACCGCGGCGAGTTCATCTTCCGCAAAGAAGGCAAGAAGAAGTAGCGATGGGCAAGAAACTCACACCATTCGAACAGCGCCGCCGCCGCGTGCGGACGGGGCTTCGGCTGAAGGCCGGCACGCGTCCCCGCCTGTCGGTGCACCGCTCGTCGCAGCACATCTACGCGCAGATCATCGACGACGCCGCGGGCAAGACGATCGCTTCGGCCTCCACGCTCGACAAGGACGTGAAGGGCCAGGCCGGCGCGACCGTGTCGGCAGCGACCGAAGTCGGCAAGCGTCTCGCCGAACGTGCGAAGGCAGCGGGCATAACGCAGGTTGTTTTCGATCGTGGCGGCTTCCTGTTCCACGGCCGGGTGAAGGCGCTCGCCGAGGCGGCGCGCGAAGGCGGATTGGAGTTCTAGTATGGCTGACGAAACCCAGATCGACGCCCCAGAGGCGGAAGCCGTCGAAGCCGAAGGCCGTGGTCGTCGCGGTCGCGGCGGACAGGGCCGTGAAGGCGGTGGACGTGGACGTCGCGACGATCGCGGCGGCCGCGGCAATCGTCGCGAGCCGCGTCAGGAGCCGGGCGAGGAGCTGATCGAAAAGCTCGTCCACATCAACCGCGTCTCGAAGACGGTGAAGGGCGGCAAGCGCTTCGGCTTTGCAGCACTCGTCGTCGTTGGCGACGGCAAGGGCCGCGTCGGCTTTGGCCACGGCAAGGCTCGCGAAGTGCCGGAAGCGATCTCGAAGGGCACTGCCGCCGCCAAGAAGGCGATGGTCCGCGTGCCGCTGCGCGATGGCCGCACGCTGCACCACGACGGCTTCGGCCACTTCGGCGCGGGCAAGGTTTACGTGCGCTCCGCGCCGCAGGGCACCGGCATCATCGCCGGCGGTCCGATGCGCGCTGTGTTCGAAAGTCTTGGCGTTGCCGACGTCGTCACGAAGTCGGTCGGCACCAACAACCCCTACAACATGATCCGCGCGACCTTCGAGGCGCTGAAGGAACAGGCTTCTCCGAAGGCCGTTGCCCAGCGCCGCGGCAAGAAGATCGCCGACCTCATCGGCCGTCGGGGCGATGTGTCCGGCGCTGCCGTGCAGGTCGAAGCCGACGCGGTCACGGAGTAAGTCATCATGGCGAAGATCAAGCTCAAGCAGGTGGGTTCGCCCATCCGCCGCACCAAGGACCAGCGCGCAACGCTCGTCGGGCTCGGCCTCAACAAGCTCCACCGCACGTCGGAGCTGGAGGATACCCCCGAGGTTCGCGGGATGCTCCGCAAGGTCCAGCACATGGTGCAGGTCATCAACTAGAACAGATTCGATCGCCCTCTTTCTTCGCGAAAGGGGGCTTTCGAATTTGGCGCGACAATAGCGAAAGCGAGTGCACACAATGAAAATCAGCGATCTCAAGGACAACAAGGGCGCCCGCAAGAGCCGTACGCGCGTTGCGCGCGGCATCGGTTCGGGTCTCGGTAAGACCGCAGGCCGCGGCCAGAAGGGCCAGACCAGCCGTTCGGGCGTTGCCATCAACGGCTTCGAGGGCGGCCAGATGCCGCTCCACATGCGTCTGCCGAAGCGCGGGTTCAACAACCCGTTCGCCAAGGACTACGCCATCGTCAATGTCGGCACGATCCAGCGCGCGATCGACGAGAAGACGCTCGATGCGAAGGCCGCTATCGGCGCTGCCGAACTGCTTGCCGCGAACCTCATCCGCAAGTCGAAGCACGGCGTCAGCCTGCTCGGCAAGGGTGAGCTGAAGGCGAAGCTCGACATCACCGTCGCGCGGGCCTCCAAGGGCGCGCTTGCGGCAGTCGAGAAGGCCGGCGGCAAGGTCACGACGACGGTTGTCGCTGAGTCCGCCGAGGGCTGACACGGATTTTTCGGGGCGTGGGCATGGCACAAAGCCGTCCCGCGCCCTATCTAGTTCCGGTCGCCGGCCGTATCGGGGGCAGGGCAGAGCTTTTTCCGGGGTAACGTGATGGCGTCAGCAGCCGAACAACTCGCAGCCAATCTCAATTGGGGCTCGTTCTCCAAGGCGACCGACCTCAAGAAGCGGCTGTGGTTCACGCTCGGCGCGCTCATCGTCTTCCGCCTGTGCTCGTTCGTGCCGCTGCCCGGCATCGATCCGGTTCAGCTTGAACTCCTGTTCGATCAGACGCGCGGCGGCGTACTCGATTTCGTCAACATGTTCTCGGGCGGCGCGCTCGAGCGCATGTCGATCGTCGCGCTCAACATCATGCCGTACATCACGGCCTCGATCATCGTGCAGCTCATGACCTCGCTGTCGCCTTCGATGGCGCAGCTCAAGAAAGAGGGCGAGAGCGGCCGCAAGAAGATCAACCAGTATACGCGCTACGGCACTGTGGCGCTCACGCTGTTCCAGGGCTACGGCATCGCGGTTGGCCTCGAAGGCTGGGGTGCGGGTCAGGGCGCGTCCGCCGTGCTCGATCCGGGCTGGTTCTTCCGCATCACCACGATGATCACGCTGCTTGGCGGCACGATGTTCCTGATGTGGCTGGGCGAGCAGATCACCGCGCGCGGCATCGGCAACGGCATTTCGCTCATCATCATGGCGGGCATCGTCGCAACGCTTCCGGGCGCGCTTGCCGGCCTCTTCGAGCAGGGCCGCACGGGCGCGATGTCAGGGATCGTGATCCTCGCGATCATTCTCGCGGTCATCCTCGTCATCGCGTTCATCTGCTTCATGGAGCGCGCGCAGCGGCGCATCCTCGTGCAGTATCCAAAGCGCCAGGTGGGCAACCGGATGTCGCAGGGCGAAAGCTCGCACCTGCCGCTGAAGCTCAACACCGCGGGCGTCATTCCGCCGATCTTCGCCTCGTCGCTGCTGCTGATGCCGCTCACGGTGGCGCAGTTCGCCGGGCAGAATTCGCAGAACGAGTGGATGATTGCGGTCACCACGGCGCTGCAGCACGGCTCGCCGCTCTACATGTCGCTCTATGCGTTCGGCATCATCTTCTTCTGCTTCTTCTACACGGCTGTGGTCTTCAATCCCGAGGAGACGGCGGACAATCTGAAGCGGCAGGGCGGCTTCATCCCCGGCATCCGTCCGGGCGAGAAGACGACGCAGTATCTGGATTATGTGCTCACGCGCATCACGGTGGTCGGCGCGGCGTATCTCACGCTCATCTGCCTCATCCCCGAATTCCTGATCTCGTCGTTCGCGCTGCCGTTCTACTTTGGTGGCACTTCACTTCTGATCGTCGTCAACGTAACGATGGATACGGTCGCGCAGATTCAATCGCATCTGCTTGCGCACCAGTATGAGGGGCTCATCAAGAAGGCGAAGCTGAGGGGGAATCGGCGTTGAACATCATACTGCTCGGCCCGCCGGGGGCGGGTAAGGGCACGCAGGCCAGCAAGCTCGTCGAAGAGCGCGGCATGGTGCAGCTATCGACCGGCGACATGCTTCGCGCGGCGGTGAAGGCGGGAACGCCCGTCGGTCTCAAGGCGAAGGCCGTGATGGACGCGGGCCAGCTCGTTTCCGACGAGATCGTCTCCGACCTCATCGGCGACAAGCTCGACGAGATGGGGCCGGACAAGGGCGCGATCTTCGACGGCTATCCGCGTACCGCGGCGCAGGCTGCTTCGCTCGATGCGATCCTCGCCGCGCGGGGCCGAAGCCTCAAGCACGTCATTGAGCTCGATGTCGATGAAGACGCACTCGTCGAGCGCATCACCGGCCGCTTCACCTGCGCGAAGTGCGGCGAGGGCTATCACGATAAGTTCAAGCAGCCGAAGACAGAGGGCGTCTGCGACGTCTGCGGCGGCACCGAATTCAAGCGCCGCCCCGACGACAACGCCGAGACGGTCCGCACGCGCATGGCCGAATATCGCGCCAAGACCGCGCCGATCCTGCCGATCTACGAAGCCCGCGGCCTCGTGAAGCGCGTCGACGGCATGGCGGACATGGACGACGTCGCCGCCAGCATCGCCGCGATTCTGGACGCCTGACGCGCTTCCGGGCACACTCCTCTGAACGAGGGGAGGGACTCATGCGCTTCATTCTGCTCGCACTGATGCTTGCGGCCACGCCTGCTGTTGCGGACGTGCCTGCTGCGGACGTGAAGGTCAGCGAAACCGGCTTTGTCGTCGAGAACAGGGCGGTCGCGTCCGCCGCGCCCGATGCGGTGTGGGCGGCGCTCGTCACGCCCGCGCGCTACTGGAATCCGGATCACAGCTATTCCGGCAAGGCGGAGAACTTCACGCTCGATGCCAAGGCGGGCGGCTGCTTCTGCGAGGCGCTCACCAGCGGCGGCTCGGTCGAACACATGCGCGTCGTGTTCGCCATGCCCGGCAGCACGCTGCGCCTCGTCGGCGGTCTCGGCCCCCTGCAATCGGAAGGCGTCGCTGCCACGCTCACATGGGCGCTGAAGCCGGCCCCGGGCGGCACCGAGATCACGCAGACCTATGTCGTCGGCGGGCACATGCGCTTCGATGTTCCGGCGACCGCGCCTCTCGTGGGTCAGGTGCTGAACGAACAGCTCACGCGCCTCGCCGCGCTGTTTCCCCGGCACTGAACCGCGTGGCGATCATCGGGCCCCTCAAACTCAAGGCGCAGATCTTCTGCGGCGGCGAGCCCGCGATCGGTCCCGGCAAGGCCGATCTCCTCGAAGCCGTCGACCGCGAGGGCTCGATCTCGGCGGCAGGCCGCGCGATGGGCATGAGCTACCGCCGCACATGGCTTCTCGTCGACAGCCTCAACCGGTGCTGGAAGGAGCGCGTCGTGGAAACGACGGCGGGCGGCGGCGCAGACAAGGGAACGCGGCTCACGCCCTTCGGCCGCACGGTGCTCGAAACCTACCGCGCCTTCGAGGCGAGGCTCGCCGAGGCGACGGGGGATGCGTCCTACCGGAAACTCACCAGCCTGCTGCGCGACACGCCCCTGCCGCCGCACGAGCCCTGATCGCTACAGTCGCTTGCCGCAGGCGCTTTCGGGAAGTGCGAATTGCGGATCGGTCACGAAGCCCTGATCGGTCAGCGCGTTCAGAAAAGCGGCGATGTCGTGCATGTGTGCAGCCGTGATCGACGGGTTGTGCGCGGCGACCGCATCTTCAAGCGTCGCGGCGCGGCCATCGTGCAGATAGGGCGCGGTCAGCGCGACATTGCGCAGGCCGGGCGTGCGAAAACGCCCATCGTCTTCCGCGCTGCCCGTCGTCTCGCCGAGGCCGCGATCGTCGTGGACGGGCAGCAGCCTGTGGTAACCGCCATCGGTGAAATTCGGTCCCGCGTGGCAGTTGGCGCAGCCTTGCGTTTGGAACAGGTGTTCGCCGCGCGCGGCGCCTTCGGGTAGCGGTGCTTTGCCCCGGCGCGCGCGGTCCCACGGCGTGTCGAACGCGATCAGCGTGCGCTGGAACGCGCCGAGCGCCTTTGCGACGGCAGCGGTCGTGATTTCGCCGCGCATTTCCGGGAATGCCTTGCGGAACATCCTCACATAGCAGGCGTCGCGCGCCAGCCGCCTCACCAGTTCGGCGTCTTTGCCCTTCATGCCCATCTCGACCGGGTGCTCGCCGAACAGGGGTACTGTGACCTGCGCCTCCAGCGTGGTGAGACCGGGATCGGCGAAGGTGAGCGCTGGCAGCCAGCCGACATTCGCGAGCCCCGGCACATTGCGGCGCCCGGCATCGTCCAGCGCGCCGGGGCGTGTCCGGTTGTCGTCCGCGAAGCCGTGTTTTTGCGCATGGCAGGTGCCGCACGACATGGTGCCGTTGATCGACAGGTCCGCTTCGTAAAAGAGCCGCCTGCCGAGTGCGACCTTGGCGGCCGACATGGGATTGTCGGCAGGCACGGGCGGCGGCGCGACGCCGCGCGGCAAGGACGGCCAACGCCAGTGCGGCGCGGCCCCGGCCAGCACGGCGCAGACGGTGAGAAATGCGAGCGCGCGCAGCAATGCGCTCAAGGCAGCCGCGCCACCATCACCTGCACCGCGCTCTCGCCGTTCGCCGCGATCTGCAGCGTGTAGCTGCCCACCTTCAGCGGGAAATCGACCATCTTGCGGATCCCCGAGCAGGCGGGGCCGTGGCCGTGCGCTGTCGAGACGACCGCCGCCTTTCCATTCAGAACGTCGATCCACGCGGCGCTACCCAGCGCGACGCGGTAAGTGCCGTCCGTGTCGGCACGAAAGCCGAACATGCCGCCGTAGCTCACCGAGCCGCCGGGCTTTTCGGGTCGGGCGAGATAGCGCACCTCGCTGGTCGGTTTCAGTGCCGCTTCGATCCGGTGGCCGGTCGGGAGAGCCGCGGCTTTCAGCGTCTTCGCATCGCCAGTGGCCTCCACCGTGCCATGGGCGCTGCCCCAGCCTGCGAGCTCGGCGGGGAGCGTGGGTGAGTCTGTGCAGGCCTCCGCGTGCTGGGCCTGTGCGGCACCGGGCAGGCTCAGCATCGCGGCGATCAGAAGCAGGCGACGAGATGACATTTGGGCTTTCCTTCCCGATGAACAGCTATATACGGCCAAATACATTGTATCGGCGAGGATAGCGCCGAACCCGTCTCACAAGAAAGGGGAAACTCCATGCGCTTTTCGGTCATCCTTGCTGCGTCTACCGCGCCTCTCGCCTTTGCGTCGCTCCCCGCGGCAGCAGCAGATGTGGAACCGGACAGCGCCTTCACGCTCGGCCAGATCATCGTCACCGCGCCCGAGCAGGAAGGCATCGCCATCGCGTCTTCCACGCTGTCGTCGGAGGCGATCTACACGTTCAACCGCAACACGCTCGACGAGGCGGTCAGTCTGATGCCCGGCGTCTCCGCCTCGAACAGCGGCGGTTCGCGCAACGAGCGGCTGATCTTCGTGCGCGGCTTCGATCGTTTTCAGGTGCCGCTCTCGATCGACGGCGTCCGCGTCTATCTCCCCGCCGACAATCGCCTCGATTACGGCCGCTTCCTCACACCCGACATCGCCGAGCTTCAGGTGGCGAAGGGGTATGTCTCGGTGCTCGACGGTCCCGGCGCGATGGGCGGCGCGGTCAACCTCGTTACGCGCAAGCCCACGAAGGCGCTGGAAGCCGAGGTGCGCGGCACGCTCGCGCTCGATCGCGGCGCCGATTACGCGGGCTACAACGTCTTCGCGCTGCTCGGTACGCGGCAGGAGAAATGGTACGCGCAGGGTTCCTACACGCGGAACTTCCAGGACCATTGGGATCTGCCCGGCGGCTATGAAGCTGCGGCAGGCTCGGTCGAAGACGGCGGCGAGCGTGAGTTCACCCGCACGGAGGATTGGCGCGTCAACGTGAAGCTGGGCTTCACGCCGAACGCCACGGACGAATATTCGATCAGCTACACGCGGCAGGAAGGCGCGAAGAACGCGCCGCTCCATGTCACCGACACGGCGACGCAGCGCAATTGGGCGTGGCCGCAGTGGGACGTGGAGAGCATCTATTTCCTCTCGACGACGGCGCTGGGCGACAATGCCACGCTGAAGACCCGGGCCTACCGCAACAAGCTCGACAACCTGCTCCGTTCCTTCGATACCGCCGCACAGACGGCGCAGACACGCCCGCGCGCCTTCAACAGCCCGTATAACGACACCGCATGGGGCGGCTCGGCGCAGCTCGATGTCGATCTCACCGACAGCTACGGCCTCAGCGTCGCCGCGCACTACCGCCGCGACAAGCATATCGAGTCGCAGCAAGTCTTCCCGGCCGGCACGTGGGAGCCCGATCAGGAGAACCTCGAGGAAACGTGGAGCGTCGCGGTCGAGAACCGTCTCGCGCTGTCGCCGACGCTCACGTTCACCGCCGGTGCCAGCTACGACTGGCGCGATCTGAAGCGTGCGGAGGAATATGGCGCCGTCCCGGGTCTTCCGGGCAATCGCCTGTTCTCCTATCCGATCCGCAACAGCAGCGCGCTGAACGGGCAGGGGCGGCTCGTCTGGGCGCCGGACGATGCGACGCGCGTCCACGCCAGCATCTCGTCGCGTGCACGCTTCCCCACTGTCTTCGAACGCTTCAGTTCGCGCTTCGGCGGCGCCACCTCGAACCCGGACCTGAAGGCGGAGCGCGCCACCAATTTCGAGATCGGCGGCAGCCGCCAGTATGGCGCTGTACGCGTGGAAGGCGCGGCGTTTTACTCGCGCGTCACCGACGTCATCGTTGCCTTCCCGACCATCATCGAGGTCTGCACGGCGCCCGGTGTCTGCGATCCGCAGGCCGTCACGCAAAGTCGCAACCTCGGCAAGGGCGACTATTACGGCGTCGAGCTGTCGCTCGATGCGCGCCTCGGCGAGACGCTCGGCCTCGGCGCCAACTACACGTGGACGCACCGGAACCTCGACGACCCCTCGAACGCGGCGTTCGAGCCCACGGGTGTGCCGGAACACAAGGCGTTTGTCTGGGCGGACTGGTCGCCGGTCTCGCGCCTCCACATCGTCCCGAATGTCGACATCGCGTCGAGCCGCTGGACCGTGAACACGGCCGGCACGCGCTACTACAAGACCGGCAGCCACGTGCTCGCCAACCTGCGCATCGATTTCGACGTGATGGACAACGTCACGCTCGGCATCGGCGCGCGCAACCTGTTCGACGAGAATTATCAGCTCACCGACGGCTTCCCGGAGCCGGGCCGCAGCTTTTTCGCGAGTCTCAGGGCTCGGCTGTAGGCCGCACCATCAGCAGCCCAATGAAACTCACCAGCGCCGCGCCCGCGAGATAGAGCCCGACCGGGGCCAGCCCGCCCCGGTCGGCGAGCGCCTGCGCGATGTTGGGCGCAAGGCCGCCGCCGAGGATGCCGCCGACGTTGAACGCCATCGAAGCACCCGTGTAGCGCACGCGCGCCGGGAACAGGCCGGGCAGGAACGCGCCAAGCGGGCCGTAGACGAAGCCCATCATCAGAAGCGCGAGTGCGAGGAATGCGAAGATCGGGAACAGCGCCCCGCCTTCCATCATCGGCGCCATCAGCAGCGCCGTGGGCACGGTGCCGATGCAGCCCGCCATCAGGATGAAGCGCGGCGTCTTCACGTCCGAAAGCCAGCCCGCGATCAGGATGCCGATGGCCATGAACAGGATCGCGCCGAGCAGGAGGGAGAGGAACGTCTCGCGCGGGATGCCGAGCGTCGTTGTGCCGTAGCCGAGCGCGAAGGCGGTCGCGAGGTAGAAGATCGCGAAGCAGCAGACGACGGCGAGTGTGCCCGCCAGCGTCTCGCGCCAGTGGTCCTTCAATAGCAGGGCGAGCGGCACCTTCGGCGGTGGCCCCTGCTCCATCGCAGCGGCGAAGACAGGCGTCTCGGTCAGCTTCAGCCGCACCCAGAGGCCCACGCCGACGAGCACGGCGCTCGCGAGGAACGGCAACCGCCAGCCCCACGCAAAGAACTGCTCCTGCGTGAGTGTGAGGCCGAGGATCAGGAACAGGCCGTTCGCCGCGATGAAACCCACCGGCGCGCCGAGTTGCGGGAACATGCCGAAACGCCCGCGCCAACCGGGTGGCGCATTCTCCACCGCGAGCAGCGCCGCGCCGCCCCATTCGCCGCCAAGCCCGAAGCCCTGCCCGAAGCGCAGGATGCAGAGCAGCAGCGGCGCGATCCACCCGGCGGTCTGGTAAGTCGGCAGGAAGGCGATGGCGAGCGTCGACCCGCCCATCAGCATCAGCGAGGCGACGAGCGTGGACTTGCGCCCGATGCGATCCCCGAAGTGCCCGAACACGCTGGCGCCGAGCGGCCGCGCAAGAAACGCGATGCTGAAGCTCGCGTACGACATCATCAGCTGCACTGATGGCGATTCGGCGGGGAAGAACAGCGGACCGAAGACCAGCGCCGCCGCCGTCACGTAGATATAGAAGTCGTAGAACTCCACCGCCGTGCCGACGAGGCTCGCCGTCAGCACGCGCCGCGTCGATGGCGGCAGTTGTCCGGCTTCAGCCATGCGATCCCCCGTTCATGTTCTTGCAACCGCCGATGGCGATATGCGATGCACGCGTCAACTGTCTGCCGCGTTTCATATCTTGACACCGGCTTCGCCCGCCCGCTTGACATGGGCCGATTCGGCTCCTATCTCCCCCGCATCCCGAGTGAATCGCATTCCGGCGGCGCATATTGCGTGCTCGCCGGTTTTGTGTGTTCATTGGGGTTTCACGCTTTGAGATAGGCCCGCGCGCCCACGCGGCCTGTGGAGCTAGGAGAACCGTCTGTGGCACGTATTGCGGGCGTTAACATCCCGACCAACAAGCGCGTCGTGATTGCCCTTACCTATATTCACGGCATCGGCCGTACCACCGCTGCGAAGATCTGCTCGACGCTTGGCTTCCCTGCCGAGCGCCGCGTTCAGGACCTCACCGATCAGGAAGTCATCCAGATCCGCGAGATGATCGACCGCGATCACACGGTTGAGGGTGACCTCCGCCGTGAGACCTCGATGAACATCAAGCGTCTGATGGACCTCGCTTCGTATCGCGGCCTTCGCCACCGCAAGGGCCTTCCGGTCCGCGGTCAGCGCACGCACACGAACGCCCGCACCCGCAAGGGCAAGGCGAAGCCGATCGCCGGCAAGAAGAAGTAAGCGAGCAAAAGGGAGCTATTCGAAATGGCACGGGAACCGGCTCGCATCAAACGGCGCGAGCGCAAGAACATCACGTCGGGCGTCGCGCATGTGAACGCCTCTTTCAACAACACCATGATCACCATCACGGACGCGCAGGGCAATGCGATTGCCTGGTCGTCGGCCGGTACGATGGGCTTCAAGGGCAGCCGCAAGTCGACGCCTTACGCCGCGCAGGTCGCAGCGGAAGACGCCGGCAAGAAGGCTGCCGAGCACGGCGTGCGCACGCTGGAAGTCGAAGTTCGGGGCCCGGGTTCGGGTCGCGAATCGGCGCTCCGCGCGCTGCAGGCGGTCGGCTTCCAGATCACCGCGATCCGCGATGTGACGCCGATCCCGCACAACGGCGTGCGTCCGCCGAAGCGCCGCCGCGTCTGACGCCTCGCGCGTTCGCCAAAGCGTTTCGTCCGAAAATCCTATGCGGCGGGCTTCGGCCCGCCAGCCCGCGAAGGGGAAGACAGTGGCCGTAATTGCAAAGAACTGGCAGGAACTGAAGAAACCCAACAGCCTCGAAGTGAAGGCCGGCGCGGACAAGGCGCGGAAGGCGACGTTCGTCGCCGAGCCGCTGGAGCGCGGCTTCGGCCTCACGCTCGGCAATGCGCTTCGCCGCGTGCTGCTCTCCTCGCTGCAGGGTGCGGCCGTCACCTCGATCAAGATCGACGGCGTGCTGCATGAGTTCTCTTCGCTCGCCGGCGTGCGTGAAGACGTCACCGACATCGTGCTCAATGTGAAGCAGGTTGCGGTGAAGATGCTCGACGAGATGCCGAAGCGTCTGCACCTCACCGCGTCGGGCCCGGGCGAAGTCACCGCCGGCCAGATCTCGGTGACGGGCGATATCGAGATCATGAACCCCGATCTCGTCATCTGCACGCTCGACGAGGGCGCCACGCTCAACATGGAACTGACGGTCGAGACCGGCAAGGGCTACGTGCCCGCGTCGCAGAACCGCCCGGCGGACGCGCCGATCGGCCTCGTGCCGGTCGATGCGCTCTACTCGCCGGTGCGTCAGGTCGCCTACAAGGTGGAAAACACCCGCGTCGGCCAGGAGCTCGACTACGACAAGCTGACGCTGACGGTCGAAACCGACGGCACGGTGACCCCGGACGATGCGCTCGCTTATTCGGCGCGTATCCTTCAGGACCAGCTGGCACTCTTCATCAACTTCGACGAGCCGACCGCGATCGCCGCCGTTCCCTCCGCTGCTGCCGCGGCGCAGGAGGACGAAGGTGCCATCAACCGCTACCTCCTCAAGAAGGTGGACGAGCTGGAGCTTTCGGTCCGCAGTGCGAACTGCCTGAAGAACGACAACATCATCTACATCGGCGACCTCGTTCAGAAGACCGAGGCCGAGATGCTCCGCACGCCGAACTTCGGCCGCAAGAGCCTCAACGAGATCAAGGAAGTCCTCTCGCAGATGGGCCTCCGCCTCGGCATGGAAATCCCCGGCTGGCCGCCGGAGAACATCGAGGAACTCGCCAAGAAGCTCGAACAGGAAATCATGGGCTAAAGGCTTCGGCCTTACCCAGCACGGGTTTGGGCGGCGCCCGGTTCTGCCGCCTGGTCCGGAGTACCTTGCACGGCTCCGTGAACAAACGAGAAGGAAGTTTGAGACATGCGTCACCGCGTAGGACACCGTAAGCTCGGCCGTACCACGAGCCACCGTCAGGCGATGTTCCGCAACATGGCCGCCGCGCTGATCAAGCACGAGCAGATCACGACCACGCTGCCGAAGGCGAAGGAACTTCGCCCGTACGTGGAAAAGCTGGTCACGCTCGCCAAGAAGGGCGGCCTTGCCAATCGCCGTCTCGCGCAGTCGCGCCTGATGGACGAGACGCAGCTGAAGAAGCTCTTCGAGGTGCTCGGCCCGCGTTACGAGGGTCGCCCCGGCGGCTACATCCGCGTGCTGAAGGCCGGCATCCGTGGCGACGACGCCGCGCCGATGGCGATCATCGAGTTCGTCGATCGCGACACCAGCGCCAAGGGTCAGGATTCGGGTCCGGTGCAGTCGTTCGACGACGCCGAAGCCGCCTGATCAGGCGCTTTCGCTGAAAGAACAAGGGCCGCGCCTTCGGGTGCGGCCCTTTTCTTTTTCGGCGCACCCAATAGGGTGCCGCCTATGACCGACTTCCGCTTCGACTACGGTCCCCGCGTGCTTTCGGGCACTGGGCGCAGCACGTCCGTTTCCGATCTCGTGCCCGAAGGCCCCGTACTTGTCGTCACCGACAAGGGCGTGCGCGGCCTCGGCCTTGCCGATCCGATGCTCGGCGCGCTCGGTGATCGGGCGCTAGTGTTCGATGCGGTCGAAGCCGACCCCTCCGCGGCGACGGCGCTTGCCGCCGTGGCGGCCGGGCGCGAGGCGGGGGTCACGTCGGTCATCGGTTTCGGCGGCGGCAGCCCGATGGACGTCGCCAAGGTCGTCGCCTACCTGCTCGGCTCGGGCGATGATCTGGATGGCATTTACGGCGTCGATCAGGCGAAGGGCGCGCGCCTGCCGCTCGTGCTCATCCCCACCACCGCCGGCACCGGTTCCGAAGCCACGCCGATCGCGATCCTCACCGTTGGCGGTGCGGAGAAGAAGGGCGTCGTAGCCCGGCCGCTGTATGCGGACTGGGCGATCCTCGATGCATCGCTCACCTTCGGTCTGCCGCGCGGCGTCACTGCCGCCACCGGCATCGACGCGATGGTCCACGCCATTGAGGCGTTCACGACGAAGCGCCTCAAGAACCCGCTGTCGGACGCGCTCGCGAAGGAAGCGCTTCGCCTCCTCGGCGCCAACATCCGCCGCGCCTGCGATGATCCCGCCAATCCCGACGTGCGCGGCGCCATGCTGCTCGGCTCGCACCTTGCGGGTGTCGCTTTTTCCAATGCGCCGGTCGCGGGCGTTCACGCGCTCGCCTATCCGCTCGGCGGGCATTTCCATGTGCCGCACGGGCTTTCGAACGCGCTGATGCTGCCGCATGTGCTCGGCCACAACATGGCCGCCGCTCTACCGCTCTATGCCGACCTCGCACCGATCCTCGATCCGTCGCTGGCATCGCTCGGTCGTCAGGCACAGGCGCAGGGCCTCGTCGAGGCGCTCGTCGCCATCGCCGCCGATTGCGGAGTACCGGCGCGTCTCCGCGATGTCGGCGTGAAGGCGGACGATCTCGATCTTCTCGCGTCGGAAGCGATGAAGCAGCAGCGCCTGCTCATCAACAACCCCTGCGAGATCGACCTTGCCGATGCCCGCCGTCTCTACGAGGCCGCGTTTTGAGCCGCGAACCCTTCCGTGCCCGCGCCGACTACGCCGCCTTCCGCCGCATCACCACGCGCTGGGCGGACAACGACGTCTACGGCCACGTCAACAACGTCGTCTATTACAGTTGGTTCGATACGGCGGTGAACGCGCACCTGATCGAGGCGGGCGTGCTCGACATTCACGGCGGCGCCGTCATCGGCCTCGTCGTCGAGACCGGCTGCCGCTACGCAGCGCCGCTCGCCTTCCCGCAAGCCATCGATGCGGGCATCCGCGCCGCACACATCGGCACCTCCTCCGTCCGCTACGAAGTTGGCCTGTTCGCCGAGGGCGAGACAGAGGCCGCCGCCGAGGGCTTCTTCATCCATGTCTACGTGGACCGCGAAACCCGCCGCCCCGTGCCGCTTCCCGCCCCCTTGCGCGCCGCGCTGGAGGCGATTTCGGTTCATCGCGGATAAAGCTCGTCGGGCGCATACCGGTCCCGCATCATCGGCGGGGTAAGTCCTATGCGTAAGGTCATGAGTTTCGGCGTCGCCACGGCCATCGTGGTCTCTTCCATGGCGGGGATTCCCGGGTTCGCGAACACGCCGCTCGGCGTGTCTGAAGCCCATGCCGACGGGCGCTACGGGCGCCGCCATCATCGCCGCGGCGACGGCTTCGATCTCGGCGACGCGATCGTCGGCGCCGTGGTCGCCGGCGGCCTCATCGCCGTCCTCTCCGGCGCGTCCAAAAAGAAGAAAGAGGAAGAGCAGGAGCGCCCGCTCGATTCGGGCTGGGAGCCCGAAGGCGACTGGAACCGCGACGGCACCTATGGCCGCCCGGGCAGCAGCGCCGGTAACAGCGATTGGGGCTGGCAGGACCGCGACTGGAAGAACCGCACCAGCGAAGAGCGCGCCGCCATTTCCACCTGCGCGCGCGAAGCCGAAGACCTCGGCAGCCGCTACGGGCGCGAGGCGCGCGTGAACGATATCCGGGGTCTGGACCGGCAGGGCGGCGAATACCGCGTTTCGGGCCGCGTCGAGATGCGTGGCGACGACCGTGATGATGACAGCCGCCGCGACGAAGGCTTTTCCTGCTACGTCCGGGGCGACCGCATTACCGACTTCCGCTTCGAAAGCGCCTACGCGGGCCGCTGAGTGGCCTCGCGCGCGCGGCGCGGCTAGGCTGGTCTCCTGCCCCCTACAGGAGACCAGCCTTGTCCGTCCAAGAAGATGCCGCCGCCGTTCTCGCTTTCTGGTTCGATGAACTGACACCCGAGCAGCACTGGACGAAGTCGTCCGATCTCGACGCTGAAATCGCCCGCCGTTTCGGCCCGCTGCGTGATCGTGCGCTTGCCGACACGTCGCCGTGGACGCGCGACGCGGATACGCTGCTCGCCGCGGTCATCCTGCTCGATCAGTTCTCGCGCAACATCCACAGGGATACGCCGCGCGCGTTCGAGGCGGATGCCGCCGCGCTCGATCTCACGCTCTACGGTATCGGTGAAGGCTGGCACCGGCATATGGAACCCGTCCGGCGCGGCTTTTTCTACATGCCGCTGATGCACGCCGAGGATCGCGGCGTGCAGCGGTTCGCGCTGCGCTGCTTCGCGCAGCCCGGTCTCGACCATCAACTCGACTTCGCGCGCGATCACGCAGCGGTCATCGAACGCTTCGGCCGCTACCCGACGCGCAATGCCATCCTCGGGCGCATGTCGACACCGGAGGAGCTGGACTATCTCAGCCAGCCGGGCATCGGTTGGTAACGGGGGGCTGGTAGCCGCGCCCGTTCAGCCCCGGCTGATGTCCGCCATGTCGAACGGCGTCGTCTGGTAAATCTGGTTGATCCAGTTGCCGAACAGCAAATGCGCGTGGCTGCGCCAGCGGTTCTGCGGCGTTGCGGCAGGGTCGTCGCCGGGGAAGTAGTTCTTCGGCACGTCGATCGGCTTTCCGGCGTCGCGGTCGCGGAAATATTCCTCGGCGAGCGACGTGGAATCATATTCCACATGGTTGAACATGTGCAGCGATCGGTGCTGCGGGTCTTCGAGAAGGCAGAGCCCCGTCTCCGCGCTCTCGGCGAGCACGGTGATGCCGTGGTCTTCGGGCAGGTCCTCGCGCCGCACTTCTGTCCAGCGCGAAACGGGGATCGCGAAATCGTCCGAAAAGCCGCGCAGGTAAGGGGAGGCGGGGGCAAGATTGTGGTGTTCGAAGACGCCGAACGCCTTCTTGTCCAGCGCGTGTTTGGGCACGCCGTGGAAATGGTGCACCGCGGCCTGCGCTCCCCAGCAGATGTTGAAGCTGCCGTGCACGTTCGTCTGCGTCCAGTCGAACACACGGCGCAGCTCGTCCCAATAGCCCACCTCTTCGAACGGCAGCAGCTCCACGGGCGCGCCGGTGGTGATGAAGCCGTCGAAATATTCGTGCCGAATGTCGCTCCACGGCCGGTAGAACGACAGCATATGGTCGGCGGAGGTGTTGCGCGGAACGTGGCCGCTCATCCGCACCAGTGTCAGCTCCACCTGCAGCGGCGTCGCGCCGATCAGCCGCGCGATCTGCGTTTCGGTGCGGATCTTGTTGGGCATCAGGTTGAGGAGCCCGATGCGGAGCGGCCGGATATCCTGCCGCACGGCATCCGCTTCGCCCAGGATCATCACGCCCTCGCGCTCCAGCGTGCTGCGGGCGGGCAGGTCGTCGGGAATCTTGATCGGCATCGACGCGTCTATCCTCGGGTCGCTTTCCGGGTAAGACGCGGTGGCTTGATCCGTTTGGTTGCCGGCTCGGCCACATCCTCCCCGAAGGGAGCGCCACCTTGCCCGGAAAGCAGGTTGGCGTTGGGCTGAACCCAACTCTTGATGTGATGCCGTCTGTAGGCGGCTTTGCGCCGTCTCTCAAGAGGGAAGGCGCGTCCCCGCCGGGTGTGCGTGCCCGGCGGGGACGGCAGGAGCGTCAGATCGCGCGGCGGCGGCGCGCGAAGCCGAGCGCACCGAGGCCCATCGCGACGAGCGCGAGGCTGGCCGGCTCCGGCACGTCGGCGCTGTTGAAGCGCACTTCCGAAAGGCCCGAGGCTTCCCACGCTTCGTAGATGGTGCCGTAGGTGTAGTTGCTGAGGATATCGAACTGCACGAAGCGCGCGGCGCCTGAAAGCGCGATGGTCTGCGCGGTGATCGGCGAACCGTCGGGCGCACGGTCCAGCGTGCCCGTGAAGATCTCGGTGAAGCTGGCGCCGTCGAGCGAAACGAGCACGCGGAAGTCCTTGATGCCGCGGTCGAGCGTGGAGATCACCGGCGTGTTGGTGCCGAAGTTGAACTGCCAGATGTCCGCGCTCGCGAGGTTGAAGAGCCCGCCGAGGTCGAACGTCACCTGCGCCTTGCTCGCGCCGAGGTCGGTCATCCACATGTTGGCGTAGTTCGAATCGTGCAGATCGCCCGAAAGGCCGCTGCCGTTGATCAGGTTTTGGGCGTTGTAGGCGCCATTGTTGAACGTGCTGCTGGCGGTGGCGGAAACCGGCGTGATCACCGCCGCCTGCGCGGACGCGGCGAGAACGGCGGACGCGGCGGCGCCGAGGAGAAGCTTGAGCATACGAATACCCCTGTCGTCGGTTGGCGTAACACTGGCGCTCATCGCCAGCGTTAACCATGTCTCGCGGCGGCGGCTGACAGTGCGATGACGATTCGGGGAAGCTTTCGTGTGATTCCGTTTCCGATGTTGCGACAGCGCGCGCCCCGCCACTGGACACGCATCCGCGCCAAGGCTAACCCGGCCGGAATCCCACGTTCTGATCCTCGAGGCCCCGCGTGACCGTTCCCCACGGCGATTCCATCCTCATTCTCGATTTTGGCAGCCAGGTGACGCAGCTCATCGCCCGGCGCGTGCGCGAGGCGGGGGTTTATTGCGAGATCGTGCCGTTCTCCGGCGGCGAGGCCGCGATCGGGCGTCTGAAGCCCAAGGGCATCATCCTGTCGGGCGGTCCCGCCTCGGTGACGGAAGGGGCGAGCCCCAAGGCGCCGGGCGCAGTGTTCGAGGCCGGCGTGCCGGTGCTCGGCATCTGCTACGGCGAGCAGACCATGTGCGCCGAGCTCGGCGGCAAGGTCACGCCCTCCGATCACCGCGAATTCGGCCGCGCCTTCATCGAGATCGTGCGCGATTGCCATTTGTTCGACGGCCTCTGGAACACCGGCGAGAAGCATCAGGTGTGGATGAGCCACGGCGACCGCGTGGAGGCGATTCCCGCCGGGTTCGAAGTTGTGGCGAAGTCTGACGGCGCGCCGTTCGCGGCGATCGCAAACGACGAGCGCCGCTTCTACGGCGTGCAGTTCCACCCCGAGGTCGTGCACACGCCGGACGGCGCGAAGCTGCTGTCGAACTTCGTGCGCCATGTCGCGGGCTGCACCGGCGACTGGTCGATGGCGGGCTACCGCGACGCGAAGATCGCCGACATCCGCAAGCAGGTCGGCAAGGGCAAGGTGATCTGCGGGCTTTCGGGCGGCGTCGATTCGGCGGTCGCGGCGGTGCTGATCCACGAAGCGATCGGTGATCAGCTCACCTGCGTGTTCGTCGATCACGGCCTGATGCGCTCGCAGGAAGCCGAGGAAGTCGTCTCGCTGTTCCGCGGCGCTTACAACATCCCGCTCGTCCACGTGGACGCCGAGGAACTGTTCCTGTCCGGCCTCGCGGGCGTGTCGGACCCCGAAGCCAAGCGCAAGTTCATCGGCAAGACCTTCATCGACGTGTTCGAGGCCGAGGCGAAGAAGATCGGCGGCGCCAAGTTCCTGGCGCAGGGCACGCTTTACCCTGATGTGATCGAGAGCGTCTCGTTCGTGGGCGGCTCTTCGGTGACAATCAAGAGC
>JAEULI010000014.1 GCA_016793845.1 Sphingosinicella sp.
CGCCGCCGATCGCCGACGAGCCATAGAGCAGCGAGGCGGGGCCGCGGATGATCTCGACGCGCTGCGCGGTGATCGGATCGATGGTGACGGCGTGGTCGGCGGACGTGTTCGACACGTCGATGGAGCCGATGCCGTCGGTCAGCACGCGGATGCGCTCGCCCTGCATACCGCGTAGAACGGGCCGCGAGGCGCCCGGCGAGAAGCTCGTCGCCGAAACGCCCGGCTGGCGCGCGATCACTTCGCCGATCTGCGGCTGCAACGATTGCCGGAGCTCGCCCTCGGTCATTACCGATGTGCCCGAGAGCAGATCGGCGCGGGAGCGCGCATAAGGCGCGGTCACCACGATGTCGTCGCCGATCGTATGCAGGTCGTCGCTCTTCTGCTCACCACCGGCGGTTTGCGCGAATGCCGGAAGCGCGAAAACCTGAACCGCACACGCGGCAAGAAGCATCGAACGCATAACCACGAACTCCCTTTTTTCTTTGATGGGAGCCCGTTTAGAATGTGATGTTATATCTTGTCAATCAATTGGACGCGATGCTTTCGGCAAAGGCGATCAGGTCGCGCGCCTGCGCGGCGTGGAGCACTTCGACGATCTTGCCGTCGAGCGTCGCGACGCCCTTCCCGTCTGCTTTCGCCGCCTCGAACGCCGCGACGATACGGTGCGCCTGCTCGACCTCGGCGGCGGAGGGCGAGAAGACGCGGTTCGCGGTTTCGATCTGCGCGGGGTGGATCAGCGTCTTGCCATCGAAGCCGAGCGCCCGGCCCTGCCGCGTCACCGTCTCCAGCCCCTCCACGTCCTTGATGTCGGGGTACATCGCGTCGAACGCCATGATCCCGGCCGCGCGTGCCGCGATGACGACGCGCTGCAGGGCATATTGGATTTCGGCGCGAACCGGGCCGACGCGGCAGCCGAGATCCTTTTCGAGATCAGCGGCGCCCACAACGAGCGCGGCGACGCCCGGCGTATCGGCGATCGCGTCGACCGCCTGCACGCCGCGCGGCGTTTCGATCATCGCCCATACCGGCACACCGCCCGCAAGACGAACCGCCTCGGCCGCCTCGGCCGCGCTGTTCACCTTGGGCACGACGACGGCCGCAGGCTTTGCCGCCTTCACGGCGAGAAAGTCTGCCTCGTACCAGTTCGTGCCGATGCCGTTTACGCGGATCGCGACCGCGCGACGGCCCCACCCGCCCGACTTCACCGCGTCCACGGCGGCATCACGCGCTGCAGGCTTCGCATCGGGCGCGACAGCATCTTCGAGGTCGAGGATCACCACGTCGGCATCCAGCGTCCGCGCCTTCTCGATGGCGCGCGCATTTGCGGCGGGAAGGTAGAGCACGCTGCGATGGGCACGAAAATCGGTCATGGCGTTAAGATTCCCTGTGGAATTCGTGCTATGGCGTTCCAATATCGCTGTGAGCAACCGATTTATGGGGGAGAGATATGGGCGGCGGGATTTTCGTGATTTTCCTGGCGGCGCTCGCCGTCATCTTCGTGTGGACGGCCGTCGTCATCGTGCGGCAGGGCTATGAATACACGATCGAGCGCTTCGGGCGCTTCACGCAGGTCGCGAAGCCCGGCTTCACGCTGATCCTGCCGTTCATCGAACGGGTGGGACGCAAGATCAACATGATGGAGCAGGTCCTTGAGATTCCGGGTCAGGAGATCATCACCAAGGACAACGCGATGGTCTCCGTGGACGGCATCGTGTTCTTCCAGGTGCTCGATGCCGCCAAGGCCGCCTACGAAGTCTCCGACCTCTATGTAGCGATCCTGAACCTCACCACCACGAACCTGCGCACCGTGATGGGCTCGATGGACCTCGACGAGACGCTGTCGCACCGCGACCAGATCAACGCCCGGCTACTGAATGTCGTCGACGACGCGACAACCTCGTGGGGCGTGAAGATCACCCGCGTCGAGGTGAAGGACATCAAGCCGCCGCAGGACATCGTGAACTCGATGGCACGCCAGATGAAGGCGGAACGCGAGAAGCGTGCCGCGATCCTCGAGGCCGAGGGCCTGCGCGCGTCCGAGATCCTGAAGGCGGAAGGCCAGAAGCAGTCGCAGATCCTGGAAGCCGAAGGCCGCCGCGAAGCCGCCTTCCGCGACGCCGAGGCGCGCGAGCGCGAAGCGGAAGCCGAGGCCAAGGCAACCGAGATGGTCTCGAACGCCATCGCCAGCGGCAACGCGCAGGCGATCAACTACTTCGTTGCCCAGAAATACGTGGACGCCATGCACGCGTTTGCGAATTCGCCCAATGCCAAGACGATCTTCATGCCGCTGGAGGCAACGAGCCTCGTCGGCACGATCGGCGGCATCGGCGAACTGGTGAAGGCCGTGAAGGGCGACGGTGACACACCGCCGCCGCCAGCACCTGCGCCGCGTCCGCGCCGTCCGGGTCCGTTCGAGCAGGTTTGAGGAGGCCGCGATGCCGGATTTCCAGAACTTCGAAATGACCTACTGGGTGTGGTTCGCAGCCGCCGCGGTGCTGGCGATCATGGAGATCGTGGCGCCCGGCATCTTCATGATCTGGCTGGCGATGGCAGCCGCCGCGACCGGCCTTGCGACGCTCGTGTTCGGCTTCGGATGGGAGCTGCAACTCGCGGTGTTCGCGATCCTCTCGGTCGTCGCCGTGTTCCTTGGCCGCAATTTCCTGAAGCGCAACCCGGTGGAAACCAGCGACACCGGCCTCAATCGACGCGGCGAGCGGCTGGTCGGCCAGCTCGTGAAGGTGGTGGAACCCATCGCCGACGGACGCGGGCACGTGCAGGTCGGCGACTCGCCTTGGCTTGCAACGGGGCCGGATGCCGCCGCAGGCAGCATGGTCCGCATCACCGGCGTTGACGGTGCAACGCTGAAGGTCGAGCCCGCCTAGACCGCTCCTTCCGCGAGCGGCTTTCCCCCGCGCACGGCAAGGTCTTTCAGCAAGACCTCGATTGCCCAGCCGCAGACCCGCGCGATCTGATCGCCGCCAAGATCCCAATGGTCGCGCATCTCGAGCCACGGCGTCGTGTGCAGCACCTGGAACAGCGCCGTGGCCAGCACGCGGTCCTCGGGCGGTAGATCCTTGACGGCGTCCGCGGCGACAGAAGTGTAGCTCTTCCGTCTCCGGTCTTTCTGGGCAAGCCGCACGGCGCGCCCCTGCGGGGTCGACCGCACGACCGTGGCAAGACCCGCGATCGCATCGAATCCCCGGTAAACGGCGGGAAGGGACGCGATCATCTCGTCCATCGTCCCCGGAAATTTCACGCCCGGACCGGCCAGCGCAACGACACGGTCCCACAGCGGCTGCATGAGCGCGGCCTGATCGGGGAAGTAGCGATAGACCGTTCTGCGACCGACCCCAGCCCGTTCGGCGACGCGGTCGTGGTTGATATCCCCGCCCTCGCTCAGAAGCCCGATCAGACTATCCAGAATCCGGTTACGGACCTCTTCCTTGCGGCGCCCGCGCGCGGCGACCTGCTCTTCCTTTTTACCAGTCATCCACCGCGTCTATCGAATGGCACAAAAAGTGTCAAAATTTGATTGACACTTTTTGTGCCGCGATCCATTGCGCCGCCAAAGGAGACTTTCAATGCTGTTCCACATGTCCATCGCAGCGCACGCCCCCCAACATGTCGCGGAGGTTCTCGCCGAATTGATCGGCGGCACGGCGCTGCCCTTCCCGCCCGTGACCGACGGCGCTTGGATCGCCCTGTGCGACGACGCCAGCCGCACCGCGATCGAAGTTTATCCGTTCGGCACCGTGCTTCGGCAGGCCGATGGAGATGCGGATGCCTTCGGCGATCCCGGCGGGCACGATCGTTTCACCGCGACCCATGGCGCCGTCGGCACGGATCTCAGCCTCGAAGACGTGCTCGCCATTGCGCGGCGCGAAGGCTGGCCCGCGAAATACCGCAAGCGCGGAGGCATGTTCGGCGTGGTCGAGCTCTGGATCGAGGATCGCCAGATGTTCGAACTGCTGACCCCCGACATGCAGGAAGAGTACCGTCAGTCGCTATCGGTTCAGAACTGGCAGGATCAGGTCGCCGCAGGCCGACCCGCAGGCTGACGACACCCCTTTTCGAATGCCCCGAGACCCGGGGCATGGGACCGGTCGTCATACCCCTCCCCCGCCGACGATCGGCCCCGAAGGGCATTGTTCAAAACCGCAGAAGAAAACGGTCAGAGGATCTGTAAGCCGGGTTCTGTACCGCCCCGAAGGACAGCGACGACCATTCCTCTAGGACGACGCTTGCGCGCCGCCTCCAGCAACCTACCCGGGCGGTCCGGCCGGATAAGCCATGCGCCGCCCCTATTCGGTTTTGCTCCCGGTGGGGTTTGCCGTGCCGCTTCCGTTGCCGGTCGCGCGGTGCGCTCTTACCGCACCCTTTCACCCTTGCCTTCCGGCCGAAGCCGCTTGGCGGTCTGCTCTCTGTGGCACTTTCCCTGGGGTCACCCCCGCCGGGCGTTACCCGGCACCGTCTATCCGTGGAGCCCGGACTTTCCTCCCCGCCGTTCTTTCGAACCCTGGCGCGGCGGCCGTCCGACCCTCTGACCGCCTGCGGAAATAGGGCGGCTTCCGTGCGTTGACAAGAACAACGCGTCATCATATTTTACCAATATGTTAATTAACCGATTCGCGAAATAATATGGACCACCTCAGCCAGACTTTCTCCGCGCTTGCCGACCCCACCCGCCGCGCCATCCTCGCGCATCTGTCGCTGGGTGAAGCGAGTGTGAAGGAACTCTCCCAGCCGTTCGCGATCAGTGCTCCCGCGATCACGCGGCACCTGAAGGTGCTGGAGAACGCGGGCCTGATCTCGCGCGGACGGGAGGCGCAGTGGCGCCCGGCGAAGCTGGAAGCCGCGCCGCTGAAAGACGCCATGGACTGGGTCGCGCAGTACCGGGCGCACTGGGAAGCCCGGCTCGACCGGCTCGAAGCCTATCTTCAGGACATTCAGAAACCGGCCCCTTGAGGCCCCGCTTGGGAAGGACCGTTCCATGCAGATCGTCCCCTATCTTTCGTTCGGCGGCAAATGCCGCGACGCCTTCGCCTTCTACCAGAGCGTTCTGGGCGGCGAGATCACGCACATGATCGCCGCGCGCGGCACGCCCGCCGAACCGCACGTCGCGCCGGAGAACGTCGACGACATCATGCACGCGCGCCTCATTGGTGAGGGCTTCGCGCTGATGGGCGGCGATGCACCCCCATCGATGTATCAGACACCGTCGGGCTTTTCCGTCTCGCTGCAGTTCGACAACACCGACGAAGGCAAGCGTGTGTTCGACGCGCTCGCCGAGGGCGGCACGATCATCATGCCGTTCGACGCGACGTTCTGGGCGGCCGGATTCGGCATGTGCCACGACCGGTTCGGTACGCCGTGGATGGTGAACTGCGAAATCGCATGACCGATCATCCGAAGATCGAGGCCGCGAAGGCCGACCGGCAGCTGATCCTGAAACGCTGGTTCGCCGCGCCCCGCGCGCTGGTGTTCCGCGCGTGGACCGATCCGGCGATGATGGCCGAGTGGTGGGGACCACGCGGTTTCACCACGATGGTGGAGGCCGACGCCCGCCCCGGCGGCAACTATGCGATCACCATGCAGGGACCGGACGGCACACGCTATCCGATGCATGGGCAGTTCCTCGAAATCGTTCCCGACGAGCGCGTGGTGATGCTCGACATGTTCGAAGAGCATCCACCGGAATGGTTCGCCGAACTCATCCGGCTGCGCGGCACGGACACCGACTGCCCGACGCAGATGCGCCTGATCGTGACGTTCGCGGACGAACGCGGCGGCACGCGACTGACCATGGTCGCCGAATTCGCCTCCGACCTCGACCGCGACGCCTTCACCGCACTCGGCATGGCCGAGGGCATGGGCGAAAGCTTCGACAGGCTGGATGAACTGCTGGCCGCAAGCGCCTGACAAGACGGAGACATGGGATGACCAAAACCGAACACGCCAGCTTCACGATCGACCGCGTGCTGGCCGCGCCGCGCGCGCTCGTCTGGAGCGCGTGGGCGACGCGCGAGGGCAAGGACCGCTGGTTCGCCACGAGCGACGGTTTGACGCTCGAAAAACGCGCGTTCGATTTCCGCGTCGGCGGCACCGAGATCGCGACCGGCCGCTGGACGAACGGCACCGTCTCCGAGTTTGAAGCGACCTACGCCGATATCGTGCCGGAAAAGCGCATCGTCTACAGTTACGTGATGCACATCAACGGCACGAAGATTTCCGTGTCGCTCGCCACCGTTGAATTCATCCCCGAGGGCGCCGGCACGCGGCTCAGAATCACCGAACAGGGCGCCTTCCTCGACGGCTACGACGACAACGGTAGCCGCGAGGCGGGCACGCGCGAACTGGTCGAGACGCTGGCGCGGTCTCTCGCCTGATGTTCAGGCGGCCTGCTCAGGCCGCCTCCCGTGCCTTCGCGAATGGGCTGAGGCCGAGCCAAATGTGCATGTTCGCGGTGAGGCGGCGATCGCCGGTGAGGTGCAGGCGGTCCTCCTCCACCGCGACAGCGACGGTGTCGTGGCCCATCCAGATCGCAGTCATCGTACGGAGATCCGTGGACACGTAGAGATCGACATCGAAACCCGGATCGACCGAGCAGAGATCGATTTCGGCGCCCGGTTCGATCATCAGCCACCATGCGCGCCGGTCTGCAGGCAGCTCGGGATAACGGAACTGGACGACCGTCCGCTGCTCTGGGAGTGGACGCGGATCGAGATTGCGCCGCATGTCCCACATCAAGAGCGGCGCATCGAGCCGCTGCAGTGAAAGTTCGCTATCCACCCAGCGCTGGCCCCACAGGCCGAACGCCTCGACGAGCGGTTCCAGCTCCTTGCCCGCCTCCGTCAGCCGGTAGTCGAATGCACCGCCATCGCGCGGGGACGGCTGGCGGTGTATGATGCCCGCCGCCTCCAGCTCCTTCAGTCGCTGCGAAAGCAGCGCGGGCGACATGCGGGGGAGGCCGCGACGCAGATCGTTGAAGCGCGAGGAGCCGGCGATGAGCTCGCGCAGGAGCACGACGGTCCAGCGCGTGCAGAGGATTTCCGCCGCCATCGCGACGGGGCAGAACTGGCCGTAGGTGGTCTGTGCCATGGTCGGGTTCCTTTGCGGGGCATTTTACCGCGAAGGGACCGCAAGTGACGAGTTCAGATTTTGTACCGGGGTGATTCAGATGCTGAACTGGCCGCACCCCGGCAAAACCGCGATCAGTTGCGTCAACACCCGATTGAGGAGATGACGGACATGTCGGCAACACCGGTTCTGAAAATGCAAACCCCGCGTAACTGGACAGCGATCGGCGCGAAAATTGCCGCAGCCGTGGGCGCGGACGCCGCCGCCCACGACGCGGATGCGCGTTTCGTTGCGGAAAACTACGCGAAACTGCGCGATTCCGGCCTGATCGCAGCGGCCGTTCCCGCAGAGCTTGGCGGTGGCGGCATCGATTACCGCACGCTTTGCGGCATCATCCGCCAGATCGGCACACGCTGCGGATCGACCGCCCTCGCATTCTCCATGCACGCGCATCTGGTGGCGACGGCCGCGTGGCGCTGGACGCACCAGCAGGCGCCCACGGACGGCCTGCTGCGGCGCGTCGCGGCGGAAAACCTCGTGCTCGTATCGAGCGGCGGTTCGGACTGGCTGAAAAGCGCGGGCACCGCCACCAAGGTAGACGGCGGCTTCCGGATCGATGCGCGCAAGATCTTCTCGAGCGGCTGCCCGGCGGGCGACCTGCTGATGACGAGTGCGGTTTACGACGATCCCGAGGCCGGCGCGACCGTGCTGCACTTCGCCGTGCCCTTCAAGGCCGAGGGCGTCAGCATCCTCGATACGTGGCACGTGATGGGGATGCGCGGTACGGGATCGAACGATGTGGAGCTGAAAAGCGTGTTCGTGCCCGACACCGCCATCTCGGGCCGGCGGCCGCAGGGCGCATGGCATCCGCTGTTCCACACGATCAGCATGATCGCCTTCCCGCTCATCTATTCCGCCTATGTGGGCGTTGCGGAAGGCGCGCGCGACGCGGCGCTGGCGATGGCAAGATCGAAGCCCGCGAATGCCGGACTCATCGGCCTTGCCGGCGAGATGCAGACGGCATTCTGGACAGCGGAAACGGCGCACGCCGCGATGATCGCCACGGCGGAAATGGCCACGCCGGGGCCGGAAACCACGAATGCGATCATGACCGGACGCACGGTTACCGGACAAAACACGATCCGCACCGCCGAGCTGGCGCTGGAAGTTGCGGGCGGCGCGGCATTCTACAAGAGCGCCGGGATCGAACGCGCCTTCCGCGACGTGCAGGGCGCGCGCTTCCACCCCCTGCAAGGCCCCGCACAGCGCGACCTCAGCGGACGGCTGGCACTGGGGCTCGATATCGACGGCTGAGCCACCGGCCGCCGAGCACGAGCAGAAGCGAGGCGCCGACCAGCGGGAAGAGCACGGCAAGCGCCGCGATCATTCCGACGACAACAGGCGGTAGCCGATCATCCGCATGGGTGATCGGCGCCGCCAGTTCGCCTTCGGGGCGCCTGCGCCACCAGAGGACGATCCCGGCGACGACACCGCCGACAAGGACAAGGCACACCGCGAGGTTCGCAAGCTGGTTGGCAAGGCCGTATTCGCGGCCGACGTGGAGCGAGACGCCCCACTCCACCGCCTTTGCGACCGGGCTGTAGTTTTCCCATCCGATGTCTCCGAGGATCGCGCCCGTGCCGGGATCGACGTGGATCGTGCGCTGGCCCGCCGCCTTGTCCGGCACATAGCTGATCGTGAAGACACCGCCTGGCGCGGACGGGTAGAAGATACGCGCGCCGCCGCCGAAACGCTCGCGGTGGAGGCGCGGAAGCAGCTTTTCGATCTCGGCGATGCCGACACCGTGGCCGCCCGAGCCGTGCGGCATCGGCATCTGGCGGATCGTCCACGGCAGCTTCGCGGCATCGGGATCGTGCATGGCGTGTTCGTCGGCAGCGGCGCCGGGGCCCACCGTGGGCGGCGCCTTGAAGTTCGGCGAGGGCGCGACGAACGGCACGCTTTGCCCGATGCGCGCGAACTGCTGCCCCCAGAAGGCGGACCACGGTAGCCCGGTGAGCACCAGAAGCGCCACGAGCAGCGCATTCAGCGTAGCGGGAATGGCGTGAAGATCACGCCAGAACCGCCGCCCGGTCGCCGACAGCCGCGGCACCAGCACGCCGCGCAGCTTCCAGCGGCGCGGCCACCAGAGCCAGACGCCGGTCGCGAGCATCACCAGCGTCCAGCAGGCGACGAGTTCGACGATATGGCTGCCGATCTCTCCGCCCATCAGGTTACCATGGAGATCGCGCACGATCACCGTCGGCTGCAGGGCCGGGTCCGCCGTGCCGGTCACGATGCCGCGATACGGATCGAGATACACATCCCGCGCCGCGCCGCCCGGAAGCCGAACGTTCCAGACGGCGGCCTCGCCTGTGCTGTGCGGAAGGCGGACCCTGCCGATGACGGCGCCGGGAACCGCCCGCAGCACGGCAGCTTCCTGTGCTGCGAGCGGGAGCGTTGCCCCGCCCGCAGCAACCGCCTGCATGTCGCGGTTCCACCAGCCGTCGATTTCCCGGTCGAACAGGTAGATCGCGCCCGTCAGCGTCAGCACGATGAGCAGCGGCGCCGAGAACAGCCCGGCGTAGAAGTGCCAGCGCCACACCGATCGGTAGGCGCCGGTTCCCCTTGTCCTCTCCATGGTCCGCCCCTCCCCTGTCAGAAGCCGACGCCGACGCGGATGCTGAACGTGCGCGGATCGCCCGGGTTGACCGCGAAGCCGTTGCCCGACGCGGTGTAATACCGCTTGTCGAACAGATTGCTGACGGTCGCGTCAATCGTGAAGCGGCCCGCGCGCAGCCCGGCGCCCAGGTCGGCGATCATGTAGGCGGGCAGGCTGACGCTGCTGCCGTTCACCAGAAGGCGGCTGCCGACGCGGTTGACTGCCGCGCGGAGCGTGAGCGGCGTGCCGGGGACGGCAACCGCCGTGCGCGCCGTGATCGTGTGCCGCGGTACGTCGCCGAGCCGCAGGCCTTCGTCACCATCGTTGCTGCGCGTGATCTTCGAATCGAGCAGCGCGTAGCCTGCCGAAAGCGTCCACCACGGCACCGGCTGCCATTCCCCCTCAAGCTCGACCCCCTGCACCCGCTGTGCGCCGAGGTTGACGCTGAAATCGGGATTGTCGAGATCGACGGTGAGCGCGTTCACGCGCTTGATGCGAAACGCCGCGAAGCTCGCCCGGAAATCGCCGTGACGGAAACGGAGACCGGCTTCGAGCTGGTTCGATTCCTCGGGCTTCAGCGGCTTTCCGTCCGCTGCGCGCGCACCGGCGCTGCTTTCGACATCGAAGCCGGTGTTGTAGCCGGCATAGACCGAAAGCTGCTCGCTGACGCGGTAGGTGGAGCCGATCTGCCAGATCGTCGATTCAGTCGGCGTGCGGTCGGCGGCAACCCCGCCCCAGTCGCCGCTCGACGCCTTCACCCAGCTGTGCCGGACGGCGCCGACAACGTCCCAGCGATCAGTGAGCGAGACCTGATCCTGCAGGTAAACCGCGTGGCCATCGATATTGTAGAAGCTGTCGAACGCGAAGCTGGTGGCGGGTGCAATCGTGTCGTAGTGGTAGACCGGTGCCGTCACATCGATCGGCGTGACGTTATCGAGCGAATATTGCGTGAAGCGGCCCCGTTCGCGGTCGTATTCGTAGCCGAAGAGCAGCTTGTGCGCGACCGGGCCGGTCTTCAGCGTTCCGGCAAGATCGAGCTGCGCGATCGTGTAGGCATCGTCCTCCCGCCCGATGCGGCCGTTGCGGCCGATGAGCGTGGAGGTGACCGGGGCGCGCAGCCGGATTTGCAGGAACGCGGAGTTGAATTCCTGATACTGGATGCGCGGCGTGAGCGTCCAGCCGTCCGCCAGTTTCACATCCACCCACGCCTGCACCAGCGGCGCATCGGCGGTGAGCCGATCGACCGCCGGCTCTCCGAGGTTGAGCCCGCGCCGCAGCCGCTCGCCGCCGTTCGGCGCCACGGTGCCAATCACGGGAAGCCCCGGATAACGGCCCGTCTTGCGCTCGGTGTATTCAGCGACGAGATTCGCGCTGAAACCCTCGCCGGCATAGTGCAGGCTGAGGCCGCCGTTCAGGCGGTCCATATCCTGGAAATCGACGAACGTGTTCGAGCGCTCAATCTCACCCGTGGCGCGGATCGAAAGGCCGGGCGCGACACCACCCGTCATGTCGAACGCAACCAGCTTCTGGTCGAAGTTGCCGAAGGTGGCGGAGAAATGCGCGGCAGGCTCCACCTGCGGCCGCTTCGTGACGATGCTGATGATGCCGCCGACCGCCGACTGGCCATAGAGCACGCCGGAAGGCCCCTTCAGCACCTCGACGCGCTCGATGTTGGAAAGCGCGGAGGCATCCACATCCTCGTAATAACGCTGGCGCATCCCGTTGCGCATCTGATCGGCAAGGAAACCGCGGACCTTGAGCGTGAACGACTGGTAGGCGCTGACGCGCGACGAGCCCGCGTTGGCGCTCGGCACCCCGCGCAGCAGGTCGCTGATCGAGCGGGCGCCGCTTTCGACAATGTCGTCCGCAGTGACAATCTGCACGCTCTGCGGCAGGCGATCAATGGGAATGCCCGATTTTTCGCCGAAATCGCCTGAAAACTTCGTGCCGGTGACGACGATCTCGGCATCGATCGCATCCTCGGCAAATGCGGATGTGGCGGCGGTGGTGGCGAGCAGGGCTGCAAACAGAACTTTCACGATACGTCCTCCTGTCGGCCGGGCGCGCACGCGGCGCAGGCTCCGGCAGAATTGTGCGGAATATTCAGGCAGGACGGCCCCGATCGGCGCGCACGGCGGCGCGCGCGATCAGCGGCAGCAAGGACTGGACGATGCGCCGCGGGCCGTCAGGCGCGCGCGGGCGGACCGATCGCAGGGGGCGGTGGTGCAGCGAGACGGTGGACCGTGAGGTCCGCAATGGCACGGCTGAACGTCCGCCCCGCATCGATCGCAACGAAGACCGCGAGCACGGGCGCGGCGGCAAGTGTACCACCGCCCATGCCAGCGAACGCGCAGGGCGCGTCCATACCGGAGGAGTCGTGCTTCGCCGGTGCATGATCGCCGCCAAGATCGAGAAGCATCTCGACCGGCCCGTTTCCGGTGCAAAGCGTGACGAGAACGCCGTTCGCGGTCGCAACGGGCATGTAACCCGACGGGACGAGGATGCGGGCGAACAGCACGAGGAACAGTGCGGCCGCAACCGCGCCTTCCCGCATCCAGCCTTTCCGCAGTCCCCCGATCATGTCCGGTCCCATAGGAACATCGCTGTGGCTTGTCACCGACGAATCGGGACATGGACATGAGGCGCCGTGCCGCAGGCATCCGCCATCCGTAAATTCCCTGTTCACGTCGGGCGCGACAATTGCCTAGAAAACAACGGGCAGAAAATCGGGATCACGGGATCCCGGCCGGACAGGGTTTTGGAGGCAAGATGCGTTACATCATGGTCGCTGCGGTGCTGCTGCTGACGGCGTGCAATACGATCGGCGGCATCGGCAAGGATCTGGAGTCGGCGGGCGGAGCTGTTGCAGACGCGGCGAAGTAGACGACGTAGCCGGGCGGTTATACCGGCACGGCGGTCGTATACTTGATGCGCTTGAGCGCGAAGTGCGAGGCGGTGGATGCCACCGCCGCGTGGTTCAGGAGCTTGCGCATCAGGAACGCTTCATAGGCGCCGACGTCCGCCACGACGACGCGGAGCTGATAGTCCCACTCGCCCGACATGGAGAGACACTCCATGATCTCCTCGCGCGCCATCACCCACGCCTCGAATTCCTCGCGAGCGCCGCGCTCGTGCGACTTGATGCGGACCTGACAGACGACATCGAGGCCTTTTCCGATCGCGTCGCGGTTCACGAGACGCACCACCGGCCCGAGCACGCCATCACTTTCGAGATTGCGGATGCGGCGCCAGCACGACGCCGCCGACGCGCCTACACGCTCGCCGAGCGCGGCGCTGCTGATGCCGCCGTCTTCCTGCATGATTCGGACGATCTGACGGTCGATCTCATCCATGTGATGCAATCATTTCACAATTACCCGCAAATCCGAGAAACTGTCTCACAAATACCGCAAAACATCTGAAGATTGAAAGAAATTTTCGCCATTTCCCGACTATCCTGTTCAAACGTCGCATTGGGAGATGGCTGGATGAGCGCGCTGGCAGCACAAATCGAAACCGGATCGGTCCTGGACGGGCTTACCGCCCAGCCCGCCGACCCGCTGCTTGCGCTGATCGGCCTGTTCCGCGACGATCCCCGACCGGGCAAGATCGACATGGGCGTCGGCGTCTATCGCGACGCGGGCGGCAAGACGCCGGTGATGGCGGCGGTAAAAGCAGCAGAAGCCTTCCTGCTGAAGGACCAGCAGACGAAATCGTACCTCGGCCCGGAAGGCGACGCGCGCTTCGCCGAGCTTCTGACCCCGATCGCGTTCGGCGAGATCGACCGTGCGCAGCTTTGCGGTGTGCAGACGCCGGGCGGGACCGGCGCGCTTCGCCTCGGCGCGGAGCTTCTGGCGCGCGGCCGCGCGGGTGCGCGGGTTCTCGTCGGCACGCCGACATGGCCGAACCATGTGCCGCTGATGGAAGCGGCCGGGCTGCAGATTGTGCCGTTCAAGCACTTCGACGTGGCGACGCAGACTTTGCGCTTCGAAGAGACGCTCGCCGCCATCAAAGCCGCGACGCCCGGCGACGTGATCCTCCTGCACGGCTGCTGCCATAACCCGACCGGCGCCGACTACACGGTGGACCAGTGGAACATACTCGCCCCCCTGATCGCCGAGCGCGGCCTGCTGCCCTTTGTCGACCTCGCCTATCAGGGGCTTGGAAACGGGCTCGACGCCGATGCATTCGGCCTGCGCGCGGTCGTGGCGCATAATCCGCAAGTGCTCGTCGCCTATAGCTGCGACAAGAATTTCGGCCTCTACCGCGAGCGGGTCGGCGCGCTGTTCGTCGTTTCCGACACTGCGGCGGTGATCCAGTCCAACCTTCTTGCGCTGGCGCGCGCCAACTGGTCGATGCCGCCCGATCACGGCGCGGCGATCGTCCGCACCATCCTCGACAGCCCTGAACTCACCGCCAGCTGGCGCGCGGAGCTGGACGCAATGCGGCTGCGCATCCTCAGCGTCCGCGAAGGCGCGGCTGGGCGCGACCCGGCCCTCGCCACCCTGACGCAGCAGACGGGCATGTTCTCGATGCTGCCGCTGAGCCCCGACCAGATCCGCACGCTGCGTGAAGTTCACGCTGTTTACATGGCAGGCTCCGGCCGCATCAATGTCGCCGGACTGACGCCGGACGCGATTCCCGCGTTCGCCGCCGCCGTCGCTGCCGTTCGCTGAAGAGGGAGACGATCATGGCACAGGCCGCCGCGCTCAAGGCTCCCCTCCGCAACGCCCCGGACGAGAACGTCGACTGGCGCCGCGTCGCCTATCTGCTCAGCCTTTCGCGCGCGCTCGACGCGATGGAGGAACAGCGGCTCGTTCCCGAGAAGAAGGTGCTCTACCAATTCTCCGCACGCGGGCACGACATGGCGCAGATCCTGCTCGGTAGCCATCTCGACAATCCGCGCGACGCGACCTGCGGCTATTACCGTTCGCGGCCCCTGCTGCTGGCGCTCGGCGTCGATGTGGCCGATGCACTCGGTTCCTCGATGGGCCGCGCGGGCGGCTATTCGGACGGGCGCGACATCGGCGTGGTGTTCAACTTCCCGAACCCGAGCGGCGCCTCGGCGCTCCCCATGTGCGGCGGCGTCGGCGCGCAGTACACGCCGACCGCCGGATGGGCGCAGGCGATCGACTACTATCGCGACGTCATCAAGGACCCCGCCTATGAGGGCGCGCTCGCGGTTGTGCTCGGCGGCGACGGGTCGGTGGCCTCGAACGGGTTCTGGGCGGCGCTCACCGTCGCCACCACGCAGAAGCTGCCGATGCTGTTCTATATCGAGGACAACGGCTACGGCATCTCCGTGCCCTCCACCTTCCAGACGCCGGGCGGCAACATCGCCGCGAACCTTTCGGCGTGGCAGGACCTGCGCATCATCAATGGCGACGGCACCGAGCCCGCCGAGGCGGCGCGGCTGATCGAAGAGGCCGTGAACTACGTGCGTGATGAGCGGGCGCCCGCCCTCCTCCGTCTCACCGTGCCGCGCCTGCAGGGCCACAGCTTTCAGGACACGCAGACCTACAAGGACGAGGACTTCGTCGCTTCTGAATGGGCGCGCGATCCGCTGCTGAAGCTGAAATCCTATCTCGTCCCAGCGCTGCTTTCCGAAAGCGAGTGGGCGGCGATCGAGGGTGAGGCACATGCCGATGCGGAGGCCGCGCGTGAGCGTGCCGAGGCGCGGCCGGTGGCGGACCCGGAAACGGTGATGCGGAACGTGTTCTTCGAAGGCGAGCTTCAAACCGTCGGCGGTCAGTGGACGCACGGGTACACGGCCCCGCCTTCGACGAACCAGCCGAAGCCCGAAGGCCAGCGCATCAACATGGTGACGGCGATCCGCCGCACGCTGGAGCGCGAGCTGGAGATCAACGAACGCGTCGTGCTGTTCGGCGAGGACATCGGCCCCAAGGGCGGCGTCCATGCCGTGACGCTCGGGCTTCAGGAGCGGTTCGGCGAAAGCCGCGTATTCGATACCAGCCTTTCGGAAGAGGGCATCATCGGCCGCGCGGTGGGCATGGCGCTCGCCGGGCTGATGCCGGTGCCGGAAATCCAGTTCCGCAAATATGCCGAACCCGCCACCGAGCAGATCAACGATTGCGGCACGATGCGCTGGCGCACAAACAACCGCTTCGCCGCGCCGATGGTGTTGCGCATCCCCGGCGGCTTCTTCAAGTGCGGCGACCCGTGGCACAGCCAGACGAACGAGGTGGCGTTCATCCACAACCCCGGCTGGAAGGTCGCGGTGCCTTCGAACGCCGAGGATGCCGTGGGCCTGCTCCGCGGCGCGCTGCGTGGCAACGACCCCGTGATCTTCTTCGAGCACCGCGCGATGCTGGACCACGCATGGGCGCGCCGACCCTACCCCGGCGACGATTTCGTGCTGGAATTCGGCAAGGCGAAGCACACGCGTGAGGGCAACGACATCACGATCGTGACGTGGGGCGCGATGGTGCAGCGCTGTGAAGAGGCCGCCGAGGGGCGCTCCGCCGACGTGATCGACCTGCGTACGTTGATGCCGTGGGACAAGGCGGCCGTGCTCGAATCCGTCCGCCGCACAGGGCGCTGCCTGATCGTGCACGAAGACCTGCAGACGGCGGGCTTCGGCGCGGAGATCGCCGCGGTGGTGGCGGACGAGGCCTTCACGAACCTCGACGCGCCGGTCGCGCGGCTGACGATGCCGGACATTCCGAGCCCGCATAATCCGGTGCTGCTTAACTGGGCGGTGCCTTCGGTCGAGCGCATCCGCGCGAAGATCGACGACCTGATCGGTTTTTGAAGGACGCTCCCATGATCGACATTCTCGTTCCCTACGAACAGGAGGGGACCAAGGCCATCGTGCGGAGCTGGCTCGTCAAGGTCGGCGAGCCGGTGAAGGAGAACGACCCGCTCGTCGAGCTGGAGACCGACAAGGTGACGCAGGAGGTGCCTGCGCCCGCCGACGGTATCCTCGATGCAATCCTTCTCGATACCGACGCGGAGGCCGTGCCCGGCGCGCTGCTCGGGCGGCTGCGTGCGGCAGGTATCGCCGTGGAAACGCCGAAGGTCGAGGCGCCGGAAGCGCCGAAAGTGGCGCCCACGGCCAGCGAGCGCCCTGCCCCGGCCAACTGGCTGTCCCCCTCCGTGCGCCGTGCGGTGCAGGAGCATGATGTCGATCCAGCCACCGTGACCGGAACGGGTCGCGGCGGGCGCATCACGCGCACGGACGTGGAACGCCACGTCGCAGAGCGCGCCAAGGCGCCGGCCGCGAAACCCGCCGCACTGCCTCCCACGAAAAACGGCGGCGTCACCAGCGTGTCGCACGACCGGATGCGGCTTGCGATCGCGCGCAACATGCTCGGTTCCGTCACCACCGCACCGCACGTGACCGCCGTGTTCGAATGCGACTTCTCGGCGATCATGGCGCACCGCAAGGCGCACAAGGATGCGTTTGCCGCCTCGGGCGCGAGCCTCACCTTCACCGCCTATTTCATCGCCGCGTGCGTGGAAGCGATGCGCGCCGCGCCCGCGATCAACAGCCGCTGGTTCGACGACCGGCTGGAGATCTACGACGACATCAACATCGGCGTCGGCACCGCGCTCGGCGACAAGGGGCTGATCGTGCCAGTGGTGAAAAGCGCGCAGGCGCTGTCGCTGCTCGGCATCGCGCAGCGCCTCACCGATCTCGTTGGCCGGGCGCGTGACAGCAAGCTCTCCGGCGGCGACGTTTCGGGCGGTACGTTCACGATCTCGAACCACGGCGTCTCGGGGTCGCTGCTCGCCACACCGATCATCATCAGCCAACCGCAATCGGCGATCCTCGGCATCGGCAAGACCGAGAAGCGCGTTGTCGTGCGGGAGGTGGACGGCGTCGATGCGATCCAGATCCGGCCGATGGCGTACGTGTCGCTCACCATCGACCACCGCGTCGTCGACGGGCACCAGACAAACACGTGGCTTTCGAAGTTCGTCGAGACGCTGGAAAACTGGCCGACGGCCTGAAGCTTTTCAGCCAGTCGCCGACCTGCGCCGTGCAGCGCGCGCGCCGGTGGACGCGGATGGCGCCGTTGTGAAGCCGAGCTGAGGGATGCTGATCGTGCGGTTGCCCGAGAGATCGTTGCGGCTGACGATGAGGCCGGTGCTTTCCATGTAGCCGAGCAGGCGGCGGACACGGCCGAGCGAACTCGTGCCGTAGACGGCTGCGATCGCGGTGTCTTCGGGGCAAGGCAGGCGTTCGCGCGCCGCATGGGCGATGAGCAGGAACGCGCCGACCATCTCGGCGGGCAGCGTATCGGCGAGCGCCATCGCATCGCGCCAGTCCTCGTCCTCCGGGTTCGCGATCCCGGCGCGGGCGCAGGAAAGCCGGCGGCTGAAACCGTCGAGATCGAGCGGCGGCGAGGCGAGGCCGGCCATGCGGCAGCGGACCTGAAAATCCTGGAAGAGCACGTTGGCGCTGCGATGCTCGCTGCCCTCTTCCGCCAGCATGGCATCGAGCACATCGGCGATGATGGCGCCCACGGCCTCGGGATCAGGCGGCGGACCTTCGGGTACGGGTGCGGCCGGGCGCAGCTCCTGCGCGACGCGGCGCAGCAGCATTTCGGCGGGGACCGGCGTGCGCGGCGGGGGCGCAGGAAGCGGCGCATCTTCGGGCACGGGCGCGAAGATGAGGCCCCGGACCTCCGCCGCGTCCATCGGCAGCGGCGCAAGCGACGGGCCGGTGCCGCGTGCCTGCGTTCGCACCGGGCCGATGCGCACGGGCACCGGACGCCTTGCGATGGCAGGGCCGAGCGCGAGGAACGCGCCGCGTTCGAGATCACGGATCGCCTCGGCCTGCCGCCGCTCCATGCCGAGCAGATCGGCGGCGCGGGCCATGTCGATATCGAGGAAGGTGCGGCCCATCAGGAAGTTCGAGGCCTCGGCAGCAACGTTCTTCGCGAGCTTGGCGAGGCGCTGCGTCGCGATGACGCCCGCGAGGCCGCGCTTGCGGCCGCGGCACATGAGGTTCGTCATCGCCGCGAGCGAGGCGCGGCGCACGTCGTCCGCAACGTCTCCCGCGCCTGCGGGGGCGAAAAGCTGCGCTTCGTCGACGATGACCAGCACGGGGTACCACTGCTCGCGCGGTGCATCGAACAGGCCGTTCAGGAACGTCGCGGCGCAGCGCATCTGCGCTTCGACATCGAGGTCTTCGAGGTTGAGCACGACCGAAGCGCGGTGTTCGCGGACGCGCGCGGCGAAATGGCCGATCTCGCGCTCACCGTAATCCGCCGCCTCGATCACCGAATGACCGAACGGTTCGGCGAGCGTGACGAAATCGCCCTCGGGATCAATCACCACCTGCTGTACGCTTCCCGCGCTCTCCTCGAGCAGGCGGCGCAGAAGGTGCGACTTGCCCGAACCCGAGTTGCCCTGCACGAGCAGGCGGGTTGCGAGCAATTCCTGGAGATCGATCGGCACGGACTGCCCGGACCGATCGTTTCCGATATCAATGGTGACCGTCATGCCCCCTCTTTGGGAGAAGGAACACCGGGCACGCAAGCCCTGAACGTCAGGAGCCGCCGCCTTCGACGAGCCCGCCGCCAAGCGCGACATAAAGCGCGACGCGATTGTCGAGCACCGCGCGGTTCGCGGTGATCAGCGCCTGCTCGGCGTCGAACAGGTTGCGCTCGGCATCCAGCACTTCGAGATAGCCGACGACACCCTCGCGGTAGCGCGTGCGCGCGAGCTGCGCGATGTGCCGCTGCGCTTCCGTTGCGCGGAGCTGCGCGAGCATCTGCTCGGCAAGGAAGCGGCGGCCCGCGAGCGCATCGGCCACTTCGCGGAAGGCGAGCTGGACGGTCTGCTCATACTGGGCGACGGCGATATCCTCGCGCGCTTCGGCAACGGTGAGGTTGCCCTTGCGACGGCCGAAATCGAAGATCGGCAGATTGAGTGCCGGGCCGACGCTCCAGTTGAAGCTGCCGTTGTCGAACAGCGAATCGAGCTCACCCGACGCGAAGCCGAGCGTGCCGGTGAGCGAGATCGTCGGGAAGAACGCCGCACGTGCCGCGCCGATATTGGCGCGGGCAGCACGAAGCGTCTCCTCGGCCGCGAGGATATCCGGCCTCAGCGTCAGGAGATCGGAGGGCAGGCCCGCCGCCAGCCGTGGGAAGCCGTCCTGCTCGCCAAGCGGCAGCGGTGCTTCGGTCTCAGGAAGCGGTCCGCCAACGAGGACGGCGAGGAAGTTCGCATTGCGGCTGCGCGAAAGGCGAAGCCCGGCAAGCTCGGTCTCGGCCTGCGTAAGCAGCGATTCGGCCTGCCGGAAATCGAGTGCGGAGGTGACGCCCGCGTCGAGGCGGCGCTGGGCGATGCGCACGCCGTCCTCGCGGCTTTTCACCGTCGCCTCAGCGAGCGTGATGCGCTCTTCGGTTTCGCGGAGCGCGAACCACGTGGTCGCGACATCGCGGACGAGGCTGAGCCGGAAGGCGCGCTCGGCCTGCACGGTGGAGAGATATTGCGCCCGCGCCGCTTCGGAGAGGTTGCGGACGCGGCCCCAGAAATCGAGCTCGAACGCCGAGACGCCGACACCGACGGAGAAGCGATCCTGCTCCGCCACGGCGACGCCGGTTGACGTCGTGACCGGACCCCGGCTTCGCGTCGTATCGCCGCTCGCAGCGAGTATCGGCAGTCGGTCCGCGCGCTGGATGCGGTAGAGCCCGCGCGCTTCTTCGATACGCGCGATCGAGACGGCAAGGTCGCGGTTGCGCTCCAGTGCTGTGCCGATCAACGTGCGCAGCGCCGGGTCGGCGAAGAAATCGCGCCAGCCGATGGTTTCCGCGCGCGTTCCATCCGCAGGGTCCGGGGACAGCGGATAGGCGGGCGCGGTCGACAATGCAGGACGCTCGTGCTTCGGCGCCATCTGGCACGCGGAGACCAGCAGTGCGGAGAGGAACAGAAGCTTACGCATCGGTCGTCTCCACGTGACGCGGCTCGCCGGGTGCGGGCGGGCGCCTGCGGCTGATCCAGCGGCGCACCGCATAATAGAACAGCGGAATGAGGAAGATGCCGATCAGCGTCGCGGTGATCATGCCGCCCATCACGCCGGTGCCGACCGCGCGGCGGCTCGCCGCACCCGCGCCGCTCGCGATGAACAGCGGGAACATGCCGCCGATGAACGCCAGCGAGGTCATGATGATCGGACGCAGGCGGAGCTTCACCGCCTCCATCGTCGCTTCGAGCGGCGACTTGCCTTTGGCCTCTTCCTCGATCGCAAACTCGACGATGAGAATGGCGTTCTTGGCGGCGAGACCGATGATGGTGACGAGGCCGACGTTGAAGTAAATATCGGCCGACAGCCCGCGCATCGCCGTCAGCAGTACCGAGCCGAGCACGCCGAGCGGCACGATGAGCAGCACCGACACCGGCACCGCCCAGCTTTCGTAAAGCGCGGCGAGCAGCAGGTAGACGACGACGAGCGACAGGCCGAGCAGCAGACCGATCTGGCCCGCGGACTGTTTCTCCTCGTAGGAGATACCCGTCCATTCGTAGGCGAAACCTTCGGGAAGCTGTTCCGCGAAACGCTCCATCTCCGCCATCGCCTCGCCGGTCGAACGGCCGGGCGCGGCGGAACCCGAAATCGTCATCGACGGATAGCCGTTGTAGCGCTGGAGTTGCTGCGGCCCGGCCGTCCATTCCACCTGCGTGAATGCGCCGAACGGCACCATGTCGCCCGAGGCGCTGCGCACCTTGAGATCGAGCACGTCCTGCGGGGTCATGCGGAAGGGCGCGTCGGCCTGCAGCAGCACCTGCAGCACGCGGCCGTCGCGCGTGAAATCGTTCGCGTAGGCGCTGCCGAACGAGATCGCGAGCGTGTCATTCACGTCCCCGATCGAAAGCCCGAGCGCGCGCGCCTTGATGCGATCGATCAGCACGCGAAGCTGCGGCGATTCCGGCTGACCCTCCGGCCGCACGCCCAACAGCACCGGGCTTTGCGACGCGAGGCCGAGCAACTGACCCTGCGCGGCGATAAGTGCCTTGTGCCCGTGGCCGCCGCGATCCTGCAGCTTGAACGTGAAACCGCCCGCCGTGCCGAGTTCCTGGATCGAGGGCGGATTGAGCGCGAACACCATCGCCTGCTTGATCTGCATGAACGCGCCCATCGCACGGCCGACAATCGCATCCGCCTTGTTGTCGACGCCCTTGCGCTCGTTCCACGGTTTCAGGTTCACGAAGACGATGGCGTTGCCCTGCCCCTGCCCGAAGAAGCTGAAACCGCGCACGACGAAGACGTTCTGCACCTGCGGCTGCGTGGCGTAGAATGCCTTGACCTGAACGATCGCCTCTTCGGTGCGCTCGCGCGTCGCGCCCGCTGGCGCTTGAATCGCGGTGATGATGCTGCCCTGATCCTCGGTGGGCAGGAAGCCGCCGGGAAGGCGTGTGAACAGGATCGCGGTAAGACCGAACAGCAGCACGAAGACACCGAGCCAGCGCAGCGGCCGCGACAGCACCTTGCCGACGGTGCGCTGGTAGCGGTCCGTCGAGCGGGCAAACCATGCATTGAACCGGTCGAAGAAACCGCCTGTGATCTGCGCGAAGCGGCCCCGCCGCTCTTTCATCTCGCTGTGCGGCTTCAGGACGGTGGCGCAAAGCGCCGGGGTCAGCGTCAGCGCGAGCAGCGCGGAGAAGCCGATGGAGATGATCAGCGTCACCGAGAACTGGCGGTAGATCTGACCGGTCGAACCGGGGAAGAACGCCATCGGAATGAACACCGCCATCAGCACCAGCGTGATGCCGATGATCGCCGAGGTGATCTGGCTCATCGCCTTCACGGTCGCCTCGTAGGGCGAGAGATGCTCCTCCGCCATGATGCGCTCGACGTTCTCGATGGCGACGATGGCGTCGTCGACGAGGATGCCGATGGCGAGCACCATGCCGAACAGCGACAGCACGTTGATCGAAAAGCCGAACAGCCAGAGGCCAAGGCAAGCCCCGGCGAGCGCGATCGGCACGACGATCGTGGGAATGAGCGTCGCCCGCCAGTTCTGCAGGAACAGGAACATGACAAGGAAGACGAGCAGCATCGCCTCGGCAAGCGCCTTCACAACCTCGTCGATCGAGACGGTGATGAACGGGGTCGTATCGTAGGGGATCGACCAGGCGATGTCGGCCGGGAAGCTGTGCTGCAGTTCTTTCATCCGCGCATTGACGCCCTCCGCCGTGGCGAGCGCATTCGCGCCGGGCGTCATCTGCACGGCGATACCGGCCACCGGATTGCCGTTCAGCTCCGAATCGAACGTGTAGTTCTGCGCGCCGAGTTCGACGCGCGCCACGTCCTTGAGGCGCACTGCCGATCCGTCCGGGTTGGCGCGCAGGATGATTGCCGCGAACTGCTCCGGATTGGTGAAGCGGCTCTGCGTGATGATCGTGGCGTTGAGTTCGCTGCCGTTCGCCAGCGGCCGGTCGCCGAGCGCACCACCCGGCGACTGGCTGTTCTGCTCGCGCACGGCGCCGAGCGCTTCCGCCGCCGAAAGGCGGTAGTTCGCGAGCTTCTGCGGATCGAGCCAGATGCGCATCGCGTAGGGCGGCGTGAACACCTGCACCTCACCGACGCCGGATACGCGCCGCAGCTCGTCAACGACACGGCTGTTGGCGAAGTTGCCGAGGTCGAGCGCAGTCGTTTGGCCGCTCTTCGATTGCAGCCCGACGATGAGGAGGAAGCCGGTGTTCGCCTCTGCAACGGAAATGCCCTGGCGGCGCACCTCTTCGGGAAGCCTTTGCTCGACGCGGCGCAGGCGGTTCTGCACCTCCATCTGCGCTTCGTTGATATCGGTGCCGGTGCTGAAGGTGACGTGGATTTCCGCCGTGCCATTCGAGAGGCTGGTCGACGACATGTAGAGGAAACCCTCGACGCCGTTCAGCTGCTGCTCGATGACCTGCGTGACGTTCTGCTCGAGCACCGCGGCATCGGCGCCGGGATAGGTGAGCTGGATCGTGAGCGAGGGCGGCGCCACCGACGGATACTGCTCGACCGGCAGTCCACGCAGCGCCAGCACGCCCGCAAGCGTGATGCAGAGCGCGAGCACCCACGAGAAGACGGGGCGATCGATGAAGAAACGCGGGGTCATTTGGCGCCGGCAGCCTTCTCTGCGGCCTTCTTCGGCGCAGCACCCACGATGCGGACCGGCTGACCGGGGCGGACGCCCTGAAGGCCGCTCACCACGACACGGTCGCCGCTGTGAAGCCCCTCGTCGATCACCCAGCTGCCGCCCTGGATTCGCCCGAGCTTCACAGGGCGTACCTCGGCGACGTCCTTAGTGCCGATCACGTAGACGCTGCCGCCATCTTCGGTGACGGTGACCGCGCGCTGCGGCACGAGGATACCGTTCGCCCGCGTTCCTGCACCGATCTGTGCGCGTACGAACTGGCCGGGCAGCAGTATCCGCCTGGGGTTCGGAAACTCGGCGCGCAGCGCGGCCGTTCCCGTCGCTTCGTCGATCGAGAGGTCGAGAAAGTCGATATGGCCGACCTGTTCGTAGGTCGTGCCGTCCTCGAGGATCAGATTCACATCCCAGCGACCGAGCTCCGGAATGTGCAGCTTGCCGCCCGCGATGTCGCGGCGGATCGCCAGCAGATCGGAGCTCGACTGCGAAAAGTTCACGTAGATCGAATCGATCTGCTCGATCGTCGTGAGCAGCGTACCTTGCGATGCGCTGACGAGCGCGCCCTCGGTGACCTGCGCCCGGCCCGCGCGGCCTGCGATCGGCGCCCGAACGGTCGCGTAGCCGAGGCTGAGCCGCGCCGATTCGGCCTGCGCGCGCGCCTGATCGACATCGGCCTGCGCCGTGCCCAGCCGTGCCACGGCCGCATCATATTCCTGCTTGCTGATCGCCTGACCCGCGATCAGCCCTTCATATCGCTGCAGGTCCTGCGCCGCATTCGCCGAGGTCGTCTTCGCCCGGGCGAGCGCCGCCTGCGCGGCATTGAGCGCCGCGGTCATCTCGCGCGGGTCGATGGCGAACAGGGCCTGCCCGGCCTTCACGTCGGTGCCCTCGTCGAACAGGCGGCGTTCGATGATGCCGTCCACACG
>JAEULI010000022.1 GCA_016793845.1 Sphingosinicella sp.
GGGGAGGGGACGGTCCCGCGCCGCCGCGGTTCGGCCGATGATCATAAGCGGCGTCGGTGCGAGGGTGGGGAAACCGGCGCCGATTGGTCGATCACGCCGCGAGTGTGTGGGCGCACATGGCGCCGACATGACGGTGATCGGTGCCGCAGCAGCCGCCGAGCACGCTGAGCGCGGGAAGCGCACGCATGAGCGCTGCATTCTGCGCGCCTAGCTCCTCGGGGTTGCCGTCGTCGAGGTCGGGCGCCTCATTCAACTCGGCATGGCTCATGCGCGATGCGTTGGTGCGAAGCCCGCGCACGCGCCGCGTCCAGTCGCCGCCTGTATTCAGCATCTCCGCGAAATGATCGGGGTGGGCACAGTTGATCATGTAATAGGCGGGGAGGCCGCCGGTCGCATCGTCGACGGCGGAGATCGCGTCGGCGAGCGGCTCGCCAGTCGGCAGGCGCCCGTCCGTCTCCAATGTGAACGACAATGCCGCGGGCAGTCCCGCTGCCTCGGCTGCACGTGCGATGCCGATCGCCTCGGGCGTGTTGGTCATGGTGATCGCCGTCACCATGTCCGCGCCCGCTGCTGCGAAGATGTTTGCCTGAAAGGCATGATAGGCGCGCGCTGCGTCCGCGCTCATCACGGTGTCAGCCACATAGCCGTCGCCGCGCGGACCGATGCAGCCGCTGACGACGATCGGCATGTGGTCGCTTGCATAGTCGGCCTTCAATTCGTGCAGGAGCGCGATGGAATCGCGGTTGCTTTCGGCAAGCGCGGCCTCCGAATAGCCGAGCAGTGCGCCCCAATCGGGGCTCGCCCGCCATGTCGGGCTTTCGAGGATGAAGCCGGTGCCGTTCGCGCGGGCGATCTCCAGATAGCGGACATAATAGTCCCGGAGCGTCCTGCGGCCGTTCTGCGTCCGCATCAGGTCGAACGCCGCGAAGTGCGGCAGGTCTATGCCGTCGTGGAAGATCAGCGTGGTTTCGAGGCCGCCGTCCGTAAGGAACAGGCTGCCGGCAAGCTGCGGCAGCGCCGCGTAAGTCTTTTGCATGACGATGGTCTCCGTGCGCCGTCAGTCGGCGTGTTGCGGCGAAACATCCGTCAAAGCGCGTCCGCTTTCCAGAAGGCGCGCGGTACACCAATGTCGAAGCCGCGATATTCTTCTTTTTGCTCAGCGGCTTGATTTACATGGAACCATGACGCGATGAGCAGCGTGCCCTGCTGAAATTGTGGAAAACTGTACCATTGGTATGGTAAACTCTGCTTCGGGAATCCGGCATAGGGGGCGGGTGAACGCGCCGATGACTTTGACGTCCCGCAGGGCCATGACGCGCGGGGAGGCGACACGCGACCGCATTCTGGAGATTGCGGAGGCTTCCGTGCTGGCCAAGGGATTCTCCAACACGTCGATCGACGAGATCATCGCCGCCGCCGAGATCACCAAGAGCGGGTTCTTCTATCATTTCCGCGACAAGACCGATCTTGCGAAGGCGCTGCTCGAACGCTTCATTCACGACGACAACGCCAAGCTGGATGCGATCTTCGCGCGCGGGCGCGACCTTTCCGACGATCCGCTGCACGCCTTCCTGATCGGTCTCAAGCTCTTCGCCGAGATGATGGCCGAGCTTGAAACCGCGCATCCGGGCTGCATGGTGGCGTCGGTCGCCTATCACGACAAGCAGTTCAACAACGAGGTGCGCGGCCTCAACGCCGCTGCCGTGCTCGGCTGGCGGCGGCGCTTTCTCTCCGCGCTCGAAGAGATCGCCGAGGTGTATCCGCCGCGCATCGACGTCGATCTCTCCCATCTCGCCGATATGCTTTCGGCGCTCGCCGACGGTGGTATCATCCTGTCCCGCGTGCTTGACGAGCCGCGTCTGCTCTCGGAGCAGATTCTGCTCTACCGAGCGTTCGTGCGGACGATCTTTCTCGGCGCGGGAGACTGAGGCTCAGGGCTGCAATGCCGAGAGCCGCAGCGTTTCGGCGATCACGATCTTGCCCTCCACGCTTTCCACCTCAAGCCGGATCTCGGGATCGCGCTGTTCCCAGTCGACGAGGATGCGCCCATAATTCTGGCCCATGAACCCCTCGCCGACACGCAGCCGGTTCGGCCCCAGCAGGTGCCAGACTTCGGTGAGCCCGGACGAGGTGAGGTCGTAGAGCGGGTAGGACACGCCTTCGGCGAGCCGCGAAAGCTCGGCATAGTGCGTGTCGCCCGAAATCATGATGAGGCCGTTCACGTCGGCGAAGTCGATGAGATCGAGCAGGCGCTGGTGATCGGCCTGATAGTTGATCCACGCCTCGTAGCCGGGCGCATCGGCGAGCACCTGCGTCGAGGACGCGAAGATGCGGAGCTCGGCCGGTTTCTTGAATTCCGCCTCCAGCCATTCCCACTGCTCGGCACCGAGCATGGTTGCCGCGGGGTCGCTGTTCACCAGATACGGCCCGCGGTCCTTCGGCTCCTCGGTGATGCCGATGAGGCCGGAGCGGAACCAGCGGTTGTCGGGCATGATGATCTGCACGCGCCGCCCTTCGGGGCCGATGATCGTGCTCGTGTAGTTGCCCGCCCGGCTGCGGCGCGGGCTCGCTTTCGGTTCCATCCAGAAATCGAGGAAGATGTCCTTCGATTCCTGCTTCATCGGATACTCGCGGCCCGCGTCGTTCTCGCCGTAGTCGTGATCGTCCCAGATCGCGAGGCAGGGCGTCTTGCGGCGCAGGCGCTGGAAGCCCGGCTTGGCGGCGAGCTTCGCGTACTTGGCGCGCAGCACGGCCATGTCGCGCGTGTCGCCGTAGATATTGTCGCCGAGGAAGAGGAACAGCTGCGGGTCGAACGCATCGACCCGGTCCCAGATCGGCTGCGGCTTGTCCTGATGCGCGCACGAGCCGAATGCGATGCGGCTGAGCGCGGTTTCGCCAGCGAGCGCGACGGTGGGGAGCGCGGCCAGCGCCGCGCCCCCCGCCATCACCTCGCGGCGGTTGACGCCTGCCATCAGAACGCGGCTTTCAGCGTCGCGAATACCTGGCGCGGCGCACCGATCATCAGCGTCTGCGAGTCGCCGCGGTTGCTGAAGCCGTTGGTGCCCACCGTCGACACATACCTCTTGTCGAGAAGGTTGGTGCCGCTCACCTGCAGCTCATAGCCTTCCGCGATGCGCCAGCCGATGCTGGCGTCGACGATCGCGCGCGCGCCGACCGAGACGTCGTTCTCGTAGCTGTAGTAGCGCTTCGACATGTAGTTCACGCCGATGCGTCCGAAGAACAGTTCGCCATCGTAGCTGAGTTCGCCCTTGGCGAGGTGCTTCGGCGAGTCCACCGTGGTCTTCCCGTCGGTCGCCGCGATCAGCGTTCCCTCCGCGTTGACGACATCATCCTGATAGGTGGAGTCGTTGTAGCTGTACGAGGCGAAGAGCTTGAAGCCCGCGCCGAGCTTCACCTCGCCCGCGGCCTCGAGGCCGTAGGAGCGGACCGAGCCGACGTTCTGGAGGACGGACGGGTTGCCGATGATCCCGGCGCCGGTGGAGAAGCCGAGCAGGCGGTTGCGGAAGTTCACGTAATAGGCGCCGACAACACCGTTGAAGCTGCCGCCGCGGAAGCGGACGCCGGCTTCGTACGTGTCTGATTCCTCCGGCTTCAGCGTGCCCTTGATGGCGTCGAAGCCCGCCTGCGTGGTGCCGAAGGGGCCGCCCGTGGACGATGCCGTGAAGGCGCGCGCGACCTGCGTGAAGCCGCCGAACATCTCCAGGTAGTCGCTGATCTCATAAGCAAATCCGGCATGCGGCTGGAACCAGTCTTCGGCCTTGATCTTGCCCTGCGCGAAGGTGCTGACGACGATCGGCGTCGCCGTGTTCGTCACCTTGAAGCCCTTCCAGCCGAGCGTGATCGTCGCCGCGCCGAGCGTGATGCGGTCTTCGACGTGATACTGGAACGTCTCGGTGTCGAAATCCGATTCCCACTGCGTGAAGAACGGGTTCTTCTGGAAATCGAGCGAGTTCCGCGACGGGCTCAGGCGATCGGTAAGGCCATAGAAACGCCGCGCCTGCTGGAAGTCGTTCTTCTCGTACCAGCCGCCCACGGTGATTTCGTTGAAGGCGATTTCGCCGGTGACGCTGCCGAATAGGCCCTTGCGATCGATGTCGTACTCGGTGGTGCGGATCGAGAGCGGCGCACCGCCCGGCGTCTGCACATAGGGCGTATACCAGATGCCCTGGCCATGGTTGTTGTGCCAGTAGCCCTTGAGCGCGACCGTCACCGCCTCGCCGACCGGCGCCTCGACGCCGATCGCGGCGAGGTAGTCCTTGCGCAGACCAGCGGCATCGAAATAGGCGTCGTCGATGGTCGCGAACGGGGCGGGCAGAGCCTCCTCGCCCCAATAAGCGTCAGCGAGCTGGACGGCGAGGCGGTAGTCGCCAGAGATATTGTCCCAGTCGTAGCCGAGGCGACCGATCATCTCCCTCGACATGTCCTGATAGTCGTTCTCGCGCCGGTCGGAGAAGCTGAAGGTGCCGGTGACGCGCGCGTCGCCGAGCGCGGCAACCGCCTTGGCGTTCAGCATGTGGTGGCGCTGCTCGCCCACGCCCTTCCACTTGTCCATCCCGAGATAGCCGTAGGAGATGTAGGCGCCGGTGCCCTCTGTGCCGCCGATCTCGCCGCTTTCGAGGCGGGCGAAGGCGCGGATCGTGTTTTCGGTGCCGTAGCTCCCGGAAACGTCGAGGCCGAAATCCCGCGCCGGCGCGCGCGAGAGGAACTCCACCGTGCCGCCAAGGTTGTTGGTCGCCTGCGTGCCGAGCCCGCCCGAGCCCTGCGAAACACGCGTAAGGCCGAGGTTCTCGGGGCTGATCGCACGGTTGACGTGCAGGCCGTTGACGTTGCCGTAGCTGTGATCGCCGAGCGGAATGCCATCGAGCGTGAAGCCGAGCTGGTTCTGGTTGAAGCCGCGGATCGAAAGCCGCTGCGACCATTCATAGGCGCCGAAGGCGTCCGCCGACTGGAAGTTCACCGAAGGCAGCTTCTCGATCGACTTCAGCGGGCTCGTGCCGGGCGCGAGCAATGCGATATCGGCCGCGTCGAGTTCCTGCACTTGCCGCGTCTGGCCGGAGCCGAACACGACGATTTCTTCATCGAGCGCGGCGGCATCAGCGCCGGCGGCTTCGCCCGTCTGCGCGAAAGCGGAAGTGGAAAGCACGAAAAGGCTGCTGGCGGCCAGCAACACGGCGCAAGTCGAACGCATGAAATCCCCCATTGGTGCGGTAAACGCGGTTGGCGGCGGGAGGCCTAGGCGCGGCGTGTGACGGCGCTATGCGATTGATATGAAGCTTTTTTGCACGCCATATTGCAGATCGGGGGCGTTGCTGAATTGCTGCGAATGATTTGCATTACTCTGATAAGTCGCGCGCTATTTATTGATCCGGTCGATCAGCCTCACGCAGAAAATGCGTTGGCGGTTGCGGCTGGCCACCGATAGCCTCGATGCTGGAATCAGGCCTGCGTCCGCGCCCGGCCGGTTTTCGCGATCGATCATTGGGGAAGGAGAGGGATCATGGGCCTCAAGGGCACAAAGACCGAAGACAATCTGAAGGCTGCTTTCGCGGGTGAAAGCCAGGCGAACCGCCGCTATCTTTATTTCGCACAGAAGGCCGACGTCGAAGGCTACAACGATGTGGCCGCGGTGTTCCGCTCGACGGCGGAAGGCGAAACCGGCCACGCGCACGGTCACCTCGAATATCTCGAAGAGGTGGGCGACCCGGCGACGGGCCTCGCCATCGGCACGACGTCCGACAACCTGAAGTCGGCGATCGCGGGCGAGACGCACGAATACACCGATATGTATCCGGGCATGGCGCGCACCGCACGCGACGAAGGCTTCGACGAAATCTCCGACTGGTTCGAGACGCTCGCGAAGGCTGAAAAGAGCCACGCCGGCAAGTTTCAGAAGACGCTCGACACGCTCGACGCCTGAGAGGGCAGGAGCGGCAAGAGTGTCCGCTGTGGGAGGCGAGGGGTGGGTCCGCGGGACCGGAACCGCCCCTCCCGTAGCCTCCGCGACAGCAGTGCTGCGAGCGTCCGTTCGGGCGCACGGCATCAGTTCCCGTTTCCGCTTCGAGAGACAGGCGGACACGTGTTTCGTGTGGGAATTCGCGTCGTGCGTCCGACCGGGCGCTTCCAGAGACATATCCATCCTGAAGCCAGAGCCGTTGGGGCCAGAACCGTTGGGGAACACCGATGCGTGAGGGCAGTCTGGAGGCGCCGACGCGCCATCCGATCGATTGGGAAAACCCGGACTACTATGACGAGGCGCAGCTCGAGGCCGAACTGACGCGCGTGTTCGATATCTGCCACGGCTGCCGCCGCTGCTTCAATCTATGCGACAGCTTCCCGATCCTGTTCGATCTGATCGACGAATCGCCAAGCGGCGAGATCGACGGGCTCGACCCCAGGACCGACTACAAGGCGGTCGTCGACGCCTGCACGCTCTGCGACATGTGCTTCATGACGAAGTGCCCTTACGTGCCGCCGCACGAATGGGCGCTCGACGTGCCGCATCTGATGCTCCGCGCGCGCGCCGTCGAGCACCGGCACGGCGAAACGCACCTCGCCGACGCGGAGTTCGCGAAGACCGATCGCAACGGCAAGCTCGCCACCTTCCTGTCTCCACTCGCCAACTGGGCGACGGATAGCGGAAACGGCCTGACACGCACCGTGATGGAAAAGACGGCGGGTATTGATCGGGAGGCGTGGCTGCCGCCCTTCGCCGATACACCGCTCGATCGCCGCGGCGATCTCGACCGGATCGATGCGGATGCGTCGGCACCTGCCGTTGGGCGCAAAGCGGCGCTCTATGCGACATGTTTTGCGAACTGGAACATGCCGGGGCCGGGCGAGGCGGCGGTAAAGGTGCTGAAGGCGAACGGGGTCGAAACGCGCATCGTCTATCCCGGCTGCTGCGGGATGCCCAAGCTTGAGAACGGCGACCTTGCAGCGGTCGCGGAACAGGCGCGGACGGTTGCTGCAGCCTTCGCGCCGCTGATCGATGAAGGCTTCGATGTCGTGGCGGTGACGCCCTCGTGCGCGCTGATGCTGAAGTTCGAATGGCCGCTGATTCTGCCGAATGATCCTCTGGTCGCGAAGCTGGCCGGAGCGACGTTCGACATCACCGAGTACGTGGTCGATATCGCGAAGAAGGAAGGGCTCGCGCCCGGAATGCAGCCGCTCGGCGGCGACATCGCGATCCATCTTCCGTGCCACAGCCGCGCGCAGAACATGGGGCAGAAGGGCGCCGAGATGCTGCGGCTGATTCCGGATGCGAAGGTGGGCGTCGTCGAGCGCTGCTCCGGGCATGGCGGCAAGTGGGGCATGTTCAAAACGAATTTCGCCACTGCGCTCAAGGTCGGCAAGCCGGCGGGCCGCGCCATGCTAAAGACGAATGCGGCCTTCATGGTTTCGGAATGTCCGCTCGCCGGGCCGCACCTCAAGCAGGTGATGGAGCGGGAGGGCGGGGAGAGCGTTCCCGAACAGGTGCCGCATCCGATCGAACTGCTTGCCAAAGCCTACGGGCTTTAGAGGAAAGACGCTCCATGTCCCGCGAAACCCGTGTCATCGAACCCGCCGACATCATGGACATGCGCGCTTACAGCGAGCAGCGGAAGGCGCTGCGGCTGGGGCATGTCGAGACGAAGAAAAAACGCCGTCTTTCGGTTGGGCCGCATGTGACGGTTTTCTTTGAGTCGTATGACAGCATGTGGCTGCAAATCCATGAAATGCTTTATATCGAACGTGGCGGGGCCGAGCAGATTCCAGATGAGATCGCCGCCTACAACCCGATGATCCCGAACGGCCGCGAACTGACCGTGACCCTGATGTTCGAGATCGACGACCCCAAGCTGCGCGCCTCCATCCTCGGGCGCCTCGCCGGGGTCGAGGATCATATCTACCTGCACCTCGGCGAAGCCCGCATCGCGGCGGTGCCCGAGGGCGACGTCGAGCGCAGCCGGGAGGACGGCAAGGCCTCTTCCGTGCACTTCCTGCACTTCCCGTTCACGCAGGAGCAGATCGCGGAATGGCGGAGCGGCCGCGGCACGGTGATCTTCGGGATCGATCATCCGAACTACGGCCACATGGCCATCATCGGCCCGGAGATGCGAGACGTGCTGGGCCGGGATTTCGTCTAAAGCATCATGCGGAAAAGTGGGAACCGGTTTTCCGCGAAAAACGATGCGTTAACAAAGAGATGGAGAAAGCTGTGTGATTGGAGATCCCGCAGCTTTCTCTATAGGGCCGTCGCTTGGTTTCCCCGCGGCCCTGCGAGGAACCACACCACGAGGCCGATCAGCGGGAACACGATGATCCCGATCGTCCATGCGACCTTCGCGCCGGTCGTCGCGCCGCTGCCCCACACGCTGATCACCGCCCAGATGTCGAGCGCCAGGATGAGGAGGCCGATAAGTCCATATTCCATGAGGTGAGTCTCCCGTGTGTCAGGCGGTCTTGCCCTTGGCGGCCGCACGGCGCGCGGCTTCAAGCTCGGGACCTTCGGCGCCGTCCACCGCCTTCGCGGCCTCGCGCGCCTTGGCATCCACCTTGCCGGATTTTGCAAATGCGTGCTGCGCGTCCTGATATTTGCGCGCGCCTTCGTAGCTGCCTTCGCCTTCCAGCTTCAGGTTCGATTTCCGGTCTTCCATGAAACCCTCCATGTCGTGCCCGCTCGCCGCATCAACGCGGCGACGGGTGGAAGGTTTCGCGGATCAGCGGATCAGCTTGCCGCCCTTCATCACATGGTCGATGCGTTCGAGCGCGCTGATGTCCGCCAGCGGATCGGCGGCGACGGCGACCATGTCGGCATAGCGCCCCGGCGCGATGGTGCCGACGTCCGCGGATTTCCCCATCAGCGCCGCCGCGCTCGTGGTGGCGGACTGGATCGCCTGCATCGGCGTCATGCCGTAGCGCACCATGTATTTGAACTGGCGGGCGTTGAGCCCGTGCGGGAAGACGCCCGCATCGGTGCCGTAGGCGATCTTCACGCCTGCCGCGACGGCCTTGCGGAAGCCGATGCGCTGCGCGTCCGTTGTCTCGAAGTTCTTGCGCATGATCTCTTCGGGCCAGTGCTCGGCCTTGCCCATCTCGTCGATGAAGTCGCCGTTGTAGACATCCATCACCAGCCATGCGCCTTTCTTCTTCGCGAGCTGGATCGCCTCGTCGTCGATGAGCGAGGCGTGCTCGATCGAGCGGACGCCGCCATTCAGCGCGATCTTGATGCCTTCGGCGCCGTGCGCGTGCGCGGTGGCATAGCTCTTGTAGCGGGCGGCTTCGTCGACGGCGGCGCGGACCTCGGCCTCGGTCATCTCCGGCGCCCCCGGTTCCGTGCCCGCCGCGAGCACTGCGCCTGTCGCGATCAGCTTCAGGAAGTCGGCGCCGCGCTGGAAGAGCATCCGCGATTTCGATTTCACTTCATCCGGCCCGGCGGCGACGCCCATGCGCATGATCTCCGGGATCTCCACATCGGGCGCCATGCCCGTCACCTCGCCGCCGCCGCCCGGCACGGTGATGTACGCGCCCGCCACCGCCATGCGCGGGCCTTCGATGTACCCCGCCTCGATCGCGTTCCTCAGCGACACGTCGCCGAAGGCGCGGAACGTGCCGACGTCGCGCACGCTGGTGAAGCCCGCATTCAGCGTATCGCGCGCGTTCCGCGCGCCGACGAGCGCGATGTCCTCCGCCGAGTGGAGCAGGGGCTCGGCGACGTTGTTGGTCTGGCCCCAATCGGAGAGGTGCGTGTGCATGTCGATGAGGCCGGGGAGGACGGTGAAGCCGGACCAGTCGAGCACTGCCGCGCCTTCGGGCGGCGGCGTGTAAGCCGTGACGGCGGCAATGCGCCCGTCCTCGATGCGGATCAGCCGGTCGGTGAGGACCTTGCCGCTTTCCGTGTCGATCATCCGTCCGGCGCGTACGTAAGAGGTGTCCGCCAGCACGGGCGCGGCGAGCAGCCCGGCCGTGAGCAGCGCGCAAGAAATCCGTTGCAGAATCGTCATCCGTCCCTCCCTGTCCACGCGTATCCTGCTGGACTATTATACATGCGTCAAATAGGAATTCGCGGATGATCGTCGCCGGCCTCATCGCAAGCATATCACTCGCGCTCATCGCCATCGGCGTGATGACGACCCTGGTGCCCCTCTACGCGACCGGCCTCGGTTTCACCCCGCACCATATCGGTTGGATCGCTGGCATCTATTACGTGGGCTTCCTCATCGGCCCATGGCTCGCCCCGCCGCTCGTGCGGTGGCTGGGGAGCGGTCGCGCCTTCGCCGTCGCCGCACTCCTCGCGCTCGGCGGCATCATCGTGCTGCCCCTGTTCCCGCACCCCGCGGCATGGGCGGCGATCCGCTTCATCTCGGGCACAGGCTTCGCGCTGCTCTACATCCTCGCCGAAGCCGGGCTGAACGCCGAGGTCGACAACGCCGGGCGCGGCCGCCTGCTCTCGCTCTACATGATCGCGAGCAAAGCTGCCCTCATCACCGGCCAGTTCGTGGTCGGGCTGCTTGGGGTGGGCGGCTGGGCACCGTTCGTGGTCGCATCGGCGGTGGTGGCGCTGGCGGCGATCGTGCGGCTCAGAATCCCCGTCGGCGCGGCGCTGCCCGCAACCGGGCGGCTGCGGCCGCTGCACGTGCTGCGCGCCGCGCCGGTGGCGACGACGGGCTGCATCCTCTACGGGCTCGGCGAAGCCTCGCTCTATGCGCTCGGACCAGTGTACGCGCGGGCGAACGGCATGAGCGTGGCTGAGGTCTCGACCTTCATGACGGCTGTGCTGCTCGGCGCGGCGCTCGCGCAGTGGCCGCTCGGCTGGCTCTCCGACCGGATCGACCGGCGGCGCGCCATCCTGATCGGTGCGGCCGGCACGGTGATCGGGGGGTGCGCGCTCGGCCTCGCCACCCAGCCCGCATTTGCCGTGGCGCTTGCTGGCGGTTTCGTGCTCGGTGGCAGCCTGCTGCCACTCTACGGCCTGCTCGTCGCACTCGGCAACGATAGCGCCAGCCGCGAGGAACGCGTGGAAATCGGCAGCGGCCTCGTATTCGCCTATGCCGTGGGCGCGATGGTGGGCCCGCCCGCCGCCGCCGCGCTGATGGAGATGACGCCGCGCGGCCTGCCGCTGTGGCTTGCGGGACTCTACGCGGTGCAGACACTCGTGCTTCTCGCGGCCCTACGCCGCCGGGTGCCGCTCGCCCAGCCGCTTTGAAAGAGCTTGCCAAGTGCATCGCGCTGTTATACATATGTCCAATATAAAGTGGAGGCGGGATGGCGACCAAGGCGGCAGCGACGATCGAAGCGGATCCCGACGCAGGCTGGAGCCTGCCGGCGTGGACCTATTCGGACCCGGAGTTCTTCGCGGTCGAGATGAGGCGCGTCATGCGCCCGTCGTGGCAGGTGGTGTGCCACCTCTCCGACGTGCCGGGCGTCGGCGACTACCACACGCTCGAATATCTCGGCGAAAGCATCGTCGTCGTGCGCGGGCAGGACCATGAGGTCCGCGCCTTCACCAACGTCTGCCGCCACCGCGGGGCGCGGCTGGTAGACGGGCCTTCGGGCTGCGCGGTCGCGAAGAAGCTGACGTGCCCGTATCATGCATGGTCGTTCGACCTTGAAGGCAAGCTCGTCGGCGTACCGCTGAAGGCAACCTATCCAGGGCTCGACCAGTCGAAGCATGGCCTCGTGCCCGTCGATCTCGAAATCTGGCGCGGTTTCATCTTCGTGCGGCTCGAAAATCAAGGCGGGCCTTCGGTCGCCGAGATGATCGCGCCCTACGACCACGAGGTCGAGCCGTACCGTTTCCAGGACCTGAAGGCGTTCGGCCGTGTGACGCTGCGCCCGCGCCGGGTGAACTGGAAGAACGTGGGCGACAATTATTCGGATGGGCTGCACATCCCCGTCGCGCACCCCGGTCTTACGCGGCTGATGGGCAGCGGCTACGGTGTCGAGGCGCAGGAGAATGTCGACAAGATGTGGGGGCCGATCCGCGACCGCCTGTCGAACAACCCTTCCGAGAAGGCATACCAGAAGTATCTGCCACATGTTCCGCACCTGCCGGAGGAACGGCAGAAGCTGTGGACCTATTTCAAGCTGTGGCCGAACGTCGCCTTCGATATCTATCCCGATCAGGTCGATTTCATGCAGTGGCTGCCGGTCTCGCCGACCGAGACGCTGATCCGCGAGATCAGCTATGCCGTGCCCGACGATCGCCGCGAAATGAAGGCGGCGCGCTACCTGAACTGGCGCATCAACCGACAGGTGAATGCCGAGGACACGTGGCTTATCAACCGCGTGCAGGACGGCATGGCGTCGGAGAGCTTCACAGTGGGTCCGCTCGCGGAGACGGAGGTCGCGCTCCGCAACTTCTGCCGCAAGGTCCGGAACCTGATCCCGGAGGCGCGCCAGCATCGGCCGCCGCCGCCAGGCTGGAGCCGGCGCCCACACGCCGCACACTGAAAAGACAAAAGAACAAAACTGAGGGGTTGCTGTCATGACCAAACGCTATGACGCCGTCATCATCGGCGGCGGCCACAACGGCCTTGTCTGCGCCTTCTATCTTGCACGTGCCGGCCTCAAGGTGCGCGTGCTGGAGCGCCGTGACGTGATCGGCGGCGCCGCCGTGACCGAGGAATTCCACCCCGGCTTCCGCAACTCGGTGGCGAGCTATACGGTCAGCCTGCTCAATCCCAAGGTGATCGCTGACATGCGGCTCGCCGACCACGGCTACCGCGTGATCGAGCGGCCCTATTCCAACTTCCTGCCGCAGGACGACGGCCGCTACCTGCTGCTCGGTGGCGGACTGGAGCGCACGCAAACCGAGTTCCGCAAGTTCTCGAACCACGACGCGGACGTGCTGCCGCAATATTATGACGCGCTCGAAGCCGTGGCTGACGTGCTGCGCGACCTGTCGCTGAAGGCGCCGCCCAACGTCGGCGACGGTGTGAAGACGCTGGTCGATGCCGCGCGGCAGGGGCGTCGTCTCGCCGGGCTGCCCGTGGAGAAGCAGCGCGACGTGCTCGACCTGTTTGTGAAATCGGCGCGAACATTCCTCGATAGCTGGTTCGAAAGCGAGGCGGTGAAGGCCGCCTTCGGTTTCGATGCGGTCGTCGGCAACTATGCCTCGCCCGATACGCCGGGCTCTGCCTATGTGCTGCTTCACCACGTCTTCGGCGAAGTGAACGGCAAGAAGGGGGCGTGGGGCCACAGCGTCGGCGGCATGGGCAAGATCACCGAGATCATGGCGAATGTGTGCCGCGATCTCGGCGTCGAGATCAGCCTCGAAAGCCCGGTCGAAAAGGTGCTCGTCGACGGCGGCAAGGCCGTGGGCGTGCGTCTCGTGGGCGGCGAGGAGATCGCGGCCGAGCGCGTGATCGCCAATGTCGGGCCGAAGCTGCTCTATGACCGCATGATAGACGCGTCCGACCTGCCAGCGGACTTCGCGCGCCGCATCCGCGCGTTCAAGGCGGGGTCGGGCACGTTCCGCATGAATGTGGCGCTATCGGAACTGCCGCGCTTTTCGAGCCTGCCTGAGCCGGGCGAGCACCTGCAGAGCGGCATCATCATCGCGCCGACACTCGACTACATGGACCGCGCCTTCCTCGACGCGAAGCAGTACGGCATGTCGAAGCGCCCCATCGTCGAAATGCTGATCCCCTCGATCGTCGACGACAGTCTCGCACCCCCGGGTCAACATGTTGCGAGCCTGTTCTGCCAGCAGTTCGCGCCCGAGCTTCCAGACGGAACAAGCTGGGACGACGAGCGCGAAACCGCAGCAGATGTGATCATCGATACGGTCGAGCACTACGCGCCGGGTTTCAAGGCCTCGGTGATCGCGCGGCAGATCCACTCGCCTTTGGATCTCGAACGCAAGTTCGGCCTTGTCGGCGGGGACATCATGCACGGCAATATGTCGCTGGACCAGCTTTGGTCAGCGCGTCCGATGCTGGGGCATGGCGCCTACAGGGGGCCGCTCAAGGGCCTCTACATGTGTGGCGCGGGTACGCATCCGGGCGGCGGTGTGACCGGTGCGCCGGGGCACAACGCAGCGCACGAGATTCTGGCGGACGGGACGCTTCTCGGCAGGCTGCTCAGACGAGCCTAAAGGCCCAGGCAGGCATCGAACCCTTCGTTGTCCACCACACGTGTCCACCGCTCGATGCGCTTTGCGTAGCGGGCAGTGTAGCCGCGTGGGTTACGCGCGTCGCGCTTGATGGGTGAGGGGAGGACAGCGACGAGCCGCGCAGCCTCGCTGCGTGTCAGCGACTTCGCGCTCTTGTCGAAATAATGCTGTGCCGCCGCTTCGGCACCGTAAACGCCGATACCGAATTCGGCAACATTCAGATAGACTTCCATGATCCGCTTCTTGTCCCACATCAACTCGATGAGGACGGTGAAGTAAGCCTCAAGCCCTTTGCGGAGCCATGAGCGGCCCGGCCACAGGAAGGCATTCTTTGCCACCTGTTGGCTGACGGTGGAGCCTCCGCGCAGCTTGCGGCCGTCAGCGTTCGCCTCCATCGCCTTGCTGATCGCCTCGGTATCGAAGCCGAAGTGCGAGCAGAACTTGCCATCCTCGCCTGCGATCACGGCGCGGGGCAGATCAGGATCGATGTTCGAAAACGACGTCCAGTCGCGCTTTACATCCTTGCCCGCGAAAAAATCCTTCGCCATCGGCACGGTGAACGGCACAGGTACGAACCGATAGAGCAGCACCCACAGGATCGTGAGGGCGAACAGAATGAGGAGCGGCCGGACGATGAACCGGACCACCCATGATCTCTTGCTCCGGTTGCCCCCGCTGGTCACGTTTCGTCTCTAGCGCGCGAAGCGTTTGTGCTGCAACGGTATGGGTAGAGATTCAGGGGAATATGATGCGATATCCGGTACTCACGGCGCTTGCTCTCGTTCTTGCAGTGCCTGCAGCGGCTCAGGGTGCGAAGGAGTCGATGCCGATCTCGACCCCTGTCGAGGCGCTGAAGCCCGGCGATTGGGTCTGGTACGACGCCGTCGCACCTGAAGGCCCGGCGATGTTGATCGTCGACCTGTCGACACAGCGCGCACAGCTTTACCGGAACGGAGTACGTATCGGCGTCACCACCGTTTCCACAGGCAAGAAGGGCAAGGCGACGCCCACGGGTATCTTCACGATCCTTCAGAAGAAGAAGGAACACTATTCCAATCTCTACAACAATGCGCCGATGCCCTACATGCAGCGGCTGACGTGGGACGGGATCGCGCTGCACGCCGGCAACCTGCCTGGCTATCCGGCCTCGCACGGCTGCATCCGTATGCCGATGGCCTTTGCCCAGAAGTTGTACGGTGCGACCAGCCTCGGCATGACGGTCATCATCGCCGACGACAAGACGGACACGACGGATATCCGCGACGCAGGCATGTTCCTGCCGGTGGATCCGGCGGATTCGACCGATCTCGAAAACGTGCGTTATCGTTGGCAGCCCGAGAAGTCGCCCGAAGGCCCCGTCACGATCCTTGTGAGCCGTGCGGACAGCCAGATCGTGGTGCTGCGGAATGGCAAGGAAATCGGGCGTTCGAAGGTGCGTTTCCCCGAAGGCGAGATCGGCACGCACGCCATCACGCTCGCCGCGGTCGAGAACGGTGTCGAGCGCTGGCAGTACATTGAACTTCCGGGCTCGGGCGATGTCAGCGGCGCGCCGTTCGATCGCGCGCAGTTCGCAAGCATCGGAATGCCGCGCCAGTTCCGTCTCGACGTGCGCTCGGTGCTGGTGCCTGGCACAACGATTTATGGGACCGACGATCCCATCGTGAGGTCGAAGACGGGGAGGACGCTCACCGTCATCAAGGACTCAAGCCAGCCCGAGTAGCGTTTATGCGTCTTCAAGCAGACGGCGGTCGGTCGCGAGCTTGCGGATCGCCTTCTGCAGCTTTTCGAAGGCGCGCACCTCAATCTGGCGCACACGCTCGCGGCTGATGTCGTATTCCTGGCTCAGCTCCTCGAGCGTCTTCGGCTCCTCGGCGAGGCGGCGCTCGGTGAGGATGTGCCGCTCGCGCTCGTTGAGCACGGCCATCGCCTCGGCGAGCAGCGCAGCGCGGAGGCTGCTTTCCTCGCGCTCTGCGACGATCTCGTCCTGGATCGGGCCTTCGTCGGTCAGCCAGTCCTGCCACTGGCCTTCGCCGTCGGTGTCGGCACGCAGCGGGGCGTTCAGGCTGGCGTCGCCGCCCATCGCCATGCGGCGGTTCATCGAGATGACCTCTTCGGCCGTCACGTTGAGGTCGTGCGCGATCTTCTCGACGACTTCGGGCCTGAGGTCGCCTTCCTCCAGCGCGCCGATCTGGCTCTTCATGCGGCGGAGGTTGAAGAACAGCTTCTTCTGCGCTGCGGTGGTGCCGATCTTCACGAGGCTCCACGATCGCAGGATGAACTCCTGGATGGAGGCCCTGATCCACCACATCGCATAGGTGGCGAGGCGGAAGCCCTTGTCGGGCTCGAACTTCTTCACGCCCTGCATCAGGCCGATGTTGCCCTCTGCAATGAGTTCGCTCACCGGCAGGCCGTAGCCGCGATAGCCCATGGCGATCTTGGAGACGAGGCGGAGGTGGCTCGTCACCAGCCGGTGGGCGGCGTCCGTGTCCTGATGCTCGCGCCAGCGCTTCGCGAGCATGAACTCCTCCTCGGGGGCGAGGATCGGAAACTTGCGGATTTCCGAGAGATAGCGATTGAGTGAGGCTTCGCCGCCGAGGGCGGGAATGGTGGCGGGGACTTTGGCTTCGGCCATGGCTGCGACTTTCGGTGAAGGCAGGGTTTCTGCGGGTATCTGGGTGGGGCGCGCGGGATTTAAACGGCAAGCGCCTCTATGAGTTCCTGAATATCAGACGGGACGGGACTTTCGAAAGCGAGATTTTCTTGGGTGCGCGGATGCACAAGTTGCAGCGAGCGGGCATGGAGCGCCTGCCTGCCGAACCCGAGCGATTTAAGGACATCGCGGTGACTTGCGCGTGTGCGCCCATAGAGTGGATCCCCCAATAACGGGTGCCCGCTTGACGCCATATGAACGCGTACCTGATGCGTGCGGCCTGTCTCGAGCCTGCATTCGACGAGTGCGGCGTCCTTCAGCGGCTGGAGCGTGCGGTAGTGCGTGACCGCGTGCTTGCCCTTGCCGGGGGAAACGATGTCCATTTTTTTTCGGTGCACCGGATGGCGTCCGATGGCGCCTTCTATTCGACCGGCGGGGGGTGAGGGTCGACCGGCGACGACGGCGAGATAGCGACGACCGATACTGTGCGTGGCGAACTGTTTGGCGAGGCCTTCGTGGGCGAGGTCGGTCTTGGCGACGACGAGGAGCCCGGAGGTGTCTTTGTCGATGCGGTGGACGATGCCCGGGCGGGCGACGCCGCCGATGCCGGAAAGCTGCCCCGCGCAGTGGTGGAGGAGGGCGTTCACGAGCGTGCCGTCCGGGTTGCCCGCAGCCGGATGGACGACGAGGCCCGCGGGCTTGTCGACGACGATGAGATCGGCGTCCTCGTAGACGATGGAGAGGGGGATCTGCTGGGCCTCGGCGGTGGCGGGTGCGGCTTCGGGAACCGAGACGCTTACCTCTTCGCCGCCGACGACGCGGAGGGAGGGCGTGGGGCGCCTCCCCGCGAGCGTGACCGCGCCTTCCAGCATCAACGCTTTCAGCCGCTCGCGCGACAGGGCCGGCAGAGCATCGGCGAGCGCGCGGTCGAGCCGCTGCCCGGCGGCCTCGGCCGGAAGGATGACGCTTATGTTCGACTTGCCCCCGCTCATTGGATAGCGATGTTGGCATGATGCTTCGAATTGCAAGGCAGACGCTTGCGGAAATTCGCGCCGATTGCGCCGCGCGGGCACCCGAAGAAGCGTGCGGGCTCTTGCTGGGGCGGGACGGCTGCGTCGAAAGCAGCCTCGCGGCCCCGAACGTCGCGGACGAACGGCTGCGGCACTTCGAGATCGACCCCGCAGTGCTCTTCACGGCGCATCGCGGTGCGCGGAGCGGGGGGCTGCCTTTGCTTGGCTGCTACCATTCGCACCCGGATGCACCCGCGTTTCCATCGCGCCTCGATGCCGAGCGGGCGCACGACATGGGCTGGGCGTGGCTGATCCTTGGGCAGGACGGCGAAAAAGCCTACCGTGTGGTCGCAAACGGCCCCATACATGGGCGGTTCGAAGCGGTGGACATCAAAGAAATCTGAGGGGCAGGCGTTGGCGCGCGGTGAAGTCAAATGGTTCAATCGCAAGAAGGGCTTCGGTTTCATCAGGCCCGATGTCGGCACGCGCGATGTATTCGTGCATGTTTCGGCTCTGCATCAATCGAACATCTCCGCGCTTGAGGACGGTCAATGCGTCGAATTCGAGCTGACACAACTTGCAGATGGCCGAACCTCTGCGATGGGCGTGCGGATTATCGAGGCTTCTTCGGATGAATCCGCCGCATCTTGAACGCTTGCGCGTCGGCTTGCGAGGGGTTAGGCGGGAAGAAATATCCCGGAGGGAGCGGCAAAAAGAATGAATTCGGCCGATTTCGCGAGCCTGTTGTGCTCCCGGCTTTGCCATGATCTCGTCGGACCCGTCGGCGCGCTCTACAACGGCGTCGAACTGCTCGTCGACGAGCACGACCCCGAAATGCGCGCCCGCTGCATGGAGCTGCTCTCCGACAGCGCACGGCAGACCGCCAACAAACTGAAATTCTTCCGGCTCGCCTTCGGCGCGGCGGGCGGCTTCGGCGACCAGGTCGATACACGCGAGGCGCAGGCGGCACTGGAAGGCCTGTTCGGCGCGGAACGCCGCGTGGCGGTGCAGTGGATGATCGGAAACCCGGCGCTGCCCAAGGACGCGGTGAAGCTGCTGCTCAACCTCGCGATGATCGCCGGCGACGCACTGCTGCGCGGCGGCGAACTGCGCGTCGCGGCCGAACAGACGGGCGAGGGCGTGGAGCTTGCGGTGCGCGCGGAAGGCCCGCGAATGCTGCTCGACCCCGAGCTTCGCGCCGCGCTTGGCGGTGAAACCCCTGTCGCCCAGCTTACGCCCCGCGCGGCGGCGGCGTACCTCGTCCATCTGCTTCTCAAGGAAACCGGCAGCAGCCTGCAGATTTCCGAGCCGGATGAAGGCGTTCTCGTTTTCGGAACGCGTCTCGCCGTTTAGCGCGGCATTAACCACTTCCGGTCAAGGTGGCGCGGCGCGCACAAACCGGGATGGAAAATGGACGAGTTGCTTGGCGATTTTCTGACCGAAACGGCCGAAAATCTGCAAACCGTGGACAATGAGATCGTGCTGTTCGAGCGCGATCCCGGCAACCGCGACGTGCTGAACAACATCTTCCGGCTGGTGCATACCATCAAGGGCACGTGCGGCTTCCTCAATCTGCCGCGCCTGGAACGGCTGGCGCACGCCGCCGAAACCGTGCTCGGCAAGGTGCGCGACGGGCAGGCCGCAGTGTCGCCCGCGGTGGTCAGCGAGACGCTGGCGGCAATCGACGGCATCAAGGTGATCCTTGCGGCGCTCGAAACGTCGGGCAAGGAGCCGGCAGGGGACGACGAGGCCCAGATCGCACGCCTGAACGCCGCCATCGCGATCCTCGAAACACCGAAAGTGGAGTTGGTGCCTGAGCCGGTCATCGCTGCGGAGCCGGATGCGGGAGCGGGCCGGGGCATCCAGTCGATCCGCGTGTCGGTCGCGCTGCTCGAACAGCTGATGACCACCGTTTCGGAACTTGTGCTGACGCGGAACGAACTGCTTCAGCACCTCAGGACGCTGAAGGACGACCGCCTCGCGGTGCCGCTGCAGCGGCTGTCGGCGCAGGTCGGCGAGCTTCAGGAAAGCGTGATGCGCACGCGTATGCAGCCGATCAGCAATGCGTGGAGCGCGCTGCCGCGGCTGGTGCGGAGCCTTTCGGTCGAACTCGGCAAGCCCATCGAACTCGACATGCAGGGCGGCGAAACCGAACTCGACCGGCAACTGCTGGAACTCATCAAGGACCCGCTCGCGCACATGGTGCGGAACGCGGCCGACCACGGCATCGAGACGACCGAGCAGCGCAAGGCCGCGGGCAAGGATGCGCGTGGCCGCATCGTGTTGAAGGCGGCGCAGGAGGGCGGACACATCGTCATCACGCTCGCCGACGACGGAAGCGGCATCGATGTCGCCCGGCTGAAGGCGAAGGCCGTTGCGCTGCGCCTCGTGACGGAAACCGACGCGGCGCAGCTTTCCGCGCTGCAGGCACAGCGGCTAGTGTTCCATCCGGGACTTTCGACCGCGGAGCAGGTGACTTCGGTATCCGGGCGCGGTGTCGGGATGGACGTGGTGCGTGCGAACATCGAGAAAATCGGCGGGGCGATCGACATCGAATCGACGGCGGGCAAAGGCACGCAGTTCACGATCCGCATTCCGCTGACGCTCGCGATCCTGCCCGCGCTGATCGTGGCCTCGGGTGGCCAGCGTTTCGCGGTGCCGCAGATGGCGGTTGTCGAGCTGGTGCGTGTGGGCGCGAACAGCGAGCATGTCGTCGAATACGTGAACAACGCCGCGGTGATGCGGCTGCGCGGCCGGCTGCTGCCGCTCATCCACCTCGGCACGCTGCTCGGCATCGGCAACGGGCGCGGCGGGGGCGATTATGTGCTGATCGCGCGCGCCGGGAACATCAGCTTCGGGCTGATCGTCGACAACATCTTCGATACCGAGGAGGTCGTGGTGAAGCCCGTGGCGCCGATCCTGAAGACGCTGAGCGTCTATTCGGGGAACGCCATTCTCGGCGATGGCGCCGTGATCATGATCCTCGATGCAAACGGAATCGCCGCAAGCCTTGGAATCGCTGGAGAAAGCGATGCAAGCGATGCGCTTGAGACGCCGGTGCGCGAGGTCGCCCAGGAAACCGACGCGATGCTGCTGTTCCGCGCGGGCAGCCCGCATCCCAAGGCGGTGCCGCTGTCGCTTGTCGCGCGGCTCGAGGAGTTCGATGCCGCTGCCGTCGAATGGAGCGAAGGCCGCCCAGTCGTGCAGTATCGCGATGCGCTGGTGCCGCTGCTCGCGGTCGACGGCGCTCTGACGCCGCGCGTGGAGGGCCGCCAGCCTGCGCTGATCTTCGACGATGGCGCCGCTATCGTGGCGCTGATGGTCGACGAGGTGCTCGACATTGTCGACACGCATGTCGACATCTGCATGACGAGCGATCTTCCGGCGCGGATCGGCACAGCCGTTATCGCGGGCCGGGCGACGGAAATTCTCGACGTTGCGCACTATCTTTCGCGGGCAGGCAGCGCCGGGTCCATCGTAGCGGAAGACAAAGGCGGGCGCCGGGTGCTGATCGTCGATGACAGCGCCTTCTTCCGTAACATGTTGAAACCGCTGCTGGCATCCGCCGGATACCGGGCGATGACGGCGGCGAGCGCGGACGAGGCGCTGGCGTTGCGCGAGACCGGCGAGCACTTCGACCTCATCCTTTCCGATATCGAGATGCCCGGCCTTTCGGGCGTCGATTTCGCGCGCGCCGTGCGCGGCGACGACCGCTGGCGCGAAACGCCGCTCGTCGCGTTGTCGTCGCTCGCGGGCGAGGAGCATGTTCGGCAGGGCGAAGCCGCGGGCTTCGACCAGTATGTCGCCAAGTTCGACCGGTCGCGGCTGCTTGACGCGGTTGCCCGCCAGCTGAGTGGAGAAGCCGCATGATTCCTGCAAAGCTCGTCTCGGTCGTGCTCGGTGGCCAGCTGCTCGGCATCGATGTCGCGCAGGTGCAGGACGTCATCCGGCTCGGCGCGGTGAGCCCGGTGCCGCTGGCGCCGCGCTGGATCGCCGGCGTGATGAACCTGCGCGGCCGCATCGTTACCGCGATCGATCTTCGGGCACGCTTCGGCCTTTCGCCGCGGCAGGACCGCGCGGGATCGATGTGCGTCGTGGTCGAGCATCAGGGCGAGCCCTACGGCCTGATCGTGGACGACGTGGGCGACGTGATCGATGTCGACCCCGAGCAGATCGAGCCCAATCCGCCGACGCTCGACCGCCGCTGGCAGCAGGTTTCGGACGGTATCGTGAAACTGGATGTGCTGATGGTGCTCGCCAGCGTGCGGGCGATCATGGATGCCGACCTTGCGGCCGCGGCTTAACGCGAATGCAAGATTTTCACGGCATGAAACAATTGGCGTAACCCTCCGTGCGAGAGCCTGTGATGAAATCGTGTCTCATCGTCGACGACTCCAAGGTCATCCGCAAGGTTGCGCGACGCATCCTTGAGGATCTCAGCTTTGCGACCGAGGAAGCGGCGGACGGGCGCGATGCGCTCGAACAGTGCCGTCAGGCGATGCCGGACGTGATCCTGCTCGACTGGAACATGCCCGTGATGAGCGGGATGGAGTTTCTTTCGGTGCTGCGCGCCGAACAGGAGGGCAAGCGGCCCGTCGTCGTCTTCTGCACCACCGAAAACGACATGGCGCATATCCGCGCCGCCATCGACGCGGGCGCGGACGAATATATCATGAAGCCCTTCGACCGGGACGTCATCGAAGCCAAGCTCGCACAGGTCGGCGCGCTCTAGGCGGCTCGGAACTCCGAGCCATGAACAGGGCGTCCGCTCCAATCGCACCGACATCGGCTTCGGTGCGCGTGCTTCTCGTCGACGATTCGGGCGTTAGCCGTGCGCTGATGGCGCAGTGGCTCCACGACGATCCCGCCATCCGGGTGGTGGCCACCGCAGCGAACGGCGCCGACGCCATCGCGGCGGCAAAGGCGCATCCGGTCGACGTGATCGTGCTCGATGTCGAGATGCCCGGGATGGACGGGATCGCGGCGCTGCCACGGCTCGTGGAAGCCGCGCCAGGCGCGCGCATCCTCATGGCCTCCACGCTGACGACGCGCGGCGCGCGCGTAACGTTCGAGGCGCTGAACCTCGGCGCGACCGACGCCATCGCGAAGCCGCGCAGCGGGTGGGCGACCGCCGCCGGGCCCGAATTCCGCGACGAGTTCGTGCGCAAGGTGCGCGCGCTTGGCGAGATCGAGCGGCCGCAGGCAGCGCCGCGCCGCGTGCCCGCGAGCGCACCGGCGCCCTATGCGCGGGCGGAACCTTCGCGCGCGATCCCGCGCGCGATCGCGATCGGTGCCTCGACGGGCGGGCCAAATGCGCTGTTCGAGCTGATCGAGCAGCTGCCCAAGCCGGTGCGCGTGCCCATCATCGTGACGCAGCACATGCCGCCGACCTTCACCGCGATCCTTGCCGAGCACATGGCGCGGCGCGGCGGCATACAGGCGTTCGAGGCGGCGGACCGGATGGCCGTGCAGCCGGGGGTCGTTTACGTGGCGCCGGGCGGGCGGCACATGGAGGTGGTGCGCGTAGGTGGCGTGGTGCGGCTGCGGCTCACGGATGCGGCGCCCGAGAATTTCTGCCGTCCCTCGGTCAATCCGATGCTGCGCACGGCAGCGGGCGTGTGGGGCGCCGCGACGCTCGGTGTGATGCTGACGGGCATGGGATCGGACGGTCTCGACGGCGCGCGCGCGGTGGTTGCGGCGGGCGGTACGATGCTCGCGCAGGATCAGGCGAGCTCGGTCGTCTGGGGAATGCCGGGCGCGGTGGTGAAGGCAGGCCTTGCCGCCGAAATGTTGCCTGTGAGCGGGCTCGCCTCGGCGATCGGCTGCTTGCTGGAGGCGGGACGATGACGACGCCCGACGCCGGCTTCGATTGTCTCTCGTCGCTGCTTCGCACGCGTGCGGGGATCGAGCTGGCGCGGACGAAGACCTATCTCGTCGAATCGCGGCTGGGGCCGCTGGCGCGCGTGCACGGCTTCGTGAACGTCTCCGAGTTCCTGCAGCGCCTCGCCCGTGACGGCATCGGGGAGGCGCTCGCGACCGATCTCGTCGAGGCGATGCTGAACAACGAGACGTTCTTCTTCCGGGATATCCAGCCGTTCGATCTGCTGAAGGAGCGCATCCTGCCGCAGCTGCGCACCGCGCGGGCGGCTTCGCGCCGCATCCGCATCTGGAGCGCGGCGGCATCGACCGGGCAGGAACCCTATTCGGTGGCAATGCTGTTCGCGGAGGACCGCGAAAGCTGGGAGGGCTGGACGATCGACATCGTCGGCACCGATATCTCCCGCCGTGCGATTACGCGGGCGCGGAGCGGGCTCTATTCGCAGTTCGAGGTGCAGCGCGGCCTCAGCATCCACCGCCTGATGGCGCACTTCGAGAAAGCCGGCGAACACTGGGAGCTGAGCCCGGAAATCCGCGCCAAGGTGCGCTTCCAGCCGCTCAACCTGCTCGGCCCCTGGTCGTTGGGCGCGCCGTTCGACATCATCTTGTGCCGCAACGTGCTCATGTACCTCGCGCACGCGTGCAAGCAGGAGGTTCTCGCGCGCATCCACCGGCAGCTGAGCCCCGACGGACGGCTTGTGCTGGGCGCGGCCGAAACCGTGCTCGGCGTCAGCGACGCCTTCGTGCCGGACTGGCAGAACCGGGGGCTCTATTTGCCCGCGGGGCTCCAGCCGCCGGCCTTCGCGCGCGCGGTCTGATCGCGGTTCCATCCGGCTCCAACAGCGTCTAGACAGCGGCGCATGTCGATCTGGGGCAAGATTCTGGGAACCGCTGTCGGCCTCGCCATCGGTGGCCCGCTGGGTGCGCTCGCGGGCCTTGCCGCCGGGCACGCGATCGACGTGGGCGCGGCGCGGCTGGGGCGCGGCGAGCGCGCACAGGTCGCCTTCACCATCGCCGCGATCGCGCTTTCCGCCAAGATGGCGCGCGCTGACGGCTATGCCTCGGCGGACGAATTCGCGGTGTTCGAGCGGCTGTTTCAGGTGGAAGCGGCCGAGCGCGAGAACGCCGAGCGCTTCTATAACCTCGCCAAGCGCTCAACCGACGGCTTCGAGAGCTATGCGCGGCAGGTGCGCAGCATCATCGGCACCGGATCGCCGGTGCTCGAAGACCTCGTCGAGGCGCTGCTGATGATCGCGGTCGCCGACGGGGTGACGCGCGAGGAGCTTGAATACGTCGACCGCGTGCGCCGCGAGTTCGCGATCACCGACGCGGATTTCGCGCGGATCAGGACGCGCTACGTCGCGCCGGACCCGGACGATCCCTATGTTGTGCTCGGTATCGAACCCGGCGCGGACCGGGAGACGGTGCGCAGCGCCTACCTTGCGCTCGTGAAACGGCACCACCCCGACCGGCACTATGCGGAAGGGACGCCTGCCGAGTTCATCCGCGTCGCCGACCTGCGCATGGCGGAGATCAACGCGGCTTACCGGACGATCATGTCGTCATGAAGCCCGCGCACCTCGCATTCATCCTGTTCATCGACCTGCTTTGGGCGATGAACGTGGTCGCGGTGAAGGAAATCATCGACGCGCTCGGCCCGATGACGGGCGTGTTCCTGCGCTACGCGATCGTGCTGCTGGTGATGCTGCCGTGGCTTCGCCTCGTGAAGGGTCGGATGCGCGATATCGTGATCGCGGGCGTCGTATCGGGCGCGGTCTTCATGGGGCTCGGCGGTCTCAGCTTCGCGCTTACGGAGAATGTCGCGGCGCTCTCGATCGCAGGGCAGCTCGGCGTGCCGTTCAGCCTGATCCTTGCGGTGATCTTCCTCGGTGAGACGATCCGCTGGATCCGCATCGTCGGCACCGCCGCCTCGTTTGTCGGCATCGTCATCATGGGTTTCGACCCGGCGATATGGGATGAGCGGCTCGGCGTGAGCCTCACCATCCTCGCCTCGTTCATGTGGGCGGTCGGCTCGATGCTGTTCCGACGCCTGCAGGGCGTGAACCCGCTGACCATTCACGCATGGCTCGCGTTCGTGAGCGTGCCGCTCCTGCTCGCCGCCGCGCTCTGGTTCGAACCCGGTGGGATTGCCCGCGCCGCGGACGCGGACGCACACGTGTGGGGCTGGCTGATTTATGCGGCGGTCGGCTCGTCGATTGTCGGCCATGCCGGGATGAGCTGGCTGCTGCAGCGTTATCCGGTAACAGTGATGGCGCCGCTCACCTTGCCGACACCGCTGATCGCGGTGATCATCGCGATCATGGTGTATGATACGCCGGTCAGCTTCGAGTTCGTGGTCGGGGCGCTCATCACCTTTGTGGGCGTCGCCGTGGTGACATGGCGGAGCGCGACGCAGAAGACGGATGAGGGGCTGGTGAAGGAATGGGCGCGCGAGGTGAAGCGATGATCGATTGCCCTTCGCCAAACCACGATGCGCGGACGCTGCCCGTTTCGATGGTGGTGCTGCACTATACGGGGATGCAGTCCGCGACGGCGGCGCTGCAACGCCTGACCGACGCGGAAGCCAAGGTTTCGGCGCACTACATGATCGCCGAGGATGGCAACGTGCTCTGTCTCGTCGATGAGGAGCGGCGCGCGTGGCACGCGGGCAAATCGTTCTGGCGCGGCATCAGCGACGTGAATTCCGCAAGCATCGGCATCGAGATCGTCAATCCCGGCCACGAATTCGGCTACCGGCCGTTCCCGGAGGCGCAGATGGATGCGCTGATCCCGCTTCTGGCGGAAATCGTGAAGCGGCACGGCATCCGGCCCGGCAACGTCGTCGGCCACAGCGATATCGCGCCCGCGCGCAAGGCTGACCCCGGCGAGCTTTTCGACTGGCCGCGCCTCGCCCGCCTTGGGCTGGCGACGGCGGTTCCGGGCGCGATCGCCGACCCGCACTGGACGGAGGCGGGCATGGTGCTCGCGCTCGAACGCTACGGTTACGATGTGAGCGACGGCCCGGCTGCGATCGTCGCATTCCAGCGTCGGTTCCGGCCTTCCAATATCGACGGCGTGGTGGACGGCGAGACGCGTGCGATCCTGCTAGGGCTTTTGCTTACCACTCCTCAGGACGAACTTCGGCTCGCCTGAGCAGCCGCTTTTTCGGCGCTGAGCGGCAGCGGCGCGGCGGGCGGCTTGCAGCCTTTCGATGCGCCATAACCCTTGAGGAAACTGCGCCGCGCGACGCCGGTGACGATCGCGGCCTTGTAGCGCCGCTGGTTTTCCGCACTGCCTGAAATCTCGCGCACGATGCCGCGGAACGGCAGGATCAGGTTGGAAAGGAAATTGCCCGAAAGGCGCAGGACGGTGTCCGCACGCTTCTTGCCCTTGTCCTCGGCGATTTCGACATCGAGATCAGGGCCGAGCACGGCATCGAGCTTTTCCACTGCCGCGCGCACCTCGGCGCATTTGCGGATGCCCTTCAGCGAATAGGGATCTTCGAGGATATCGAGCAGATCCTGCGGAATTTCGTCCTTCTTGAGATTGACATCTTCGACGGGCTGCGTCGCCGCGTCGAGCGCGCGGCTCGTGGTGGGCTTGTCCTTCTCGCCCGGCGCGGTCTGCGCGGCGGCGGGGAGAGCGACAAGCGGCACGACAAGCAGCGCAGGTACAGTGAAACGACGCATGTACGGTTTCCTCGAACATACGCCCCCTTGGCGTGATCTTGTCTCCTAAACCGGAGCCCGCGCCAAGCATGGACTTCGCCCGCATTTGGTCATAGGCGGCTTCGAGGATGCTGTGTTGCGCTTTTGCGACAAGGACGGGTGGGTTGGAAACGGAGCACAAGGCGCGGGTTACGGCGCTCCTCGTCGCCGGCAGGCGGCCGGGCACGGACCCGCTTGCCGCGCATTTCGGCGTGGAGGACAAGGCGCTGATCGCCGTTGCCGGGGAACCGATGCTCTCCCGCGTGGCGCGCGTTCTCGCAGCGCACCCGGACATCGCACGGACGGTGGTGCTCGCGCAGGCGCCAGAGCGGCTGCTTGCGCATCCGGGCACGGCATGGATGGCGACAGACGCGCGGATCGGCGTGCTGGCGGGCGGGAATTCGGTGAGCGCCGCCGTGGCCGCCGCGCTTGAAGCCCATCCTGACGGCTGGCCATTCCTCGTGACGACGGCGGACAACGTGCTTCTGGATGCCGAGACGCTGACCGGATTCATCGCCGGCGCGCGGGCGGGGGGCACCGACGTGGCGGTGGGGCTCGTGCCGCGCGAGGTGTTCGCGCGCGCCTATCCGGACGCGCGGCGGACGTGGCTCAAGTTCCGGGGTGGCGCCTACTCCGGCGCGAACCTTTTCTTCTTCGCGCGGCCTACGGCGCTCTCGGCGGTGCGTTTCTGGCAGCGCGTGGAAAGCGAGCGGAAAAAAGTGCGCGCCATCGCGGGTGCATTCGGGCCTGTGCTTCTGCTCGGCTATCTGTTGCGCGCCTTGCGCGTGGAGGGCGCGCTGGCAAGGGCGGGGGCGCGGCTCGGCGTGACGGCGGCGCCGGTGCTGCTCGACAGGCCGGAAGCCTGCATCGATGTCGACAAGGTGCAGGATCATGAAATTGCGAGCGCGATCCTTGCCGCGCGCGGCTGAAACGACCATTCCACATCCTGCCACATTTCCGGTCTAGGCGCGCAAAATGACCAAACGCGCCATCATCCTGAGTGCAGGGCAGGGCTCGCGCCTGCTGCCGCTGACCGCCGACCGGCCCAAGTGCCTGATCGAATTTTCGGGACGCACGCTGCTCGACTGGCAGCTCGACATGCTGATCGCGGGCGGCATCGACGACATCACCGTCGTGGTCGGCTTCAATTCGGACATGGTGGACGCGGCGATCGCGCGCCGGAATGACGAACGCGTCGCGGTGCGGACGCTGTTCAACCCCTTCTATCAGGTCGCGGACAATCTCGGCTCGGTATGGCTGGCGCGCGAACTGATGGACCAGCCGTTCGTGATCCTGAACGGCGACACGCTCATCTCGCGCGAGATCGTGGACCGTGTGCTTGCCGCGCCCGATGCGCCGATCCGCATCACGGTCGACGTGAAGGACGAATACGACCTCGACGACATGAAGGTGCGCCGCGAAGGCGAGCGACTGTTCGACATCGGCAAGCGGCTGACGGCGGAAGAAAGCAACGCTGAATCGATCGGCTTCCTGCGCTTCAATGCGGAGGGCGGCGCGCGCTTCCGTGCCGAGGTGGAGCGCATGATGCACTCACCCGAAGGTACGCGAAGCTGGTATCTGCGCGCGATCCACCACATCGCCGCCGACCCGGCCTCGACCGTGCTCGTCACCTCGATCGAGGGGCTGGAGTGGGGCGAGGTGGATTTCCCCGAGGATGTCGAGGTTGGGCAGAAGCTGACCGCCAGCTGGCGCTGACGCTTAGCTGTAGCTGACGATTTCGTATTCGA
>JAEULI010000033.1 GCA_016793845.1 Sphingosinicella sp.
GGTCCGCGAGCGCCAGCGTCACGTCGCCCGAAATGGGCGCGAACTCCCCGGCGATCACCGGCTCCTCGCCGAAGGTGAGCTGGCGCGGCGCGGCGCCGGGCACGGCAACCTCATAAAGCTGGCGATTGTCGTCGAGGCGCGCGCCGATCAGCACCGAGCGGCGCAGCGGATGCCAGCCGAGCAGCCGCGCCGAGCGGTATTCGAGATAGGGCTTCGCCTGCTCCATCAGCGTCACGGGCACGGCGGGAACGCCGCTCACCGTGAGCGCTGCGGGCGCCTCGACAGCGGCCGCCCCGGCAGCTGAGGCGGCATCATGCGGGAGAAGGCTTGCGGCAAGCGCGGCAAGACCTGCTAAGAACCACCCCCGGACCATGACGCTTCGTTTTTTCACTTTCCGCACTCTACCGATTCCGCCGGGTTCCCGGCAACGGGTGTCGTGATGCCGAGCGCGCCCTTCGTGGCGCTCGACGACGCGCGCGGCGACGGAACGCGGCCGCTCACGCTCTACAGCGGCGCACATGAGATCATCACGGCGACACGGCGGGACGAGGTCCGGCCCGCGCTTGCAGCGCTGCGGCATCACGTCGACGCCGGTCGCCACGTCGCGGGTTTCCTTGCCTACGAGGCCGGGCACGCGCTGGAGTCGCGCCTTTCCGCCATTCCGGAGCGACGCACCGAAACCCCGCTCGTCTGGTTTGGCGTTTTCAATGCGCCGCAGATGATGCCACCGGAAACGCTGCTGGGCAGCGTGCTCGGGCGCTCGGCACGCGTGTCGACGCCGGAACCCGGTCTGGACGCGGCGCGCTACGCCGCCGCGCTTGGCGAGGTGAAGGCGCTGATCGAGGCGGGAGACATCTATCAGGCCAACCTCACCTTCCCCACGCGCCTCGCCATCGAAGGCCATCCGCTTGCGCTCTACGCCCGGCTGCGCCGCGCGCAGCGCATGGGCCACGGTGCGGTCGTGTTCACGGGGCACGAATGGATATTGTCCTTTTCGCCGGAGCTGTTCTTCACGCTCTCCGGCGGCGTGCTGCAAACGCGCCCGATGAAGGGCACCGCCCCGCGCCGTCCGCTTGCCGCGGACGACGCCGCCATGGCCGCCGCGCTCGCCGCCGACCCCAAGAACCGCGCCGAAAACCTGATGATCACCGATCTCATCCGCAACGACCTCGCACGCGTCGCCGAAGCCGGATCGGTAACGGTGAAGAATGCGTTCGCGGTCGAGCGCTATCCCACGGTCCACCAGATGACGACGACGGTCGAGGCCCAGCTCCGCGAGGGCCTCGACGCGTTTGACGTTCTCACCGCGCTCTTCCCCTGCGGCTCCGTCACCGGAGCCCCCAAGATCCGCGCAATGGAGGTGATCGAGGCGGTCGAGGCGCGACCGCGCGGGGTCTACACCGGCTCGATCGGCGCCATCGGCCCCGACGGCGCGCATTTCAACGTCGCGATCCGCACGATTGAAATTCGGAACCAAACCGCGACAATGGGCATTGGATCGGGCATTGTCGCGGATAGCGATGCTGCGTCCGAGTGGCGCGAGTGCGGAGAGAAGATGGTGTTCGTCAGCGCGTCGGGACGGCCGTTCCACCTCATCGAAACGATGGGCTTCACGCCCGACGAGGGCATTGCCCATCTGCCGCTGCATCTCGAACGGCTGGAGCAATCCGCCGCGTGGCACGATTTTCGCTTCGATCGGCACGAGGTCCGCAACCTGCTGCAGGCCGCCGTCGGCGCGCTCCGAGCGCCCGCACGCATCAAGCTGGTGCTGGCGGCGGGCGGCGCGGCTGCGGTGAGTTGTACGCCGCCACCCTCTCCGCCTGCCTCGGCGCGCGCCGCCATCGTGCCGCTGCCGGTGACGCCCGGCGATCCCCGCCTCGCGCACAAGACGAGCGACCGCACCTTCTACGACGCCGCCCGCCGCGCCTCCGGCATGGACGAGGTGATCTTCGAACGCAGCGACGGCCGGCTCACCGAGGGCAGCTTCACCAACCTGTTCGTCGAGCGGGACGGCGTGCTGCTGACACCCCCTGCGGCGGACGGCCTCCTTCCGGGCGTGCTCCGTCGCCACCTCCTCGAAACCGGCCGCGCCCGTGAGGCGTCCCTCTCCCGCGCCGATCTCGATGGTGGATTCCTGCTCGGAAATGCATTGCGCGGACTTTTTCGCGCCGCGCTGGTTGCCCCCGCAGGCGAGTGACTCTAAGAGGCCCGCGACCTCTCAAGCGGAGCCTTTTCATGACCTTCCTCTCCGACGCCATCCAGCGCATCCAGCCTTCCCCCACGCTCGTCGTCACGCAGAAGGCCGCAGCGCTTAAAGAGGCAGGGCGGAACGTCATTGGTCTCGGCGCGGGCGAGCCTGATATGCCGGTGCCGGATTTCGTCGCCGAGGCCGCCATTGCCGCCATTCGCGGTGGGCAGAACAAGTATACCAACGTCGACGGCACGAATGCGCTCAAGGAAGCCGTGCGCGGCAAGTTCAAGCGCGACAACAACCTCGACTACGGTCTCGATCAGGTCACCGTGAACGTCGGCGGCAAACACACGATCTTCAACGCGCTGCTGGTCACGCTCAATCCCGGCGACGAGGTGATCGTTCCCGCGCCCTATTGGGTCTCTTATCCCGATATCGTGCAGTTCTGCGGCGCGAAGCCGGTGTTCATTTCGGCCGGGATCGAAGCGGGCTTCAAGATCACGCCCGCGCAGCTCGAAGCCGCGATCACGCCCAAAACGCGCTGGCTGATCCTCAATTCGCCGTCGAACCCCACCGGCGCCGTCTACACGCGCGATGAAATCGCCGCGCTCGGCGAGGTGCTGCGCCGCAATCCGCACGTGTGGATCCTGTCGGACGATATGTACGAACACATCATCTACGACATCGAATTCGCGACCATCGCCGACGTTTGCCCGGACCTCTACGACCGCACGCTCACCGTGAACGGCGCCTCGAAGGCCTATTCGATGACCGGCTGGCGCATCGGCTTCGCGGGCGGCCCCACGCAGCTCATCAAGGCGATCGCCAAGATCCAGTCCCAGTCGACCACGAACCCCTGCGCCATCGCGCAGGCGGCGGCGACGGCGGCGCTGAACGGCCCGCAGGACTTCCTGAAGGCCCGCGTCGAAACCTTCCGTGGCCGCCGCGATCTCGTCGTCTCGATGCTGAACCAGACGGACGGCCTCAAGTGCGCGACGCCCGACGGCGCCTTCTACGTCTATCCGGACTGCACGGGCCTCATCGGCCGCAAGACGCCCTCGGGCGCGACTCTGGCGACCGACGAAGACATTGCGGGCTATCTGCTGGAGGCAGAGGGCGTGGCGGTGGTGCACGGCGGCGCCTTCGGCGTCTCGCCCGCGTTCCGCATCTCCTACGCGACGTCGACCGAGCTTCTGGAAGATGCCTGCACGCGCATCCAGCGTGCCTGCGGGGCCCTCAAGGCAGCGTAAGCTCTACAGAAGCTCAGTGACGGCATGGATGGTGAGGCCGACAAGGCCGCCCACCAGCGTGCCGTTGATGCGGATGAACTGGAGGTCGCGGCCCACCGCAGCCTCGACACGGTCGGTGACGGTGTCCGCGTCCCAGCTCCGCACGGTGTCCGATACGATGCGCACAAGCTCGTCGCCATAGTCCGCGACGACGCCCACGATCGCGCGCCGCGCGTATTTGTTGAGCGCGCCGCGTAGCGCCGGATCGCTCTCGATGGTCTTGCCGATGTGGCGCGCGGCCTCCCCGACACGCCCGGCAAGCGCCTGCTCGGGGTCGGCAAGCGACGCGCGGAGCGATGCCTTGGCGTTCGTCCAGATGCCGTCGAGGAAACCGCCGAGTTCGGGATTGTCGATCACTTCGAGCTTCAGCGTCTCGATGCGCGCCTGCGTTTCCGATTCGAACTGCATGTCGAACGCGAGGTCCTTCAGCGCCACCATCACTTTCAGGCGCAGCGGGTGCTCGGGATCGGCCGACATCTCGTTCAGCAGCCGCCGCAAGGCCTCGATGATCGAGTTCGCCAGCCGCTCGTCGAGCGAGGCAAGGCGCAGCAGCCACATCGTCCGCGCCTCCACGAGATCGCGGATCAACCCCTCGTTCTGATCGAGCACGCGCGCGAGCCACGTGATCCCCGAATCGACAAGCGGCTGCAGCCGCCCCTCGTCGATCGAACGGTCGAGCACGCGGCCCATCAGCGGCGCGAGTTCGAAGCGGCGCAGGTTGCCGCCGATCGCGCCGCGTATCCAGCCCGAGACCGCCTCGTTGTCGAGCGCGTCGAGAAGCTGGATGCCAAGCTTGCCGATGCTGCCGCTGAGGCGTGTTTCGGCGGGCGGCGCGGAGAGCCAGCGGCCGACGGCGCCCGCCATGTCCACGCCCCGCATCCGACGCGCGACGATCGCGGGTTTCAGGAAGTTGGTTTTGAGGAACGTGGCGAGATTGTCGCCGAGCCGATCCTTGTTCTTCGGGATGATCGCGGTGTGCGGGATCGGCAGGCCGAGCGGGTGGCGAAACAGCGCCGTCACCGCGAACCAGTCGGCCAGCCCACCGACCATCGCCGCCTCGGCAAAGGATTCGACGTAGGGCGCCCAGACATATGTCTCGCCGAGCAGACGCGCCGCAACGAACACCGCCGCCATCAGCAGCAGCATTCCCGTCGCCACGATCTTCATGTGCCGTGCCGGGTCGGCGGTCACCCAGGTGCGCGCTGGACCGATCGTCCCGTCCTACTCGGCGGGGGCAGCGGGCGCCGTTGCCGGCTTGCCCGGATGGTCGTGGGTGAGAAGCTTGCCGAACTTCGCGCCAAGCCAGCGCTCGAAGTCATCGGCAAGGCTGAAGCCCGCGGGAACGATGACCAGCGTCAGAAGCGTCGACAGGATGAGCCCGCCGATCACGGTGATGCCCATCGGAGAGCGCCACGCACCGTCGCCCGTGAGCGAAAGCGCCGTCGGCAACATGCCCGCGGCCATAGCCACCGTGGTCATCACGATGGGCTGCGCGCGCTTGTGACCTGCGTCGATGATCGCCGTCACCTTGTCCACACCCTTGTTCATCTCCTCGATCGCGAAATCGACGAGCAGGATGGAGTTTTTCGCAACAATGCCGAGCAACATCAAGAGGCCGATCAGCACGGGCATCGAGATCACCTGCCCCGTGAGGTGAAGCGCGACCGCGCCGCCGAGCGGCGCGAGCAGCAGCGATCCCATGTTCACGAAGGGCGGCATGATGCGCTTGTAGAGCAGCACGAGCACCGCGAACACGAGCAGGATGCCCGAAACGACGGCGACGGTGAACTGCGTGACCAGCTCGGCCTGCATCTTCGATTCGCCGAACTCGACGCGCTCCACACCTGCCGGAAGGTTACGGAGGGTGGGCAGCGCAAACGCCACCTTCAAGCCTTCGCCCTTCACATAGCCCTCGGCAAGATCAGCGCCGACGACGATACGGTCGCGCTGGTTGTAGCGCCGAAGGATCGACGGGCCCGCCCCGAAGCCGATATCGGCGACAACCTTCAGCGGCACCGATCCGCCGCTCGACGTCGGCACCGGCAGGTTCTCGATCGTCGCGATGTTCTTGCGCGAATCCGCCGGCAGCACGACGCGGATCGGAATCTGCCGGTCGGAGAGCGAGAACTTGGCGACGTTCTGGTCGATGTCGCCGATGGTGGCGATGCGGATCGTCTCGCTGAGGTCCGCCGTGGTGATGCCAAGCTCCGCGGCGAGATCGAAATGCGGCGAGATGACGATCTCCGGGCGCTGCAAATCGCCCTCGACACGCGGCGCGACGAACATCTTCTGCGCGTGCATCTCGCCCACGATCTTCAGCGCGGTATCGTGCAGCAGCTCGCTGTCGTCGCCGGCGATCATCACCGTCACGTCGCGTCCGCCGCTCCAGCCGTCCATCGATTGGAAGGTGATGCGTGCGTCGGGGATCTTCTGCAGTTCGGGCGTCAGCTGCTTCTGATATTCGATGCTCGAACGCTTCCGCTTATCGCTAAGCTGCGTGTAGATCATCGCCGAGCCCGGCTGCTCGATATCGATGTAGCTGAGCTGCGTTTCCGGCTCCTTCAGAAGCACGGCATTCGCGCGCTCGGCAACGGCGCGGGTCTGTTCGAGCGTGGTGCCCGGCACCATCTCGATCTTGAGCTGGGTCGAATCCTGATCGGATTCGGGCTGGAAGGTGAACGGCAGCGTCGCGAACGACACGACCGTGAGCAGCAGCGCCACCACGCCGATCCCCATCACCCAGACACGGTGATCGGCAAAGCGCCAGAAGTGGCGCTTCCAATCCTGCCGTGTCCGCGCCTTCTCGGCCTTCCGCGTATCGAGCGACCAGTGCAGCAGCGCGAGGTAGCGGTCCATCATCGGGCCGTCGCCGTGGTTCTGCTCGCCCTGCGCCTTCAGGAAATAGGCAGCGATGAGCGGTGTGATCATGCGCGCGACGGCAAGGCTCATCAGCACGGCGACGACGACCGTCAGCCCGAACTGCTTGAAGAACTGACCCGTAACGCCGCCCATCAGGCCGACCGGCAGGAACACCGCGGCGATCGCGGAGGTTGTCGCCACGACGGCGAGCCCGATCTCGTCGGCCGCATCCATGGAGGCCTGATAGGCGGTCTTGCCCATGCGCATGTGGCGCACGATGTTCTCGATCTCCACGATCGCGTCGTCGACGAGTACACCGGCGACAAGGCTGAGCGCGAGCAGCGACAGGCCGTTCAGCGTGAAGCCCATCAGGTCCATGAACCAGAACGCCGGGATCGCCGAAAGCGGAATGGCGGTCGCCGAGATCAGCATGGCGCGCCAGTCACGCAGGAACAGGAACACCACGATCACGGCCAGCACGGCACCTTCCAGCAGCGCCGCCATCGAGGCTTCATACTGCTGCTCGGTATACTTCACCGTGGTGAACATCGGCGTGATCTTCACCTTGGGATATTCTTTGGCGAGCTGGTCGCGAACCTCGAGCGCGTCCTTGTAGACCGTGACGTCGGACGAGCCCTTGGCCTTCGCAAGGCGGATGCTCACCACCTGCCGCCCGTCGATGAGGCCGAGGCCGCGCTGCTCGCCGTAGGAATCGCGCACGTTCGCGACATCGGAAAGCCTGAGCGTGCGCCCGCCGACGCTGAGCTGCGTCGCGCCGAGCGCCGCAGCGTCGGCAGCGTTGCCGAGCACGCGCACGGATTGTTCCGCGCCCGCGATCTCGGCGCGCCCGCCGGTGGCGTTGAGGTTGAGCTGGCGGAGCTGCTGGTTCACTTGCGCGGCGGTGATGCCCTGCGCCTGCAGCTTCATCGGATCGAGCTCGACGCGGATTTCGCGCGATACGCCGCCGCCCCGGCTCGCCACCGCCATGCCGGGCACGGAAAGCAGCCGCTTCGAAGCGACGTTGTCAACGAACCACGACAGCTGCTCGAGCGTCATGTCCACCGATTGCACGGTCCAGTAGGCAAGCACGCCGTCGATATCCTCGCGCACCACCTGCGGTTCGAGAATACCCTGCGGCAGGTCGCCGCGAACCTTCTGCACCGCGTCGCGCACGTCGTTCACGGCGCGGTCGATCGGCGTGCCGATGTCGAACTGCACCATCGTCGTCGATGTGCCCTCGGTCACCCACGAGGTGATCTCGTCGACACCGCTCACGTTCCGCACCGAGGCTTCGACGATCTGGGTGATCTGCGTCTTCATTTCCGAAGGCGCAGCGCCCGGCTGGGTGATGATCACCTGCGCCATCGGAAAGCTGACGTCCGGGTTGTTGTTGATGTCCATGCGGATGAAGCTGACGATGCCCGCCAGCGTCAGCGCCACGAACAGCACGATCGGCGGAACCGGGTTCCGGATCGACCAGGACGAGATATTCCGCATCGTTTCGCTTCCTGTCGGCCGCTTATTGCGGCTTGTGCAGAACCGGGCTGACTTTCTCGCCCGGATTGAGGAAGGCGCCGGCCGACTGCACGACCTGCTCCTTGCCGGAAAGGCCGCTCGAAATCGCGACACCGGCCGAAGAGACCGCGCCGACCTTGACGTCGCGGCGCTCGACCGTGCCATCCTTCGCCACGACAAAGACGAAGCTGCTCTCAGCATCGCCCATCACGGCGGATTCGGGCAGCAACGGCCGTTCGGCTTTGCCCACCTCGATCTTGCCCGAGGCGAAGCCGCCGGGGCGCAGAGCGCGATCACCCGAAAGCGCGATGCGAACGAGGCCCTGGCGGGTCTGCGGGTTGATCACCGGCTCCACCATCCAGACACGGCCTGCGTAGGCGGTCTGCGAACCGACCATCTGCACCGTCGCCGACTGCCCGGTCGTGATGCCGGCGAGATCCTGTTCGGCGACAAGCGCGCGCATTTCCATCGCGCCGTCCTGCGCCATGCGGAACACGGCGGGACTGCCGGAGCTCACTACCTGCCCCGGCTCGACGTTGCGCTCGAGGACGAGACCGGCTTCCGGCGCCCGGATATCGAGCCGCCCAAGCCGCGCCTGCGATTCCCGAAGCTGCGCGGCGGCGACGCCCACGGCAGCGTTGGCGCCGTCACGCGTGGCCGTGCGCCGCTCGATATCAGCCTTCGAGATGAACCCGCGCGCCACCAGCGACTGCGCCCGATCGAGCTCGGACTGCGCAAGCGCCGCATCGGCGCGGGCCCGCGTCACGGAAGCCTGCAACTGGCTCACTTCCTGCTCAAGCACCGAGCGGTCGATGCGCGCCAGCACCTGACCCTTCCGCACATAGTCGCCGGCATCGACGAGAACCGCGACAACCGCCCCGCCCTCGCCCTGCACGCCGACCGGCATGTCGCGGCGCGCGGCAATGCTGCCCACCGCCGTCACGCTGTCCGCGATCTGCGTCGTGCCCGGCACGATCACCGTGATGGAGGGGCGGCCGGCATCCGGGTTCTCGGCGGGCGCCTCTGCGCCGCCGCCGAAAATCAGCCACGCTGCGCCGGCCGCCGCGACAAGGATCGCCGCAAGGATCAGCAGACGGCGACGACGACCATCACCGGCCGACGCCCACGACCGGGAAACGCTGCTCTTGAAGGAGCTATCGACAGGTTGGTGCATGTTCATCGCCAGTGACTGAGCCTGTTTTGTATCGAAGGGTGTATTACCCGAATAAGTCAGTTAGCGCAAGGTCCGCATGACGACACGGGAAGTTCGAGATCGCTCGAAAAGATGAAAAGTTGGCGGCAATTAGCACGTTTTCGGCAGTCAAACGAGCCAAGAACCGAATATTTCAGCCTAAGTTGCGTAGACTCCACACCAAGTTTGCGCTCGACAGCTATTCGATAAACGGATTTTATCATCGACGAACGCACGACGAGAGTGCGTTCGCGGATCGCCCGGTCGGTATCAACCACCGGGGCCGCCCGCAGGAAACGTGAGGGACATCTACGGTTTTTTCCGAAAACAGGAGGAGTGAGCAGATGGACTACGGTTTTCTCGGTTGGATCGTCGTCGGCCTCATCGCCGGCGCGCTTGCGAAGTGGATCATGCCGGGCAAGGACCCCGGCGGCATCATCGTCACCATCCTCATCGGCATCGCCGGCGGCCTTCTCGGCGGCTATATCGGCAGTCTGCTGGGCGTTGGCGGTGCGAACAGCAATCTCATCAACATCCTGATCGCCACGGCAGGCGCGGTTCTGCTTCTGTGGATCTACCGCCTGGTGAAGTCCCGGCAGGCCTAGACCGCGATTGTTTCAGACTGGATCAGCCTGAAACGTGAATCGCTGTCTAAGCTTTTCAACTTCGGTTCATGTCAGGCGGCGGATAGGGCGACCTGTCCGCCGCCGATCCGTTGGGGCGGAAAACGAAAGGAATGAAACACATGCGTACTGCAACGCTTCTCGCCCTCGGCGCACTCGCCGCCACCGCCGCGACTCCGGTCTCGGCGCAGACGGCGCCGAGCGTACCCGCCGAAACCCTGCTGTCGTTGACAGCGACCGGCGAGAGCACCCGCGTCCCCGATATCGCCATCATCTCGGCCGGCGTCGTCACGCAAGCGGCCGAAGCGCGCGCCGCGCTCACCGCCAATAATAGCCAGATGACGCGTGTCGTCGCCGCACTCAAGAAGGCCGGTATCGCCGAGCGCGACATCCAGACATCGAACATCAACCTCAATCCGCAATACAGCTACGAGGAGCGCAAGCCCCCGCAGCTCATCGGCTATCAGGCGGCCAATACCGTCACCGTGAAGCTGCGCAAGCTCGCGAGCGCGGGCGATGTGATCGACGCGCTCGTAACCGAAGGCGCAAACCAGGTGAACGGCCCGACGTTCGGCCTCGACAAGCCCGAGGACGCCACGAACGAAGCTCGGCTCGATGCCATCAAGAAGGCCCGTTCGCGCGCCGATCTCTATGCGGGCGCGGCAGGCCTCCGCGTGAAGCGCATCGTCTCGATCAGCGAAGGCGGTGGTTACCAGCCGCCCTATCCGATGCCCA
>JAEULI010000103.1 GCA_016793845.1 Sphingosinicella sp.
AACGCCGAGCGCCTACCACGTCTCGAACGACGCGCGCAGCCGCGCCGCCGATCTCAGCCATTCGGTCGGCGTCACGGTCAGCGCCTCGGGCGTGATCTCCAACGTTGTGTGGGACGGGCCATTGTTCCGCGAGGGCGTGACGACCGCGACGCGAATCATGGCGGTGAACGGCCGCGAGTTCAACGAGGCCGATTTCAAATCGACGATCACCGCCGCGAAGGACGGCAAGAGCCCCATCGAACTGCTGCTGAAGGAAGGCCCGCGCTACCGCACCATCCGCCTCGGCTACACGGGCGGGCTCCGGTATCCGCACCTCGAACGCGTCGGCACCGGCCCGGCGCTGCTCGACCGCGTGCTCGATCCGCTACCCTGAGGCGGCGAGCGCCTTCAGCGCCTCGCCATCGACGCGGTTGACGGTCCATTCGTCCATGGGCCGCGCACCGAGCGAACGGTAGAAATCGATCGCGGGGGTGTTCCAGTTGAGCACCCACCATTCGAGGCGGGCGCAATCCCGCTCGATCGCAAGCGCCGCGAGCCGCACAAGCAGCGCCTTGCCGACGCCCTTGCCGCGCGCCTCAGGCACGACGAACAGGTCTTCGAGATAGACGCCCGGCCGTCCTTCGAAGGTCGAGAAGTTGTGGAAGAACAGCGCGAAGCCGACAGGCGTGCCGTCGTCCTCAGCGATCAGCACCTCGGCGTAGGGGCGCGGGCCGAACAGCCTCTCGCCGAGCTTCGCCTCGTCGAAGCGGACCTCGTGGGCGAGCTTCTCATACTCGGCGAGATCGCGGATGAACTGCGCGATCAGCGGCAGATCGGCGGGCACGGCGGCACGAATCGAAAGGCTCACGCGCGATCCTCGCCGATCCTGACGATCGTTCCGACCTCCAGTTCGTCGATCCGCAATTTGCGGATGCGCGCCTTGCCGACACGAAGCCGGCCGATCGCAAGCGCGCCGACGGCGACAGCCCCAAGCGCAAAGGCCCCAAGCGTCAGCGCCGCGACGGCGCCATAGCCAAGCGTCGTGGCCCCGGTCGCCGACGCACCTGTCGCGACGGCTTTGCGCGCGACCGGGGGTTCGAGCCTGATGTCGGACCCGGTCTTCATGCGGCCTTGCCGTGCAATGTGTCCATACTCACCGCGCTCCCCGCCTCGATCTCTGCGGCTTTGGCTTCAACCAGCCCCACGATATGGGCGATCATGCCGGCATCCGCGATCGTGTGGTCGGTGATACCCGACAGGTAGACCATGTGCTTGCCATTACCGCCGCCGGTGATGCCGATGTCGGTCTCGCGCGCCTCGCCGGGGCCATTGACGACGCAGCCCAGAACCGAGAGCGACATCGGGGTCTTGATATGCTGGAGCGCGTCTTCGAGCGCCTGCACAGTGCGGATGACGTCGAAGCCCTGGCGCGCGCAGCTGGGGCAGGACACGACGCGGACACCGCGGGTGCGCAGACCCAGCGTCTTCAGGATTTCATAGCCGACGCGCACCTCTTCCTCAGGCTCGGCCGAAAGCGACACGCGGATCGTGTCGCCGACGCCGAACCAGAGCAGCGAGCCGATGCCGATCGCCGACTTCACCGTGCCGCCGATGAGCCCGCCCGCCTCGGTGATGCCAAGGTGCAGCGGGCAGTCCACCGCCTCGGCAAGCTGCTGGTAGGCCGCGACGGCAAGGAACGCATCGGATGCCTTCACGGCCACCTTGTATTCGCGGAAGTCATGCTCCTCGAGCAGGCGGATATGATCGAGCGCGCTTTCGACGAGCGCCTCGGGGCAAGGCTCACCGTACTTTTCGAGCAGGTCCTTCTCGAGGCTGCCCGCGTTGACGCCAATGCGGATCGCGCAGCCGTTCGCCTTCGCCGCGCGCACCACTTCGGCGACGCGCTCCGATGAACCGATGTTGCCGGGGTTGATGCGCAGACACGCGGCGCCCGCGTCCGCCGCTTCGAGCGCACGCTTGTAGTGGAAATGTATGTCGGCAACGAGCGGCACGCGCGCCGCCTTCGCGATCTGGCGAAACGCCGCGGTCGATTCGACGTCGGGGCACGACACGCGGATGATGTCCGCCCCCGCTTCCTCGCAGCGACGGATCTGATCGATCGTCGCTTTCGCGTCCGACGTGAGCGTGTTGGTCATCGTCTGCACGGTGATCGGCGCATCGCCGCCTACCGGGACGCTGCCGACCATGATCTGCCGCGATTTGCGCCGCGCGATATCGCGCCATGGACGAAGGGACATGCTCGGGACTCTCACCTTTCGCGGGCGATATACGCGAGCTTCGCGGCGAACCCAAGACCTGCCGGTATCGGGGGCTGGTGCGGGAGTGCGGATCGGCTAGCCTTCATGCATGGGGGAGGCGCGATCGTCAGGACTGCCCACGGGGCGCCACTATGGGATGGACTGGCTGCGCGTCGGCGCCTTCGCCCTGCTCATCCTCTATCATGTCGGCATGTATTTCGTGCCGTGGGACTGGCACGTGAAGGCGACGCATCCCGATCCGCACGCCGCGATCCTGATGCTCGCGACGAACAGCTGGCGGCTCGCGTTGCTCTTCGTCGTTTCGGGCTATGCGAGCGCCGCAGTCTTCGCGCGCCAGCCCAGTTCCGCCGGCTTCGCGCGCTCGCGCTCGGCGCGGCTGCTGATCCCGCTCGTGTTCGCCGTGATCGTCGTGATCCCGCCGCAACCGTGGATCGAACTGATGTTCAAGCACGGCTACACGGCAGGCTTTGGACATTTCTGGCTGCACGACTATTTCCGCTTTGGCGCGCTCGACGGCATCATCCTGCCGACGTGGCAGCATTTGTGGTTCGTCGTCTACCTGTGGGTCTACAGCATGATGCTTGCGCTGCTTCTGCTGCTCCCCGCAGGCGTTCGCAGCCGGAGTGCACGCGTCTTCGAACGCGCGCTCGCCGGCCCCGCGATCCTCGCCGTACCGATCATGCTGCTCGCGCTGAAAACGTTCTTGCTGTTCCCCGGCGCGGACGAAACGCACGCTCTTGTCGACGATTGGGCGGCGCACGCCGTGTACTTCCCAGCCTTCCTCTTCGGCGTGCTACTGCGCGGCTCGCCCCCGCTCTGGGCCGCGATCCGCCGCTGGCGGCGCGTCGCCGTCGTCCTTGCCGTGGCCGCCTACGCCGTCGTCGCGATGATCGAATATCGCTATCCCGGCGAGGCCCCGCTTGATGGCACGCTGACCGCGCTGTTCCGCGGCGCGCGCGTGGTTCAGGGTTGGGCGGCGATCGTTGCGCTGATCGGCATCGCCAATCGCTGGCTGAACCGCGATGCGCCGATCCGACCGATACTCACCGAAGCCGTATTCCCGCTCTACATCGCGCACCAGACGATCATCGTCGCCGTCGGCTGGTGGCTGCTTCCGTTCGACCTGCCGAACCTCGCCGCCTTCGCGATCCTCGTCGCGGCAACCGCGGCGGGCAGCTGGCTCTTCTATATCGTCGGCCGCAGCGTGCCGTGGCTCCGCCCGCTCATAGGCCTTGCGGCAAAAGAAAAGGGCCGCCCCGAAGGACGGCCCTTTCCAACTGCGCAATGAATGCGGGTCTTAGCTGGCGGCGGCGCCGACCAGCACCGTGACGGCGCGGCGGTTCTGCGCCCAGGCGCTCTCGTCCGAACCTTCAACGGCCGGACGTTCCTTGCCGTAGCTGATCACGCTGATGCGATCGGCGGCAACGCCCTGCCCGGCGAGGAAGTTCTTCACCGAGTTGGCGCGACGCTCGCCGAGTGCGAGGTTGTATTCACGCGTGCCGCGCTCGTCGGCGTGGCCTTCGATCGTGACCTTCACGTTCGAATACTGAGCAAGCCAGCCGGCCTGCTTCGTCAGCGTCGCCTGCGACGCGCTGTCGAGCTGATACGAATCGAACTCGAAGAACACGCGGTCGCTGCCCGCCTGCTGGATGAAGTCCTCGACGCTGCCCGGCACGACAGTGCTGGTGACGGGCGCGGCCGGAGGCGTGTACGGCGTTTCGACCGGAGCCGCGGGCGGCGGCGGCGGGGGCAGCTCTTCCTTCTTCTTCGAGCACGCGGCGGTGGCAACCAGCGCCGCGACCATCGCAGCCTTCAAAGCAGTGTTCATCATCAGTCGTCTCCCTGTCTCAAACGAAAGCAATTCGGATGCGCGACAACGACATTGCCACGCGAACACTCAAGAATCATTACGCTTTCCTATCCGAAGTCTGAGGACAAGCCTTAATCTCGGATGAACGTGACATAAATTATGGCAGGAGCGGCGACCATGCCGGGTCCGATCCATCGAGCGGCGTGGGGATGCGGCGCTCATTGACACCGGTGAGATCCACCGACCACAGATCGGCGCGCCCGCCCCGCTGGCTGCGGAAAAACATCACGACGCGGCCGTTCGGCGACCACGTCGGGCCCTCGTCGCCCCAGCTGTCGGTGAGCAGCCGTTCGCCCGAGCCGTCGGTGCGCATCACGCCGATGCGGAAACCGCCGCCGCCCATGCGCGTGAAGGCGATGAGATCGCCGCGCGGCGACCAGACCGGCGTCGCATAGCGTCCGCCACCGAAACTGATTCGGCGCTGATCGGAGCCGTCCGCGTTCATCACGTAAAGCTGCTGCGTGCCGCCGCGATCCGATTCGAACACGATCTTGCTGCCGTCGGGCGAATAGCTGGGGCCCGTGTCGATGCCCGGCGCGCTCGTCAGCCGCTGCGGCGTGCCGCCGTTCACGCTCATGCGATAGATATCGGTGTTGCCGCCCTGCGCCATCGAGAAGACGAGGCTCTGCCCATCGGGCGAGAAGCGCGGTGCGAAGCTCATGTTCGGCAGGTTGCCGACCAGCGTCTGGCGACCGGTGCCGATATTGTAGATGTACACGCGCGGCCGGTTCTGCGCGAACGACATGTAGGCGATCGTCTGCTGGCTCGGCGAGAAGCGCGGCGTCAGCACGAGATTCTGGCCGTTCGTGAGGAAGCGGTGGTTGGCGCCGTCCTGATCCATGATCGCGAGCCGCTTGATGCGCTTCGTCTGGCTGCCGGTTTCGGAGACGTAGACGATGCGGCTGTCGAAGTAGCCGCTTTCGCCTGTCAGCCGCGAATAGACCGCATCCGCGCACTTGTGCGCGGCGCGGCGCCAGAATGCGGGCTGCGTCGAGAAGCCCTCGCGCGCGAGAATTTCTTCGGAGAAGACATCGTAGAGGTAGCAGCCGACCGTGATCGAGCCGTCGCCGTTCACCTGCACGAAACCGGTGACGAGTGCCTGCGCCGCCACTGTGCGCCAGTTCGGGAAGCGCGGCGCCAGCACGTCGGCATAGGCGACGGTTGTGGTGAACGCCGAGGGATTGATCGGCTTGAAGAGGCCGGAGCTTGCAAGATCGTTCGAGACGACCTCCGCGACCTGCCGCCCGAGCGCGGCGGTGTCGCCCGCAACCGTGCTCGCGAGCGCCGGTGTCGTGAACGCCGGCACGGCGATCGGCATCGGCTTCGAGATGCCCGCGTTGATATCGACGCGAAGCTGGGCGGCGGCAGGTGTCGCGACGATTGCGATCAGCAGTGCCGACAGTACGGAGATGAGGCGTTTCACAGGCATATCCTTACAGCGTCTCGCTTGGGTCGAAATTGAGTTCGAAATCTTTCCACCCGTCATAAAGTTCCGGGGGCAGTCCTTCCAGTGAGCAGGCGGGGTTCATCACGGCGCGGATCGCGGCGTCGCGCGCCACACGGCCGTAAGCGGCGTTGCCTGCGCCGATCCCGCTCTGCGACAGCACTTCCGGCCGGCCGATGATCGTACCGTCGCGCTGCACGCGCACGCGCAGCAGCGTCTTGATGTTGCGCGCGTCTGGCCCGCCCGCACCCGGGTCCCAGCAGCGGTAGATACGGTCGCGGATCGCCTGCGCCAGCGTCGCCATCGTGCGCGCGTCGAGCTTGGCGCCTTCGGGGATCGCCTGCTCGATCGACTTCGCGAAGTCGGTCGGCTTCGTCTTCCGCGGCGCATCCTTCAGCGACTTGTCAATCAGGTTCGAAAGATCGCGTTTCGGCTTCGGCTTTTCGACCGGCTTGGGCGTGGGCTTCTTCGGCTCCGCCTTGGGCTTCGGCGCTTCCTTCGGCGCGATCTCGACCGGCGGCGGGGTCGGTTCCGGCGTCGGCTCCGGCTCGACGACCTCGGGCTCGGCCTCCTCCACCGTCTCGCGCGGCGCCGCCTCGATCGAGGGCTTCGGCTTTTCCTGCACCGTCGGCACGTCGGAAATGTCCACGAACTCGACCGGGATCGGCTCCACGATCGGCGCGATGTCCTTCGACATCAGGCTCCAGCTCAGCGACAGCCCGGCGAACAGCGCCAGGTGCGCCACGCCCGCGATCAGGATCGCGCGGTTCTCGGTCACCGGTCGTCGGCGCCGGCCTCGCTCACGAGCGCGACCTTTTTGAAACCCGCAGCGTTCACCTCGCCCATCACGCGCATCACGTTTCCGAAGTCGAGCCGACGGTCGGCGCGCACATAGATGCGCGGTCCTTCCGCCTCGCCCGCGCGCGCCTCGCTGATCGCGGCGAGCTTCGCGGCGAGTTCGTCAGCGGGAACGAGCTGCTCGTCGATATAGATCTCCCCTTCCGCGTTCAGCGAGACCTGGATCGGCGTGTTGTCCTGCTTGAGCGCGCCCGCCTTGCTGTCGGGAAGATCGATCGGAACGCCCGAGACGAGCAGCGGCGCCGTCACCATGAAAATGATGAGCAGCACGAGCATGACGTCGACGAGCGGCGTCACGTTGATCTCGCTCATCGGCGGCGCCTTGCCACCCCTGCGTCCACCGGGTGCGATGCCCATCGCCATGCGTCAGGCCTTCGGTGCCATGGTTTCGAGCTCGCGCGACAGCTCGCCCTGGAACTCCTCGGCGAAGTTGTGCAGGCGCCCCTCGACGCGGCCGATGCCGTAGAGCAGCCGGTTGTAGCCGATCACCGCCGGAATCGCAGCAAAGAGCCCCATCGCGGTCGCGAACAGCGCCTCGGCGATGCCGGGCGCCACGACGGCGAGCGTCGTGTTCTGCGTCGCCGCGATCGAGGTGAAGCTGCGCATGATGCCCCACACGGTGCCGAACAGGCCGACGAACGGCGAGACGGAGCCGATGGTGGCAAGGATGTTGAGCCGGTCCGAAAGCGTGTCGATCTCGCGCGCGATGGCGACGCCCATCACACCGCCGAGGCGCGTGCGGAGACCGACGCGGTCGTACTTGCCGCCCGCCGTCGAACGCCGCCATTCGCTCATCGCGGCGGCGAACACCTTGGTCGCCGGATGCTCGGACTTGCCGGGCGCCTCGCGGATATCCTCGAAGCTGTTCGCCTTCCAGAAGCGATTCTCGAACGCCTCGGTCTGCTTGCCGATCACTTTCAGCCGCCGCGCGCGCTCGATGATGATCGCCCACGACCAGATCGATGCGAACAGGAGCCCGATCATCACCGCCTTGACGACGATATCCGCCTGCATGAACAGCGCCCAAGGCGACATGTCCGCGGCCCCCGCCAATGCGACGTTTGCAACCTCAGTTTCCATCCGGCTCCCCGTTTCCCGCCTGTACGGCCAATTCCTCGAATATTCTGCGCCATTCCGGCGGCTGGCGCTTCGGCCTGCCGTCTCGCCCGACGAGTGCAGCTGTAACAAGCGCATCCGTGACGAGTTCCCCTGAACGTACGATGACTTGCGCGATCCGGCACGACGCCGCGCCGATGCTTTTTACGCGGCTTTCGACATGAAGAACGTCGTCGAGCCGCGCCGGGCGCACATAGCGGATCTGGAGGTCCGTCACCGCATAGGCGCCATCGCCCGCCTCGAAGAAGGCGCGCTGGTCGATGCCCGCTGCGCGCAGCATGTCCGAGCGCGCGCGCTCCATGAAACGCAGGTAGTTGGCGTGATAGACGACGCCCGAGAGGTCGGTATCCTCGAAATAGACGCGCACGGGAAAGCGGTGAACACCGTCCACAAAGGCGCCTGAGGGCGGGCCGCTTGTTGTTTCACCCGTCATTCCGTCCGGTGTCTAACCGGGCGCGACTCGGCGGGGAAGCCCGAAAATGCGCCGATTCGTGAGCGCGGCTCAGTCCTCGAAGGGCAGCACGTCGCCCGAGCCTGCCGGCGGGGCGAGGCCGAGGTGCGTCCACGCACGCCCGTTCAGCATCCGCCCACGCGCCGTCCGGGCGACGAGGCCGAGCTGGATCAGATAGGGTTCGATCACCTCTTCGAGCGTGTCGCGCGGCTCCGAAAGCCCCGCCGCCAGCGTCTCGATACCCACCGGGCCACCCTTGTAGATGTCCGCGATCATGCCGAGGTAGCGCCGGTCCATCGCATCGAGCCCGAGCGCGTCGACCTCGAGCCGCAGCAGCGCCGTATCCGCCATCGTGCGGTCGACGATGTCCGCCCCCGCGACATGCGCGAAATCGCGCACGCGCCGCAGCAGCCGCCCCGCAATGCGTGGTGTGCCACGCGCACGGCCCGCGATCTCGCGCGCGCCTTCGGGTGACAGCGCCATGCCGAGCAGCCCGGCGGCGCGCGTCACCACGTGTTCGAGCTCGTCGACCGTGTAGAAATTGAGCCGTACGGGGATGCCGAAGCGGTCGCGAAGTGGCGTCGTGATCAGCCCGGAGCGCGTCGTCGCGCCGACGAGCGTGAACGGCGGCAGGTCGATACGCACCGAGCGCGCCGAAGGCCCCTCGCCGATCATGATATCGAGCGCACGGTCCTCCATCGCCGGGTAGAGGATTTCCTCCACCGCCGGGTTCATCCGATGAATCTCGTCGATGAACAGCACGTCGTTGGGTTCAAGGTTGGTGAGCAGCGCCGCGAGGTCGCCCGCCTTGGCGATCACCGGTCCCGAGGTGGAGCGAAACCCGACGCCAAGCTCGCGCGCGATGATCTGGGCGAGTGTCGTCTTGCCGAGACCCGGCGGCCCGAAGAACAGCACATGGTCCATCGCCTCGCCGCGCTGCTTCGCGGCCGCGATGAACACACGCAGATTCTCCCGCGCCGCCGCCTGCCCGACGAACTCCTCCAGCCGCTTCGGCCTGAGCGCGGCATCCACGTCCTCGGTCCGGCGTTCGCCGGTCACAAAGCGCTGATCATCGGGTTGCGTGGCCATGCGCGAACCCTACCGCGCCGCTTTCTTGAGCGCCAGCCGCACCACCGTACCGACATCCGCGCCCTCGCCGGCTTCCTCGATGGCGGCAGTCACCACCCGGTTCGCTTCGGCGGGCTTGTAGCCGAGGTTGGCGAGTGCGGAGAGTGCGTCCGCCGCGAGGCCGCCCTTGAGGACGGCGGGCGCGAAGCCGCCGACCGGGATCGCAACCCCGGCGATGCCGCCCGCCTTGTCCTTCAGTTCGTTGACGATGCGCTCGGCGAGCTTCGGCCCGACACCGCTCGCGCGGCCCACCATCGTCTTGTCGCGGTTCGCGATCGCGGCGTGGATTTCATCCGGCGTCAGCACCGACAGGATCGCCAGCGCCACCTTCGCACCGACCCCCTGCACCGTCTGCAACAGTCGGAACCAGTCGCGCTCGCGTTCCGTCACGAAACCGAACAGCTGGATCGCGTCCTCGCGCACGTGCGTCTCGATATGCAGCGTCACCAGTGTGCCCGCGCCGCCGAGCGACGCAAGCGTCTTGGTCGATGCCGCGACGAGATACCCGACCCCGTTCACATCAATGACCGCAGCGTCTGCGTTGACTGTGTCGAGCAGGCCCTTCAGCTTGGCGATCATCGGTATCCCCCCAGCGCCTTTGCGCTCGCCTGATGATGCGCATGGCAGATCGCCACCGCAAGCGCGTCCGCCGCGTCGGTGCTTTTGATCTTCACGCCCGGCATCAGCCGCTCGACCATCGCGCGCACCTGATCCTTTTCCGCCGCGCCCGTTCCGACCAGCGCCTTCTTGACAAGCCGCGTCGCATACTCCGCGACCTCCAGCCCCGATCCCGCGAGCGCCGCGAGCACCGCGCCACGCGCCTGCCCCAGCTTCAGTGTCGATTGTGGGTTCTTGTTGACGAACACCTCTTCGGCGGCCGCCGTCCCGGCGCCGCTTTCGGCGACGACGCTAGCAAGGCCCGTGTAAAGCGCTGAGAGCCGCGCGGCCATCGGCATGTCCGCCGGGATGCGCAGCGTACCGTGCGCGATGTGCGAGATGCGGTTGCCCTCGGCCCGGATCACGCCCCAGCCGGTGGCGTTCAGCCCCGGATCGACGCCGAGAATGATCAGCCGAGCTTCTCCATGACCTCGTCGGAGACTTCGTAATTGCCCGACACGGTCTGGACATCGTCGTCATCGTCGAGCGAATCGATCAGCTTGAGGAGCGACCCCGCGTCGCCCTCTGCGACCGACACCATCGTCTGCGGCCGCCATGCGAGCTTCGCGCCCTCCGGCTCGCCGAGCACGGCTTCGAGCGCCTTTGCCACCTCGTGCAGCGTATCCTGCGCGGTCCATACCTCGTGGCCGTCCTCGTCGGACTGCACGTCCTCAGCGCCGGCTTCGAGCGCCGCCTCGAACACCTTTTCAGCATCGCCCGCCTTGGCCGCATATTCGATGAGGCCCATCCGGTCGAAGCCGTGGCTCACCGATCCCGAGGCGCCGAGGTTGCCGCCGTTCTTCGAGAAGATCGTGCGGACGTTCGTCGTGGTGCGGTTGCGGTTGTCGGTCAGCGCCTCGACGATCAGCGACACGCCGCCGGGGCCGAAACCCTCGTAGCGGATCTCTTCATAGTTCTCGACGTCTCCGCCACTCGCCTTGTCGATCGCGCGCTGGATATTGTCCTTGGGCATCGACTGCGCCTTCGCTGCGATCACGGCAGCGCGCAGGCGCGGGTTCATGTCGGGATCGGGCGTGCCCATCTTAGCCGCGACGGTGATTTCGCGGGAGAGCTTGGAAAACATCGCCGAGCGCTTTTTGTCCTGCGCGCCCTTGCGGTGCATGATGTTCTTGAATTTGGAATGGCCTGCCATGGGACTCGTTCGTGCCGGTTTCTGGAATTGTGGC
>JAEULI010000120.1 GCA_016793845.1 Sphingosinicella sp.
CGACAGCTTCTCCTGCGGTACCGCGAAGAAGCCGAACGGATACGCGTCCCTCAGGTCCGCCTTCGTCGTGAACGGGAACTTCGAAAGGTCACTCAGCGACTTCAGGTCGTCCGGATGAACCCCCGCCGCGTCGAACTTCGCGCGGTACGCAGGGTTCCCCGCATACGCATGGGCAAGGCTCGCCCGCAGACGCCCCAGCTGCAACGCACTGAGCTCGTCACGGCTCGCCGTCTCAATCGGATCAAGGCCGATTCCGCTCACTGATGGATAACCTGCACGGTCGTGAACTCGGCAAGGCCGAGGGTTCCGAACTCGACGCCGATGCCCGATTGCTTGACGCCGCCGAAGGGCGCGTCGGGGCGAATGGCGCTGTGATTGTTCACCCACGCGCTGCCGCATTCGAGACGGCCCGCAAGCGCTGCCGCCTTATCGATGTCGCCCGACCACACCGAACCGCCGAGGCCGCTCGGGTTGTCGTTCGCGCGTGCCAGCGCATCTTCAATATCGCTGTAGCGGATCACCGGCAGCGCCGGACCGAACTGCTCCTCGTCGACGATGGCCATGCCCTCTTTCGCCCCGGCAAGAATCGTCACCGGGTAGAACAGACCTTCGCTTTCCATCGGCGCGCCGCCGCACAGCGCCTGTGCGCCGTCCGCAATCGCCGCATCCACCAGCGTGCGCACGCGGTCGAACTGCATCCGGTTCTGCACCGTGCCGAGAATGCTGTCCGCATTGCGCCCGTCGCCGACCTTCACGTTCGCCGCATAAGCGACGAGCCGCTTGCACACCTCGTCGTAGATCGAATCATGCACGTAGAGCCGCTTGATCGCCGCGCAGGTCTGGCCGTTGTTGATGAATGCACCCCAGAACAGTTTCTCGGTCAGCGCATCGAGATCGGCATCGGGCAGCACGATCGCCGCATCGTTGCCGCCAAGCTCCAGCGTCAGCCGCTTCAGCGTGTCCGCCGCGCTCGCCATCACGCGCTTGCCCGTGCGCGTCGATCCTGTGAACACGATCTTGTCGATCCCCGGATGCACGGACATCGCGCGGCCGATCTCGTCCTCGCCCGCAACCGCATTGAGCACGCCCGGCGGCAGCGCCGCCTGCAGCAGCTCGGCGAGTCGCAGCGTTGCGATCGGCGTATAGGGCGAAGGCTTGAGCACCACGGTGTTGCCCGCGCGGATCGCCGGCATGATGTGCCAGATCGCGATCATCACCGGGAAGTTCCACGGCGTGATCGAACCGACGACGCCGATCGGCTTCCGGTGCAGCGTCACCTTGCCGGCGCTGTCGTCCTGGATCGTCTCCACGGGCAGGTCGAGGCTCGCAGTGTAGCGCGTCCATGCCGCCGCACCGCCGACCTCCCACTGCGAGCCCATGCCGCCGAGCGGCTTGCCCTGCTCCAGCGTCACCAGCTCGGCAAGCTCCGCCGCGTTCGCCTCGATGATGTCTGCCATCGCGTTCACAGCCGCCCTGCGTTCCGCGTCCGGCGTCGCCGCCCATCCCGGGAACGCGCGTCGCGCCGCCGCGACCGCCGCATCCAGATCAGCCTCCGTCGCCGCGGGACACCGCGCAAACACCGCCCCATCCGCAGGGTTGATCACATCAAAATGGCGGCCAGCCTCAACAGACCGGCCTTCGATCACGAAATTATAGTTCTGAGGCATTCAAACGTTCCCGGCCCATTTGGATACGGGATGCGCGCGTCCACGATCGGCTCCTTGCAGCGGACCCGTTCAGGAACTCGAACATTAACCCGTATATCTTCGAGTTAATTTTTCATTTGTCTAATGCGGTGCAGATTGAAACCGTCTCCCGCCGCGCGCATCCCGTTTAATTATTCAGGAAAAATACGATGTTATGCGCGCCCTGCCCGCTTTGCACCCATCCCCGTCCCTCATTTGTGCTTAAATCGAATTTCTTCGACTATTGATGAAAACAGGGGGGTTGTCAACAGCCCGAAAACGATGGAAACGGGGCAAATGATCACCAACGTGAAAAGCAGGCCGCCCGCGCGAAAGGCGACACAGGCGCGCGGCCGGGCCCGACGCGCAGAGCTCCTCGAAGCGGCGCGCGCCATGCTCGACACGCAGAACATCGATCAGATCGGCATGATCGCGGTCGCGGAAGTCGCGGGCATCCCTGCCTCATCGGCCTATCATTTCTTCCCCGAGATCGGCGATCTCTGGAAAGAGCTCGTGCGTACGATTGCCGTGGTGCAGGCCGCGGAAGACCTGATGCTTCCCGAGGTCGATGAGTGGGAAACGCTCATCGAACTGTCGCTTGTGCATCACCAGAAAGCCTTCAACAGCAACCGCGCAGCGCGCCAGCTAATGCTCGGGCCTCACACGCCGCCCGAAATCAAGAATGCCGGCTGCAAAGAGGATTTTCGGTTCGGCACCGCACTCTGGACGGCCGTGCGCCGCCAGTTCGTCCTCCCCGGCCTCGCTGATTCACGCGAGCTGTTCTTCAAGGCGCTGCTGATTTCCGACGTGTTCTTCTCGCTCTCGGTCGCCGATCGCGATCACGTCACCGACGAAGCGCTTGCCGAGGCGAAGCTCGCGATGATCTCGTACCTGCGCGCCTACCTACCCACCCGTCTCGCGCGCGCCGGCGAGACGGAGGCAGCGGCCTAGAGCAGCGCCTTAGACAGGCACTGCGCTCACCGGAACGGGTGTCGCCTTCATCTGCTCCATGGAGAAGGTGGAGCTGACGTCCGACAGCCCCGGCACCTCGCTGATCAACCGCTGATAAACGCGGTCGTAGTGCTGGATGTCGCGGACCAGCATCTTCAGCAGATAGTCGACATCGCCGCTCATTCGGTGGCATTCTACGATCTCGGGGATCGCGCGGATCGCCGCGGCAAACCGTTCGAGCCAAGCCTTGTCGTGCGCCGAAATGCGGATCGAGACGAACACCGTCATCGCGAGCCCCAGCGCGGGCGCGTTCACCACGGCGACGCGGCGCTCGATGATTCCGCCCTCCTCCATCTGCCGGATCCGACGCCAGCACGGATTCGCCGACAGCGCGACCCGGTCCCCGATCTCCTGGATCGAGAGCGTGGCGTCACGCTGCAGGATTTCAAGGATTGCCCGGTCTTTGGAATCAAGTTTCATCGGTTTAGGCCGCTCAAGATTTTCATTCCAAAAATCTCTAACCCGCACAAAGCCCAGCGCAAGCCCTTCCTTTGCGGCTGCGCGGCGCGAACACCCCCAACCACGTCGGCGTTGAACCGTTTTCTATGAGAGGTGAAACGTTTTCTTTTTTGCATTGTCTACTCTTTGACTTGTATATATTCTCTACTCATTGAGTGGAGATATACGATGAGCGACATCGCGACACCCCGCGTGCTGTTCGTGCCGGGCTATGGCAATTCAGGCCCCCGGCACTGGCAGACGCTGTGGGAACAGGCCCGCCCCGATGCCGTGCGCGCCGAGCTCGGCAACTGGGACCGACCGGGACGCACCGGATGGGTCGTCCGCCTCGACGAAGCAATCAACGCCGCCTCCGCCCCCATCATCCTCGTCGCCCACAGCCTCGGCTGCCTCGCCGCCGCATGGTGGGTCGCCGAGCACGGCCAGAGCTACGGCAAGCCCATCGCCGGCGCTCTCCTCGTCGCGCCCCCAGATTGCGAGCGCGAGGAGGGCGGCCGCTTCGATACCTTCCGCGGCCTGCCGAACGTGTTCCTGCCCTTCCCGTCGATCGTCGTCGCCAGCCGCAGCGATCCCTATGCCGAATTCTCGTGGGCGAGTTTCCTTGCCCGCAGCTGGGGCAGCTTTCTCGTCGACGCGGGCGACTGCGGCCACATCAACGCCGATTCCGGCATCGGCGACTGGCCGTTCGGCGCACGCCTGCTCGATCGCCTCATCTTCGCGGCAAAGGACCGCGAACGCCCGCATGTCGAGTCGCGCCAACACTGCGCCGCGCTCTGACACATCGTCATCATCCGGGGGACATCCACATGACCGAAGCCACGCCGCAGCCCGTCACGTCGACGGAGGAGGCTCTGCAAACCATCCGCGAGGCGCTCGGGCGTCTTCGCTACGGCACGATCACGCTCACCGTTCACGATGCGCGGATCGTCCAGCTCGACATCACCGAGAAGCGCCGCTTCCCGGCCTGAACCTATTCACAAAAAACCAATCTGGCACCGACCGGACCACCGGAGGCGTCGCGATCTATCAAACAGGGAGTTTTCCAATGATCGCCCGCTTTTTGTTGACTGCGTCCGCAGTCCTGCCTTCGTTCATCCTTGCGGCGCCGATAGCGTTCGCTCAAGAATCCGTCGCCGAAGCGCCGGACATCAGCGACGCTATCGTCGTCACCGCCCGCCGCCGCGCCGAGAATATTCAGGATGTGCCGCTCGCCATTTCGGTTATTGCCGGCGCCCAGATCAATGAAACCGGCGCCTTCAACGTTGGCAAGCTTCAGCAACTTGCGCCTTCGGTGCAGTTCTATTCCTCGAACCCGCGCAACTCGGCGATCAATATCCGGGGCTTCGGCGCGCCGTTCGGCCTCACCACGGACGGTATCGACCAGGGCGTCGGCCTTTATGTCGACGATGTCTATTATGCGCGGGCGTCATCCTCGGTTTTCGACTTCCTTGATGTCGACCGCATCGAAGTGCTGCGCGGTCCGCAGGGAACGCTTTACGGCAAGAACACCACCGCCGGCGCCATCAACATCACGACCAACCAGCCGACGTTCGATTTCGAAGGCAAGGCCGAGCTGACCGTCGGCAATCTCGCCTTCAAGCAGGCGAAGGCGGCGATTTCCGGCCCCCTCTCCGACAAGGTCGCAGCGCGCATCGCGTTTTCGGGTACGAGCCGCAGGGGCACGATCTTCAATGTCACAACCGGAAACTGGATCAACGAGCAGGACAATATTGGTCTTCGCGGACAGCTCTTGTTCCGGCCCAACGAAAATCTCGACATCACCCTCGCCGGCGACTTCAACAAGCAGAACCCCGAATGCTGCGGAACCGTGTATGTCCGCACCGGGGCCACGCAGCGTTCGACCGGGCGGCAGTATGCTGCACTGGCCGCGCTTCAGAATTACGCAGTCGTCAGCACCAATCCCTTCGATCGCCTGACCGACATCGACGCCAACCTCAACGCCGGAAACAAAACGGGCGGCGTTTCGCTGCGGGCGAAATGGGATGTCGGACCCGGCACGCTGACCTCGGTCACCGCCTGGCGCTTCTGGGATTGGAAGCCGGAGAACGACCGAGACTATACGGGGCTTGCCATCGTCTCAAAATCGCAGAACCCGTCGCAGCACGACCAGTATACGCAGGAATTTCGCTACGCATACGAAGGCGACAAGTTCGACTTCGTGGTGGGCGCTTTCGGCCTTAAGCAGCGGGTTGATACGCAGGGTACCGAGCAGCACGGTCCGGCATCCAGCCGCTGGACGCTGAGCCCCTCCGACCCGCTCTCGCTCGATCCGTCGGTGCTCGACGGTCTGACCGCCTACAACACCCAGTATCTGAAGCACACCAGCGCCGCCATCTTCGGACAGCTGAGCTGGAAGGTGACGGATGCTTTCACCATCCAGCCGGGCGCGCGGATCAACTACGACAAGAAATCGGGCTACTACGAGCGCACCGTTTTCGATGGCGACGGCAACCCTGTGCTGTTCGGTCAAACCGATCCGCGAAAGGTCGCGCAGCGCGGTGTATTTGCGCCGCAGGTTTCCGCGCCCACGTTCAGCGACTGGAACTTCAGCTATGACCTGACGGCGAGCTATGAAGTCACGCAGGACATTCGCGCCTACGCAACCTACGCCAAGACCTTCAAAACCGGCGGCGTCAACCAGAACGGCCTTCCGACCAACGCGGCCGGAGAGCCCATCTACGAAGCCGGCACGGTGAAACCGGAATCGGTCAACCACTGGGAAGCGGGCCTCAAGACACAGTTCTGGGATCGCCGGGCGACGCTCAACCTCGCGATTTTCCGGACCGATGTGAAAAACTACCAGGCAACCGTGACCAACGGTCAGCTCGGCGTGCTGCGCGGCTATCTCGCAAACGCAGGCAAAGTCCGCTCACAAGGCGTCGAGGTGGATTTCTCGGTTCGGGCAAGCGACCGCTTCCAGGCCTACGCCAGCGGCGCCTACACCGACGCGAAATACAAGCGCTTCGTCGATGCGCCGTGCCCACCGGAACTCGCGGGCGGCACCACCGTCGGCGCCGGACAGACGCCGGCAGCGCCTGGTACACCGGGCCTCAGCCCGGCGAACTGCGACATCTCCGGCAAGCGGCTTCCCGGTGTATCGGAGTGGGCGTTCTCGTATGGCGCCGAAACCAATACGCCCGTCAAACTGCTTGGCCGGGACGGAGAGATCTTCCTTGGCTTCGACGGCAACTACCGGTCGAACTTCTCGTCGAATCCCTCGCCGTCGGCGTACACGTGGGTCAAGGGCTACGCCCTCTCCAACTTCCGCTTCGGTTTCCGTGACGATAGCGGGTTCAATATCTACGGATGGGTCCGCAATGCGTTCGATGTGAACTACTTCGAGCAGCTTACGTTTGGCCCGAGCAACACCGGTCTCGTCGTCGGCCAGCCGGGCGATCCCCGCACCTACGGTCTCACCGTCCGCGCAAGCTTCTAACCCTGCGCCTAGCCCGCCCGGACATGCGCCGGGCGGGCATATTTCTCCTGCCGGCTTATTCGATCACCTTGAAACGCGTCAGCTCCTGCGCGGGCTCCGGCCAGTCGGGCTTCAGGGCAGCAGCCTCACGATAGTCGAGATAAGCCTCGCGGGCACGGCCGAGCTTCTCGTACGCGACACCGCGCGCATAAAGCGCGATCTCGAGCCGGCTCGGCGTCAGCGCGATACCGCGCGACAGCAGATCGACGGCAAGCGTCTCGCTGCCGCCGCGGTGCAGCACCGCGATCCCTTTGTTGATGTAGGCTTCGGCAAGGTCGTCATCGATCCCGAGCGCCGTGTCGTAGTCGGCAATCGCGTTTGCATAGTCGCGGCCCTGCATGAACAGGATGCCGCGGTTCACATGCGTCGCCGCCCGCTCGGAACTGGAGAGCGCGTCCTGCTTCAGCGCAAGGTTGCAGTCCGCAAACGCCGTACGCCCGGCGCGGTTGAACTCGGCCGCTTCGTAGCATTTGCGGGCATAGCCATCGCCAAGGATGGTCACAGCCGCGTCTGCGGCCCCCGCGGCGGGAAACACGACCAGAACGGCCGCGAACCACAGTATCTTCGTCATGGCACCACCTCCCTGTCAGGGAAACGATGCGGTGCAGTCTACACCCGAAAAGCCTTCGATTCTAGGCGATGATATCCGGCAGCAGCTGATCGCGGAGACTCTCGATTTCGTCCTTCAGCCGCAGCTTGCGCTTCTTCATGCGGGCAAGCTGGAGCTGGTCGCTGCCGGGCAGAGCACGGATGGCATCGATGGCGGCATCAAGATCGCGGTGTTCCTCGAGCAGCGACTCGAGGCGCTCCCTCACGTCGCTTTCATCCACGTTGTCTGCACTCCGTCCGCCGGTTCGCGAGTCGTCTGATCATGGCGCTACCATAAGCGCGCGCGCGGTCGCTGCGAGTCGTTTTGATGCGCGGGCGGCATATCGCCCAGATTCTGGGGATGAATAGCCCTCTTTCACCACAGATTGTGGTAAATGCGCGCTTCACCGCTTCACCGCTGACAAGCGCTTCGAAATGTGGTCCACTCGCTCATCCTGATGCACTTCAGAGCAGAGGAGATCGGACTATGGTCGACACATACCTGGCTGCGCTTTCGGAAAAACACGCCAATCTTGAAAGCCAGATCAATCAGGAAGTCCACCGACCGCTACCCGACGAACTTCTCATCGCACAATGGAAAAAAGAAAAGCTGAGGCTGAAAGAGGTCATAGCCGGCATCCGCTGAGGCGATTGCCGCGCTGACGGGCATCCGTCCGCAGAACCTTTCGGCTTAACGCTGTTCGAGCGCGGGCGCATTGTCGTCCGCGCCCGGGAAGCGGCCGCCATCGATGCCCGCCGCCATCATCGCGCGCGCGCCGCGCATGAGCCGTTCGAGTTCGGGCCGGTAAGGCGCATCTTTCGGGCTGCGCGCATAGAGGTCTTGCCACACCTTGAGCGCCTCGTCGGGTTCGCCCGCCTGCAGCCATGCGAGCCCGAGGAAATAGGGCGGGCCGGGATGATCGGGAGCGATCGCCGACGCCCGGCCGAATGCTAGCCGCGCTGCCGGCGTGATAAAACCATCGGCATGGCGCGTCAGCGCGTTGCCGAGGCCGACCCACAGGTCCGGCACGTCTGGCATCGCCTTAGCGGCCATGCTGAGGCCTTCGATGGCCTGCTCGGTCTTGCCCTGATGGCTGAGGATATCGGCGAACAACAGCCACGCGCCCACGTCGCCCGTGTTCTGCAGGAGCCGCTGGCGCGCGGCTTCGAGCTGTGGCGCGGCGTTCGCGTCGATCGCACGCGGCGGCGCGGGCTTGCTCGGTAGCGCCGGATTGCTCGTCAGCAGATAGCCTGCCAGCCCCACGGCGAGTGCGAAACCCACCGGCAGCAGCGGCATCTTCATCCGCCACAGCACCGCGCCGGTCAGCAGCGTCAGCACGGCGATGGCGATCCAGCCGCTCATGCACCCTTCCTCCGGTAGAGCCGCCAGACGGCAACGGCACCGATCGCGAGGAACAGCAGCGGCGCCGCCCACAGCACGAGGTTCGCGCCCGTCTTCGGCGGATCGAAGGTCACGTAGTCGCCGTAGCGGCTGACGAGGTAGGATTTCACCTGTTCGGGATTCTCGCCCGCCGCGATCCGTTCGCGAACGACGGCGCGCATATCCGCCGCCATGTCCGCGTCGCTGTCGGCAATCGACTGGTGCTGGCAGACGAGGCAGCGCAGCTCGTGCATCAGCGTACGCGCCGCCGCTTCCTGCGCGGGCGGCAGCGCCGGCCCCTCGGCAGCGGCCGTGAGCACCAGGAAGGCGAGCGGTAATAGCGCCCTCATGAACCCTTTGCCTCCTCGATATCCTTCAGGATCTCCGCAACCTGCTCGGGCCGGATCTGGCCGATGTACTGCTTGCGGATGATGCCCTTGCCGTCGATCAGGAACGTCTCGGGGAGGCCCGACGCGCCGAGGTTCAACACCGCCTTGCTGTTCGGGTCCATGCCGATGCGGCGGAACGGATCGCCGTGATCCTTCAGGAACGCCGTGATGTTCTCCGGCGTGTCACGCACCGCGATACCGTGGATCACCACGCCCTTGTCGGCGAGTTCCTTCAGCTGCGGCGCCTCCACGCGACAGGGCGCGCACCAGCTCGCGAACAGGTTCACCAGCGTTACCGTCCCTTGCCGAAGATCGCCGTCGTTGAGGCCGGGGTGCAGTTCGTCCATGCCGACGAGGTCCATCGCGGGCACAGGCTTGCCGACCATCTTCGATGCGATCACGCGCTGCTGCGGTTCGCCCATGCGGTAAACGGCAAGCGCCACGAAGCCGAGGAACATCAGGAGCGGCAAGACCAGCGCGATGCGTCTCACGGTCATTCCATGTCCTCCCGCCGCCTGCGGCCCTGCATCATCGAGATGAGCCCGCCGAACGCAGCCATCATGCCGCCGATCCAGATGAGCGCGATCATCGGCTGCCACACCAGCCGCACCTGCCAACGCCCGCTGCCGTCGCCGGGTCCGAGCACGGCGTAGAGGTTACCGGTGAGACGCGGCCAGATGTCGGTTTCCGTCGTCTCGTTGCCGGGATTCACGAACGTCCGCCGTTCAGGCGCAAGCACTATGGTTGCATCCGGCCCGGTCACGCTGAGCATGGCGCGGATCGCCGTGTAGTTCGGCCCCGCCGCAGGCATGATGTCGTCGACCTGCGCCGTATACGGCCCCGCGCTCAGCCGCCCACCCGGCGCGAGGTTCGCCAGCGTCTCGATCGTCCCCGCGCCGCTCACCGCGATGCCGAGCGTGGTGACGGCGATGCCGAGATGCGCGAGCGCCGTGCCCCATACGCTCGCCGGAATGCGGCGGACGCGCTTCAGCTTCCGTCCGCGGAAGATCATGACGCTCGCCGCCGCGAGCCACGCCGAAAGCGCGACGCCCGCCAGCGCGAGCGGGCTCCGCATCCCCAGCGCCAGCGCAATCCCGATCGCTGCGATGCCGAGCACCAGCGCGGGCACGAGCCGCCGACCAAGCCCCGCCCAATCCATCGCCCGCCAGCGCATCAGCGGCCCCGCCGCCATCACCGCGACGAGCGGCAGCAAGAGCGGCAACAGCGCCGTCTGGAAATAGGGCGGACCGACCGAGACCTGCTCGCCCGTCGCCGCTTCAAGGAACAGCGGATAGAGCGTGCCGAGGAACACGACGCCGAGGACCGCCGAAAGGATGAGGTTGTTGACGACGAGGCCGCCTTCGCGGCTCACCGGCCGGAACGGCGTGCCCGCCGTCACCGTGCCCGCACGCAGCGCATAGAGCGTGAGCGCGCCGCCCACGTAGATCGCCAGCAGCACGAGCAGGAAGATGCCGCGCTCCGGATCGACCGCGAAGGCGTGGACCGATGTGAGGAGGCCGGAGCGCACGATGAACGTGCCGACCATGCTGAGCGAGAAGGCGACAACCGCGAGCAGCAGCGTCCAGTTCTTCAGCGCGCCGCGCGCCGCGAGCACGCCCACCGAATGGAACAGCGCCGTCGCCGCGAGCCACGGCATCAGCGAGGCGTTCTCCACCGGATCCCAGAACCACCAGCCACCCCAGCCGAGTTCGTAGTAGGCCCAGAAGCTGCCGAGCGTGATTCCGGCGGTGAGGAAGCTCCACGCGCCGAGCACCCACGGCTTCACCGCGCGCGCCCATTCCGGCGTCACCCGGTTCAGCAGCAGCGCCGCCACGGCGAACGAGAAGGTTACCGAAAGCCCGACATAGCCGATGTAGAGAAGCGGGGGGTGGAACGCGAGGCCGGGGTCCTGCAGCAGCGGATTCATGCCCGAACCCTCGATCGGTGCGGGCACGATGCGCGCGAACGGGTTCGAGGCGATCAGCAGATAGGCGTAGAAGCCGAGCGCGATGAAGCCCTGCGCGGAGAGCATCACCGTGCGGAACCGCTCGCCGAGGCCCTTCGCGCGGATCGCGGCGAGCGCGCCGAACACGGCGAGCACCGCGGCCCACAGCAGCATCGAGCCTTCGTGGTTCGCCCACACGCCCGTCCACTTGTAGAGTTCCGGCTTCGCGGTGTGGCTGTTGCCCGCGACGAGCGCGACCGAAAAATCGGATTTCACGAACGCCCACGTCAGCGCCGCAAAGGCGACAGCGCAGAGCACACCCTGCAAGAGCGCAGCGGGCACGGCGATGCGTCCGCCATCGGCACGGAATCCGGCCAGCGCCTGCGCGAGCGCAAGCCCAGCGGCCAGCCACAAGGCTGCATGGCCGATCTCGGGAATCACTGTTGGCGCCGCCCCGGAATTTTCATTGTCAGCGCCTTAGCACCGGCGCGCGCGCAATGCAGCCCGCTTGCGCGCTTTCGTCACGCCTGCAGTTGGGGAAAGCACCTATGCGTAGTGAATGATGCCGTCGTGAATGCCGATCGTGGTGGGGAGGACGGTGACGGTGTCGCCGTCCGCCTGCACCGGCACATCCGCATCGCTCGATGCGCTCAGCGCGCCGAACGGCTGTGCCACGACACCCGGCAGACGGTCCACCGGCTTGCCGCGCAGCAGCGCCCACATGAACCGCGCATAGTCGCGCCGCCGCGCGCGGGTCAGCGCGACGAGATGCAGCGTCTCGTCGTTGATCGAGGCGGTGCGCGCGAAGCTCCACGGGCCCGCGAAAAACCGGCCTTTGGCGACGTAGAACGCCTCGCAGGCGATCTGCCGCCCATCGACATCGAGCAAGATCCGCGGGCGCGGCCAATGCCACAGCACGCCGAGGAATGCCGCGCCATAGGCGGCGCGGCCCATCCAGCGCTTGAGCCGCGCCGATACGCCCGCCACCGCATAGCTGTCTGGCCCGGCGCTCGCGCAGACGAGGAAAAGCTGCTCACCGATGCGCCCGGCAAAGCCCCTGCGTCTGCGATCCGCACACGACACGCGCTCGACGAACGCGTCGGGATCGATCGGGTACTCCGCCTCGCGCGCCAGGAGATTCACAGTCCCGGCAGGATAGGCACATACCGGCACATCGGCCTTTGCCTGCCGCAGCGCCGAAACCACATGCCGCAACGTACCATCGCCGCCCACGACGCAGACAAGGCTGAGATCGTCGGCAAGCGCAATCGCAGTCCCCGGCGCGCTGTGCCCGTAGGCGAGCGCATGGCTGCGCTTTCGAAAAGCCGTTTCGAGCTCAAGGATACGCTGCGGCGAAAAGCCGCCCGAAACCGGGTTCGAAATGATCTGGACCGTCATCGCCGCCGGGTGTTCCCTGTCGAGGGCGGAAACGATGCCGGGGTAAGGTGAAGAAAACTCTAAGGCGTCGGTTTCTCGGGCCTCGCCTTCGCCGCCGCCTCGGCCTTCTCAACGGCCTTCGCCACCTCGGGCGGCATATACTTCTCGTCGTGCTTGGCGAGCAGCGTTTCGGCCTTGAACGTCCCGTCCGCGTCGAAGCGGCCGTCGGCGATCATGCCCTGCCCTTCGCGGAACAGGTCGGGCACGATGCCCGTGTAGTCCACCGGCACCGATTCGAGCCGGTCGGTGACACGGAAATGGATGGTGAGCCCATCGGCGCTGCGTGTCAGCGAACCCTTTTCGACAAGCCCACCGAGCCGGATCGCCTGCCCCGGCGCTACGCCCTTCGCCACCACGTCGGCGGGCGCATAGAAATACGCCGCTTGGTCCTGCAGCGCAGGCAGCGCAAGCGCCGCCGCGATGCCGAGCGCCGCCACCGCCGCGCCGGCGAGCGCGAGCCGCTGGTGCTTGGGCTTCATCGCCGTTCTCCCCGCAGCGCGTCCGCCGCCTTTTCGGCGCGGCGCATCGAAACCCAGCTCCACACAAGCACGCCGCCTATGCCGATGGCGCCCACGGCATAGGCCGCGATCACGAAGGGCAGCGCGTTCATGCCGCATCTCCCGCAAGCCGCGCCCGCCGCGCGGCGATGCGCTGCTCGGCGATGATCGCGCGCATCCGCATCAGCACCGCCGACGCCATCAGCAGGCCGAGCCCGACGGCACTCGTCAGCAGCGGATAGAGCATGTCGGGATGGATGCTAGAGCCTCGGAGCGTGATCGAGGCGGACTGGTGCAGCGTGTTCCACCATTCCACCGAAAACTTGATGATCGGCAGGTTGATGAGGCCGACGATGGCGAGCACCGCTGCCGCCCGCGCACCCCGGCTGCGCTCGTCAAAAGCCCCTGCGAGCGCAACAACCCCGAGAAAGAGGAAGAACAGCACAAGCATCGAGGTGAGCCTGCCGTCCCACACCCACCACGTGCCCCATGTTGGGCGGCCCCAGATCGAGCCGGTGAGCAGGCAAACGCCCGCATAGACCGCGCCCACCGGCGCCAGCGCCTCCAGCGCCACCTCGGCGAGCGGATGCTTCCACACGAGGATGGTGATCCCCGCGATGCCGAGCCCGAGGTAGCTCCCCATCGAGATCCACGCGGTCGGCACGTGCAGATACATGATGCGCACGCTCTCACCCTGCAGATAATCGGGTGGCGCGTGGAACACGCCCCACCACAGCCCCACCGCCGTAAGCGCGAAACCAAGCACGAGCGCCGCCACCGTCAGCGGGCGGGCGATCTTCAGGAACCGGGCGGGATTTGCGAACCGATGCATCAGCCTGTCTCATACGCACTGTTTGCACCCGCCGCCAGCGCTTGCGCTCAGCGGGTGCAGGCGGCAAGTATGACGTCATGTCTGCCGTCCGGCCAAGCGAGCGCATTGTCACAGGTCAAATCCGGATGATGCCCGAGGGCGTGGCGGCGATCCCCCACTGGAGAGTTCCATGCTTCGTCCCTGCCTTCTTGCCGGCGCCGCCGCGCTTGCCGTGACCCTCGCCCTCCCCGCTTCCGCCGAAATACCGCCACCTGCTGCTGTTTCCGATGCGGCGGTCAATGCGCTGCTCGCCGAATGGACGGGTCCGAATGGCGGCGTGCCGCCGTGGGACAAGGTGCAGACGCCCCTGTTCAAGCCGGCGTTCGACAAAGCCTCGGCACAGCTGCTCGCCGAGGTGGACGCCATTGCGAACAACCCTGCAAAGCCCACCTTCGCGAACACGCTCGAAGCGCTCGAAAAGAGTGGCGAAGCGCTGAACCGCCTTGCCACATTGTTCTTCGTGATGAGCTGGAGCAAGAACGATCCCGCGCATCAGGCCATCTCGGCGGAGCTTCTGCCCCAATTTTCGGCGGTGGAAGACAAGGTCAATTTCAATGCGAAACTCTTCAAACGCGTGAAAGCGGTTTACGACACGCGCGAAACGAGCGGCCTCAACGCCGAACAGAAGCGCCTCGTCGAGAAGAGCTACGAAAACTTCGTGCGCAGCGGGGCGAGCCAGCCCGCCGAAAAGCAGGCCGAACTCGGCAAGCTCAACCAGCAGCTCGCCACACTCTTCAACGATTTTGGCAACAAGGTGCAGGCGGACGAAGACACGTGGGTCACGCTCGGCGAGAGCGACCTCGGCGGTCTGCCGCCTGCGCTCATCGCCGGCTACAAGGCTGCCGCCACGGAACGCAAGCTGCCCGGCTACGCCGTCGTCAACACGCGCTCGGCGGTCGATCCGTTCCTCACCTTGTCCAACAACCGCGCACTACGCGAGAAGGTCTGGCGCGCCTTCATCATGCGCGGCGACAATGCGAACGCCAACAACACGCATGAAGACATCCGCAAGATCGTGAAGCTGCGCGCCGACCGCGCCAAGCTGCTCGGCTACGCGAGCCACGCGCATTGGCGCATGTCGGACACGATGGCGAAGGACCCGCAGAAGGGCCTCAACCTGCTGATGCGCGTCTGGCCTGCCGCCCGCGCGCGCGTCGCCGAGGAAGTGGCCGACATGCAGAAACTCGCGAACAGCGAGGGCGCCAAGCTCACGATCGAACCGTGGGATTACCGCTATTACATGGAGAAGGTGCGGAAGGCGCGCTACGACCTCGATCAGAACGAGTTCAAGAACTACTTCGAGCTCGAGAACATGATCGCCGCCTCCTATCACATGGCGGGCAAGCTCTAT
>JAEULI010000137.1 GCA_016793845.1 Sphingosinicella sp.
GGCGAGGAAGAACTTGGTGCGGCCGTTGTGGACCCAGCGCAGCAGCTCGACGTCGCGCTTGCCGCCGAGCTTCGCGTAGATGAGGTTGCCGGTCTCGGTCTCGCCGGTTTCGGCGCGGCGGTGTTCCACGACCATCTGGAAGCTGTCACGCGAGCTGACGTCGCGCTGGAAATTCACCTTGGGGCTCAGCGCCTTGATGTAGCGGGCAACGACACGGCTCGGCAGACCGAAGGCGCGTGCGGACTGATAGAGGCTGCCGCCGACGTCGCCCGCGACGACGAGCGGGCTGTCGTCGACCGCGATCTCGTCGCGCGTCACGATCAGGTCGCCCGCCTGGCTGCGGTTCACTTCGAGGCGCAGGTCGAACGCGGCGCGGAAGGCGAGCGATTCGAGCGGGCGCGGCTGCGATTTGTCGGTGCGGCGGCCGAGCACGAGATCGACCGCGGCGCCGGGCTTCAGCGATTTCACATCCGTATGGCCGGCAACGAGCAGCGCCACGTTGGCGACATCCGCCGCGGAAACGCCGGCACGGCGCAGCGCGCCGTTGAAGCTGTCGACATCGCGCAGGCGCGCGGTCACCTCGATGCGCGGGCGCTCCGGCGGCTCGGCGAGCGCGGTGACACGGGCGGTGGGCTGGTGGAAGGCGAGGCCCTGCGGGCTCTTCGCGAGTGGGGCGATGGAAATTGTGTCGAGCGCGGCGAGCTGCGTGGGGGCGAGTTCAGGCTGGGCGGGCTTCACGATCGGCGCGGGATTGAACGCCACGGTGGCCGCAACGCCAAGCATCGCGCCAAGCGTGCCCATGCCGCGCCACCAGCGCTTCGTGCCGATTTCGGCGCCGAGATCGACGACGATATCCACGCCGCGCATACCGGCCGCGCGCGCCGGCTTTGCAGACGCACGGGGACCCTGCGCCGAAGGCGCCGGGATCGAGAATGTCGCGCCTTCAAAGGCGCCTGTGGTGGGTTGAAACACGAAGCCCCCGCCCCAATTTTTCAAAACACAGATGTCACCGCCGGAGCGGACATTCATCTGCGTGCGACCCATCAATTTGGAATCGGCCGATAAACGGCTTTTCCCCGCGATCGGCAAAGTGTCGTTCAGGGTGCTTAATGTCAATTTAACACGGGGGGTTAAGCGCCGTGGCTGCGATGAAGCGACAGGATTCAAGCGGCGAGCCGTTGGGCGCATCCGAAACGATTCGTTTCATCGTTTCGTCGCTTGCGTGCCCAAGGGATCAGTGACACCATATGTGGTGTATGAGGAGATGTGCTGTTTCGTGAGAGCACCGAACCGAAATCCACGTCCGGCGTGCCCGGTCAGGAAGCGTGCCCATGAGCGGCACTGACCGCTCCGTCACTGCCGTTCTTGGGCCCACGAACACGGGCAAGACCCACCTCGCCGTCACCCGCATGTGCGCCCATTCCAGTGGCATGATCGGCTTTCCGCTGCGCCTGCTCGCGCGCGAGGTCTACGACCGGGTGGTGCAGATAAAGGGCGCCGCGCAGGTTGCGCTTGTCACGGGCGAGGAAAAGATCGTGCCCGCCGGCGCGCGTTATTTCCTGTGCACGGCCGAATCGATGCCCATGGACAGGGATGTCGCCTTCGTCGCGCTCGACGAGGCGCAGCTCGGCGCGGACGCCGAGCGCGGGCATGTGTTCACCGATCGGCTGCTCCACGTGCGCGGGCGCGATGAAACGATGATCCTGGGGTCGGATACGATCCGGCCGATCGTGCGCGCGCTGCTGCCGGACGCGGAAATCGTCGGCCGTCCGCGCTATTCGACGCTCAGCTACGTGGGACCGAAAAAGCTCTCGCGCCTGCCCAAGCGCAGCGCGGTCGTCGCGTTCAGCGCGGAGGATGTCTACGGCCTCGCCGAGATGATCCGCCGGCAGAAGGGCGGCGCGGCGGTGGTGATGGGTGGGCTGTCCCCGCGCACGCGCAACGCGCAGGTGGAGCTCTACCAGTCGGGAGAGGTCGATTATCTGGTGGCGACGGACGCCATCGGCATGGGCCTCAACATGGATATCGCGCACGTCGCCTTCGCTGCGCTCACCAAGTTCGATGGCAAACGCGTGCGGCGGCTGCGCCCCGCCGAAATGGCGCAGATCGCGGGGCGTGCCGGGCGTTATCAGACCGACGGCAGCTTCGGCCCGCTCGCCATGAGCGACGACGACGGGCCTGTTTTCGAGCCCGCCGAGGTGGAGGCGATCGAGGCGCACACGTTCCCGGCGCTCGAGCGGCTGGTGTGGCGCAACGCGCGGCTCGATTTCGGCTCGCTCGGGCGGCTCATCGCCTCGCTTGGCGTGCGGCCGGAGCACGCGCGGCTCACGCGCTCCGACGACGAGGTCGATTTCCAGGTGCTGAAGCGCCTTGCCCGCGAAGACTGGATCATCGCGCGCGCGAACAGCCCGGCGCGGCTGCAGCGGCTGTGGGCCGTGTGCGGCCTCCCGGATTACCGCAAGACCGGGCCGGACACGCACGCCCGGTTCATCGCGCGCATCTATGGTCATCTTACCGAGGGCGCGGGGCGGATCCCCACGGACTGGGTGGCGGGGGAACTGGCGCGGCTCGACGATGTGCAGGGCGATATCGAGGTGCTGGCGAACCGCATCGCCGCCGCGCGCACATGGACGTTCGCGGCGCACCGGCCGGACTGGCTCGTCGATCCGCAGGCCTGGACGCAGCGTTCACGGGAGATCGAGGATCGGCTTTCGGATGCGCTCCACCAGCGGCTGACGCAGCGCTTCGTCGATCGCCGCACCTCGGTGCTGATGCGCGAGCTTTCGGCGCGGGGCCATCTGCTGCCCACCGAGATCGACGAGGACGGTGCCGTCGTCGTGGGCGGCGAGGAGATCGGGCGTTTGACCGGTTTCCGTTTTGAAGCCGATCCCGCCGCGCGGGCGGGCGAAAAGCGCCGGTTGCTTGCCGCCGCGGACCGCCGTCTTGCGGGCGAGCTGGTGCGCCGCGCGGGGCTGCTCGCGGCCTGCGAGGACAATGCGCTTGCGCTCGAATTCAACGGGTCGCTGCCGCCGCGCATCCTCTGGAACGGCGCGCGCGTGGGCTATCTCTCACGCGGTCCCGATCCGCTCAGCCCGCGCGTGCGGCTCGATCGCAGCCTTGCCGATCTCGATCCCGCCTCGCGCGCCGCCGTGCGCGTCCGGCTGGAAGCGTGGTTCACGCGCCTCGTCGAGCGCCATCTCGGCCCGCTCCTGAAGCTCAAGGCCCGCGTCGACCGAGACGCCTCCCCGGCGCTCCGCGGCCTCGTCGTCCAGTTGACGCAGGGTCTCGGTTGTCTCGCCCGCGCCCCCACGCTCCCGCTCCTCTCCGACCTCGGCGAGGCCGACAACGCGCTCCTCTACGGCAGCGGCGTCCGGGTAGGCGCCACCCACGTCTATTTCCCCGATCTCCTCCGCCCCGAACCGACGCGCTGGCGCCTCGCGCTCTGGGCGGTGAGCAGCGGCCTCGAAACCGCCCCTCCGCCGCCAGCGCCCGGGCGTGTCTCCGTACCCATCGACGAAAACACCCCGCGCGCTTTCTACGAGGTCGCCGGCTTCTGGCCGATCGTCACCGATGCCGTCCGCGTCGACATGGTCGAGCGGCTGGTGAAGGCGATGCACAAACAGCGCCGCGGCTCCACGCCGTTCGTGCCCGATACGCTGTGGACGCAAAGCCTCGGCCTTTCGCAGAAGAGCTTCAGCCAGCTGATGCGCGCGCTCGGCTACCGCAGCGTGCAGCAGGAAGGCCGCACGACCTTCGCGTGGCGCGGGGTGCCTGCGAAACGCGCCGCAACCCGCGCCGCGCCGCAAAACCATTCGCCCTTCGCTGTTCTCGCCACCATGAAGAAAGGATGATGCCCTTGGTATTCGGACCCGCGCTTCGTCTCGACAAATGGCTCTGGTATGCGCGCTGCACCCAGTCCCGCAGTGAAGCGCAGAACCTTTGCGAAAGCCGCCGCCTCCGCATGGACGGCCGCGTCATCGACCGCGCCTCGGCGCGCGTGAGGCCCGGCGCCGTGCTCAGCTACACGCGCGGTGGCGAGGTACATATCGTGCGGGTGGAAGCCCTTGCCGAACGGCGCGGCCCTTATTCCGAGGCGCGCCAACTCTACACTGATCTCACGCCGGACTCAGGTGGATTGACGCCGGCCACCGTCGCTGTGTAGCAGACGCGGGAAACACGCCGTCCGTTTTGAAGGTGACACGCGATGACCTATGTGGTGACCGAAGCCTGCATCAAGTGCAAGTATATGGACTGCGTGGAAGTCTGCCCGGTGGATTGCTTCTACGAGGGCGAGAACATGCTCGTCATCAACCCCAACGAGTGCATCGATTGCGGCGTGTGCGAGCCGGAATGCCCCGCCGAGGCGATTCTGCCGGATACCGAAGACGGGCTTGACCAGTGGCTGGAGCTGAACGCCACCTATTCGGCGCAGTGGCCGAACATCACGGCCAAGAAGGATGCGCCCGACGACGCGGACGCTCACAAGGGCGAAGCGGGCAAGTTCGAGAAGTACTTTTCTTCCAATCCGGGCTGATTTCGCTCCGGCTGCGCTTGATTGACGCAGATTCGGCGTAGCGCCGACGTCACTTTTCTGTTATATAAGCTTCGTTGAGCGCAGTTTTGCGGACTTTTTAGTCCCCTGAACGGCGCTCTTGCTTTGTATAATCAACTGCGCGCGGTCGTACCTGCCGGCCGCCCGCCCGAACGCAGGGTCGCGGCAGGACAATCTGAATTTTTCGTGCACCCGGCCCATTCGGGGGCACGTCCGCGCTCTTTGAACATCTGACGAAGGAACCAAATCTATGGCAGCAAAGGCACCTGGCTTCAGCGTTGGCGACCATGTCGTTTATCCGAAGCATGGCGTCGGCCGGATTGTCGAACTCCAGGCGACCGAAATCGCGGGCGCAAAGCTGGAGCTCTACGTGTTGCGCTTCGAAAAGGAGCGCATGACGCTCCGCGTGCCCATGAACAAGGCCGAAGCCGTGGGTATGCGCAAGCTTTCGAGCCAGGCAACGCTCGCCGACGCGATGACGACGCTGAAGGGCAAGCCCAAGGTGAAGCGCACCATGTGGTCGCGCCGGGCGCAGGAATATGAAGCGAAAATCAATTCGGGCGATCTCGTTTCGATCGCCGAGGTTGTTCGCGACCTGCACCGCGCCGAAGACCAGCCCGAGCAGAGCTACTCCGAACGCCAGATCTATGAAGCGGCGATCGGCCGCCTCGCCCGCGAACTCGCCGCCATGGAAGGCGTCGACGAGGCTGCGGCGCAGACCAAGATCGAGGAAGTGCTTATGAAGAAGCTCGCCGGGGCGAAAGCACAGCAGGACGCTGTCGCGGCCTGATGGCGGCATCTATTTTCAGTTAAAAAAGGGCGATCCGAAAGGGTCGCCCTTTTTCGTTGGGCCACTGCTGATCCGCTGTTGCGGTCAGCGATTTTCCCTGCTAGAGGCCCACGCCTTGCCAGTCGGCAGAGCGCAAATGCGTCCTGCTTTTCACGTGCGGTCGTGGCGGAACTGGTAGACGCGCAGCGTTGAGGTCGCTGTGGCCGAAAGGCCGTGGAAGTTCGAGTCTTCTCGACCGCACCATTCAGTGTTAATGTATTGATATAGATGAGATTTTCTCTTCCTCTGCCAGGATATGGCCGAGTTTCCGGGGCTTTCGGACCCGGCTTCAAGCTTCTGCCAACACTCTGTAGTCTCTGACCGCAGATGCGCCTTTCAGAAATGCCCGTGTCTCCTGTCCGTAAAGCGCTGACCCCAGCTGCGATGTGCGATTGCTGCGCATCTGTTGCACCAATGATGCGATGATCCCGGTGCCCTTCATGGAACAAAAGTGTGCTCCATTTTGGGAGCCCGATTTATTCAGAATTATATCGTGTCAGATAATTCAAGCTGACGACGCTGTTCTTCCCAGTCTGATGAGAGAAGGGTTGCGAGCAGTCGTTTCCGGGTCGGCGATGTGGGCTGCCGCCCTTCAATGATCGCTGTGACGATATAAGGTGCAAGATACGACCGACGAACCTTGTCGATGAGAGTTTTTGCCCGAATACGGCGGGAGAAGGGCTTGACGCAGGAAGAGGTGGAAGCCCTCTTGGACTTTTCACAGCAGTATCTCAGCAGCGTTGAGAACGGGCGGCGTAATCCGACGATCATCACGCTCTATGAGCTCGCGCAGGTGCTCGGGGTGAGCCATGTCGAGCTGGTGGCGGCACCGGCAGATAAGGGCACTTAGATTCGGGTATTTCCACACGGTGGATCAATCCGACACCGGAATTCCATCTCGGCCTGCTTCGACACCGACACAATCTGCTCAGCAATAATCCGATGCCTTCTCGCCGATTCCACGACGATCGGGTGGTTATGGCAACATGACCACCCAATTTTTTGTCATCGTCTCGATGACTTCCCATTCGCCGGCGAAACCCGAGGGGACGACGAACTGATCGCCGGCTGCAATAGGGCAACGCTGTCCGTCCGAAGATATCAGTGTGCCCGATCCGGACAGGATGTGGCAATATTCCTGCTCGTCATAGGCAATCCGCCACCGCCCGGGTGTGCATTTCCAGACTCCCGCGGAAAACTGACCATCCTCTGACTCATGATATACCCACAAGGTCGCTTGCGGATCGCCGCTAACAATTCTGTCGGGTGCCGGACCTGCATCGACACCGACTGGATGGAGCGAACCAAAACAAACGATCGTCATATCAATCTTCCTGTTTAATGGGCTCATCGCCTGCGAAGCGCAGGCTTCGAACAAGGGCCTGGCCTGCCCATCAGATGGGTCCACTGGGTAAGTTAGGGTTCCGGCGGTTGCAGTCGCCCTGGTGGGCTGACCGGGGCAGAACGTAGGGCAGGCCACCAGGACGAAGCAAGATGGCTCCGGTGCAGGTAGGCGAAACCGATCCGCTGTGTGGCCTGATGGTGGTGTAATCGTCTTGCCAGCGTTCGATCAGGATTTTCCTGCTTCAAGCCGGCTGCCCAGCATGAGCGTGCCGAAGAATAGAGAAAAGACATTTAGCTTCGGCATCTGGTGGTCAATTCAGAGGCCGTGAGTACCTTTCTGCGACCAGATCCATAAAACGATAACTACTACATACATGATGTGACGAGCAATTCAGATCGAATGCCTGCGTGTTCAGCATGGTGTTGAAATTTCTCGTTGAATCCAGCCCCAAGGTGTTGCGATATCAATTAAAAGGATAACCATATTGAGCACACGGTAGCGGTTATTTCGTCGCTTCAGCTGCATTGAGACACAGAAATTGAGCATTTAAGAGATGCATGAAACGATACTGATCGCCGAAAATATAGAAGAAGCAGTCATCCTCGCTACACTGTTTCAAGTGTGCGACCAATCTCAGCGGTCCACTTTACACTCTATCCCGGCCGACAGACTATTCGGGAACGAGCATATGCACCTTGAAGCTGTCCGGATGATAGGTGCGAGTGAGCTTGCCGGTGCCGGCTTCGGGAACCTGCGTCGAGTCCGCGTTGACGACATAGAGGTTGCCGGTGCGCTGGTCGATATCCATCATTCTGGAGCCTACACGCGTGTTGATCAAGCCGAGCAGCCGGAAAGCGTCCGGACCGTCCTGCGCAATGACGCTGAGCGTGCCGTCGGCCCCGTTGCTTGAGATGATCCGCTTGTGCTTCTCGTCGATCGCGAGACCGTCGAGGCCGCCGCCGATGGGCACGCGCGCCGTGACCGTTCCGGTTTCGGGATTGAGCGCAAACACCATCGGTTTATTGCCGAGGCATGCACCGATGATGCGCCCTGTGCTTGCCTGATAGCGGACCTTGGAGACGTTGCACCCGATCGGCCAGCGCGCCTGCTCCTTGAGCGTTTTCGAATCGAGTTTGAGTACAATATCGTCGAGCCGCGCCGGCGCAAAGATATTGCCCTTTCCGTCCGTTGCGGGATCGTCCATTTTCCGAAACGGGAACACAGTCTTACCGAGCAGCCTTCCTGTCGCCGTATCGAGCGTGAACCAGGTGGATTCCTTTTCACCGGTTCCGGTGATGAAGTGGATGCGGCGTGTCGCAGGGTCGAGAATGCCGCTGTTGAGGCCGATCCCGTCTGCAAGCGGCTGGCGCGCCAAAACCTTAAGTGAGTTGAGTTCGAAGCTCAGAAGTGAGCCATCGGTCATTGCGACGTAGCCGCGGTTGAATTGCGGAAGCAGCAGCGGGCCATTTGCACCGATTGAGTTCTCGACCGTAGCGACGGCCTGCTGCTTGTCGACGTCGTAAACGGTAAGACCATCTGCTACGCGCGCCATGAAAAGTCGGGAAGTTCCCGGCTCGAACTTGATGTAGTCCCAGTACGTGTCGGTGCTCGGCAGCGTGACAACGGAGCGTTCGCGATAGAGCAGGCCGGGCGCATCGGCGGCAAGGGTCGGCGTGGCAAGAACGGCCGCAAGGGGGAGCGATGCACGCAGGAAATTCTTCATGACAGGCCATCCTTCGAGAACAGGGATATGAGCGAGTGGCTGTAATTGTGCGCACCTGACGAAATGCTGACGCAATGTCAGTTGCTGCAACCGAGTGAGCGCAAGTGCCGAGCATCGTACCCTCTGGGTGGCCCGGATGAGCTGTTGGAGTCCATCTACGAACGTTATGACCGAGTTCGGCCCGCCGATGAGGCTGCGGGTGCAACTTGACCGCGACACAAGCGTGTCGCGAAAGATCAGTCGGGCTGGGAGCTCAGCATTTACCAGTTTTGGGTCTCACGCATCGAGCAGGTCCACGATTTTGCTCGCACCATGCCGTATCGGGTCGCAGCACGGCAGACCGGTTTCAGCTTCGATATCCTTCACAACCTGATCGACTTCAGTCGCACCCATCCTGCTGGTGTTGATGCTGATCCCAATCGCTCGAACCTCAGGATTTGTTAGACGGGCTGCTGCAAGGTTCGCGTCGATACAGGTCCGCAGATCGGGAACCGGATAGTCTAGGCCAAGCAGGTGCGTGCGCACAGGTTCATGGCACACGACGATGGCATCCGGCTGGCTGCCGTGAATGAGGCCGAGCGTCACTCCCGCGTAGGAGGGGTGGAAGAGCGAGCCCTGTCCCTCGATCACATCCCAGTGATCGGGGTCGTTTGCCGGGGAGAGCCATTCCGCGGCCCCCGAGATGAAATCCGCAATGACTGCGTCGATGGCAACGCCGTGGCCCGCTATCATGATGCCTGTCTGACCGGTCGCGCGGAAATCCGCCTTCATGCCGCGGGCGCGCATGGCCTTCTCGATGGCGAGCGCGGTGTATTTCTTGCCGACCACACAGTCGATACCCACGGTGAGCAGCCGCTTGCCGCTGCGCTTGGCACCGTTCCCCGGGGTGAACACCTGCTTCGGCTGGCGCACGTCATGGATCGTCCGGCCGAGGCGGGCGGCTGCTTCCGCAATGATCGGGATGTCGGCAAGCCGCTGATGCATACCCGAGGCGACGTCGAGGCCGGCCTCAAGCGCTGCGACGATCGACGCGAGCCAGACCTCCGAGATGAAACCGCCCACGTTGACGACGCCGAGCACCATCGTGCCGACGCCTTCGGCCGCAGCTTCGGCCGGGGTCATATCCGGCAAGCCGAGGTCGACGCCGCAGCCGGGAAGCCGGAACTGCGCGCGGCTGAACTCCGGGCGCCATTCACGGATGCCGGCGGCCGTCTTGATCATGCTGAACTCCGGCGCATCGCCGAGAAAAAGAAGATAGGGTGTCCGCACCTGCCGCGCTCCTGAATGACCTGATCCTTGCCCGAAGGCGTGAAAACCTTCGGCTCGGCATGGAACTGCCACGCTTGCCCCGCGGGCGCTTTGCCAGACGGCGCAGCGGATTAGCGGTTGGGAAACCAGGCTGCGCGCTGCACCGAATCGTCAAGCGCACCTTCCGATCGGCGAAGCTTTCCGTGTTCGGACGGTCGATGGTTGGGCCGAAGGCATATGCCTGCCACCAGGGAGACGATTTGGAATGCGCGAAGCGACAAGAGTGTTGAGTACGGCGGATGCCTTCGCGATCGGAAAGCTTGACGCACATGGCCAGGCGGCCCTCGTTGCCTCCGGCGAAATCCCGCCCGAAGCACTCGTCGAGGCCGCGATTATCCGTATCGACGCGCTGGATCCGCTGCTCAACGCCATGACGTTTCGGGATGATGCCGGCGCCAGGGCGCGCGCGGTCGACGTTAAGGGTCCAATGGCGGGGGTGCCGTGGCTGCTGAAAGACGGGCTCGACTATCCGGGTATGCCCAACCGTGCAGGCTCGCGATCGAACCGCGATGCCGCGCCGGGCACGACCGCATTCGCCTATACGAAAGGCTTCGATGCAGCCGGGCTCGTGCCGATCGGCAAGACCAATGCGCCCGAGTTCGGACTTCTGCCGACGACCGAACCCGTTCTCTACGGCGCGGCGCGCAATCCGTGGGCGCTCGACCGCTCACCCGGGGGCTCGTCCGGCGGTGCGGCGGTGGCTGTCGCATCCGGCATGGTGCCGGTGGCGCACGCTGCGGACGGCGGGGGCTCGATCCGCATCCCGGCCAGCTGTTGCGGCCTCGTTGGCTTGAAGCCCGGGCGCGGCGGCAATCTGCGCGCGCGGGAGCATCATGTCATCGAGGATTTCATTGCCTGCGACGTGCTGCTGTCCCGCAGCGTGCGCGATGTCGCGTGGGCGGCGGCCGTCGGCGCGGGGCGGCTCCAGCAGGCAAAAGCGCACGTGCAGCGCCGGCTTCGTGTAGCGGTCATCGCCGAGAATCTGGACGGCAACGCGCCCTCCGAACCCGTGGGTCACGTCCTGCGCCGTGCTGCTGATCTCTGCGCCGCGCTGGGTCACAACGTGGAAACGGCTGCATTGCCCACGGACGGACCGGCCATGGCCGGCGCCTTCCAGACGCTGTGGGGCTATCTTGCGCGCGATGCCGTGAACCAGACTGCGGCCCGGTTCGGCAGCGCTGAGGCGGAGGCAACGCTTGAACCCTGGACACTCGATCTGGCCCGAGATGCGGGCTTGCTTACGGCGACAGACCTTGATCGCGCCTATACGAACATAGCGGCAGGAACGGCCGCGTTCGCGCGGTTTTTCGAGGACTTCGATGTGGTCCTGTCACCTGTCCTCCGCCATCCGGCACTGAGGATCGGCGAACTCGCACCCACGCGCACGTTCGAGGATATCTGGGCGCTGATGTTTGATTACGTGTCGTACACGCCGCTCCAGAACCTCACGGGCCTTCCCGCGCTCTCACTGCCGCTGTTCGAAGGAGCCGACGGCGTTCCGATCGGCAGCATGTTCACGGCAGCGCGCGGCGGCGAGGACTTGCTACTCGAACTGGCTTTCGAGCTGGAGGCCGCGGCGCCCTGGGCCGATCGTTGGCCGCGCTATTCCGTGGCGAACCCCGAGAATTGCAAAGGCACGCAAGTGGAGGCATGATCCGATGCTGATGAGCCCCTCGACCTCTAGGACGGACGCGACGCGCAGCATGGAGGACATGCTGGACCGTCTGCAGGCGCGGCGTGACGATGGGCTGATGACTCGCACGGAAGACGGCTGGTGCCGGCCGCTCTCTTCGGGCCTCGGCTTTCGCTACGACTACGACCAGTCCGTCGCCAAGGGCGGTTGGGATTTCTACCGGCTTGGCAACGGCGTTTGCATCGCGATCATCGATATGGTGGCGGCGCAAACTTTGCCCCGCCGCTATACATCGGTCGACTATCTGGCGCTTTCCGCGGTGCTTGAAGGTCATGTGCCGCTGCAAGGCCCCGACGGCACGGAGGGCGAACTCGCGGATGGTTTCTGCACGATCTACGGTACGCAGGCCGACGAGCAGCTTGAAGGCAGCTATCCGCCCGGCGAGCACTTGCGCTGGGTCACGGTTTGGCTGGAACGCACGACGCTGTTCCACGTCACCGGTCTCACGGCGCGTGATCTGCCGCAACCGATCACGGACTTCATCCTGAACGGCGGCAGCCTGCCCTGCCGCAAGGTTCCACTCTCGCGTTCGGCTTCGCTCGCCGCTCATCAGCTCATCAACCCGCCCTTCGAAGGCGGTTTCCGACATGCGTTCCTGACGGCGAAGGCGCTGGAGCTGGCCTGCCATATCCTGTTCAACCTGTCTCAGGACGTCGAGCGCGAGGAAAAGGGGCAGTTTTCCGCGCAGGATCACAAACGGCTGCGCGACGCGATGAAGCTGATCCGCTCGAATCTCGACAAGCCGCTCAATGTTCAGGAACTCGCCGAGGCCGTAGGCCTCACGCGGCAACGCCTGCAGCTTGGCTTCCAGATGATCTACGGCGATTCAGTCGGGCGGATCCGCGACAAGGTGCGCATGGATCTCGCGCTCGACCTCGTGCGCGACAGCAAGCTTTCGATGATCGAGATCGCGCTTGAAACCGGATACGAACATCCCGCCAGTTTCACCCGCGCGTTCAAGGCCGCATTCGGTATTTCGCCGATCCAGATGCGCTATGTCGTTCACGACGAACTGCGCGTGAAGAACATCCGCCGCCAGCCGAAACACGGCGCAAACTGAAATCCGGCAGGAACAGGCTTTGAACACAGAACTGCGTGTGCTGCACGAGCGCAACGGCGATAGCTACGATTTCGACTTGATGCTGGAAACGCGCGAAAGAACGCGCGGTGTGATCCGCGATGTCGCCGCGCAGATCGGCCCCGGCATGACCGAGGAGGATGCGCTCGCGCTGATGCGGCAGACCCTGAAAGCGCGGGACATGCTGCGCGGCTGGCACGGAATTCATGTGCGCTTTGGGTCCAATACGTTGAAGACGTTCGGAAAGCCCTCCGAACCCGGCGTCGTTCTTTGCGAGAACGATATTTTCTTCATCGATATCGGCCCCGTCTGGCGCGGCTATGAAGGCGACGGCGGCGAGACGTTTACGGTCGGCAGCGATCCCGAGATGCTGAAGGCGGCGGCCGACGTGCGCGCCGTGTTCGATACGGTTCGTGATGCCTGGCTGCGAGAGGGGCTGACCGGTGACGAACTCTATCGCCATGCGCAGGCACAGGCGGAAGCGCTCGGCTGGGAACTGAATCTCGACATGTCGGGGCACCGGCTTTCGGACTTCCCTCATGCCGTGAAGTTCGATGGCGCGCTTTTGGATGCGCCCTACACCCCGACGTCAGGACTGTGGGTTCTTGAAATCCAGATCCGCCACCCGGACAGACCGTTCAGTGCCTTCTACGAGGATCTGCTGCTGTAAATGAGGAAAGGCCGCGATGACGCGGCCTTTCACTTTTTCGCTGTGGTCGTAGTTTCAGAATTCGATCCCGAGATTGAGCCCGATCGTGCGCGGGCGCACCACGACATCCCGATTGACGCCGTCCGTGAATGTCGCGGCATGGACGTTGAACAGGTTGCGCGCGAACAGCGACAGGTTCCAGTTGTCCATACGGACACCGGCGCGGGCACTGACGAGATGATAATCGCCGATTTCACGATAGGTCGAAAGCGTCGGCCGGAAGGTATTGGGATATTTGCCCGTGTAGGAATAATCGACCCGGACGAGCCCGCTGACTGCATCCGAAATCGGCCATTGATATTCGGCAGCCGCTGAACCGCTCCACTTCGGCGTATAGGGAATCTTGTCGCCGTCGCGGCCGATGCTCGCGGACGGCAGTGAACTGCTGTTCACCTGGTCGGCCGTCAGGTAGGCATCGGTATAGTTGAGCGAACCGGAGAGCGACAGGCCATCAACCGGTCGTGCGGCAACCTCCAGCTCTGCACCATAGACGCGTGCAGCACCCGCATTGGTGATGAAGATGAACACGTTGTCCGCAGTCCGCGTGGAGACCTGAATATTGTCCCAATCGATACGGTAACCTGCGATGTTGATGTCGAGTCGCTTGTCGAACCACGACGTCTTCACGCCGACCTCGTAGTTCCAGAGGCTGTCCGATTCATAGGGAATGAGCTCGGTCGGAATGTTGGGCGTGTTGTTCGTGCCGCCGGGGCGGAAGCCCTGTGATGCGGTCGCGTAAAACAGTAGGTCGTCACTCGCTTCATAGCTGAGGCTGACCTTACCGATCGTGCCCTGTTCCTTGGTCGTCGTCTGCGTGTAGGGACTCGGCCCCTGGTAGCTTGGGCCGCCCGGCATGACGACTTCGCCGGCAATCCGCTTTTCGTAGGAATAATAGCGCAGCCCGCCAGTCAGCTTCAGGCCGGACGTGATTTCGAACGTGCCTTCACCGAACAGCGCATACTGGGTCGTATCCGTATCGATGTAGCGATAGCTCGTCACGTCGATGGGCTTTACGAGCCGGCCGGTCGCCGGATCGGCGAGAACGACATAGGAATCCACGCGATCTTCGCGGGTTTCGAAATATCCGCCGACCGTCCAGAGGAAGCGGCCGGTCGATGGCGATGTCAGCCGCAACTCCTGCGTGAAGACGCGGTTGTCCATCTCGGCATAGAAGAGCGCCGGGGTTCGTGTTTGCGCATAGGCCACATATTCTGCAGTCTGCGTGGGTGTGCAGCTTGCCGGCGCGCTGAGCCCGAAGTGGATACGGCAAGACGTTGCCGGCGCGGCGATCGAGGCGAGCACGGTCGATGTGCCGTCCACGGTCCGGTCGGTCGTCGTTCTCTGCCATGCTGTGGCGGATACCAGTTCCGCGAAGCCGAGATCGAGGCGGCCCTCGCCGCTGACGAGCGTGAAGCCCTCGTCGTAGGAGAGCATCGTCGGCGCGTTCATGTCGAAACGGCCGAGCGTGGTGTTGTAGAACGCCGCGTCGTCGAGCCCCGATTTCTGGCGGAGCGCTGTCAGCGTGTAGCTGAATTCGCTTTTCGGTGTCCATTTCAGCGCGGCCCGGATGCTGGTCTGGTCGCTGTCATTGCTGTTCTTCTGGCCGAGCGTGACCTGATCGATATAGCCCTCGGTTTCGGTGCGGCTGGCAACGGCGCGCAGCGCGAGTGTTTCGCCGAGCGGGACGTTGAGCATGGCCTGAAGGCTGTGATTGAAACCGCCGCCGTCGGTGAACGACCCTTCTGCCCGCGCGGAAGCGGCGAAACCGCGCGTCGAGGGCTCGTTGAACAGGATGCGGATGGTGCCGCCCATCGAACTCGAGCCATAAAGCGTGCCCTGCGGCCCACGCAGCACTTCGATCTGGCGCACGTCGAAGAGCGCGAGATCGCCGGTCCGCCCGCCGGGATCGGAGGATGTGCCGTTCGATCCGATGACAGGCGTTTCGCCGTAGTAAAGGGCAAGCGTCGCTTCGCCTTGGCTGCGAATGCCGCGCACGGAAATGCGGCCGCGTCCACCCGCGGTCTCGCCCTCCTGCACGACGAGACCGGGAACCGAGCGGAAGAAATCGTCCATACCCGAAGCGCCCATCGCCTGAAGCGTTTCACCGGTCAGCGCCGTGATTGCGATGGGCGTGTCCTGCAGGCGCGTTTCGCGCTTCGAGGCTGTTACGATGATCTCGTTGGTTTCCACCACCGAACCGTCCGCCGACTGGGCGAAGGCAGAAGCGCTCGATGCCACGAGCGCGAGGAGCGAAGCTCCGATCAAATTTCTTCCGGACACGGTCATGCCGCAGACCCCCTTTTGCTGTTTTTTGCAAGGGGGAGGCTATCGGCGCTTCAGTAACGCGCTTTACAGCCTGACCGATCAGTTTGCAGTTTCGTCACCGGAATGGCCTTTCCCGCAAGGCAAGCCAACGATGCCAGGCATGGCGGCGCGGCCTGCACCCGCGCCGAACACCCGCGCGACCTCGTCCACCACAATATCGGGGCGGTCCTTGTGAAGCATGTGCCCCGCGCCGTCCGCAACGACCGCCCGTCCGCCCGTCATCCGCACGAGTTCGGCGTGCCCGCTCCGCCAGCCTTCGACCACGGCCGCGGGCGTGTCCGGCCATTGCTTGCCTGCGGTGATCACGGTTACCGGCACGGCGCAGACGGGCGGGTAGCGGCGCATCATCTCCTGCGTCGCGACCAGCGCCCGCGACAGCCGCAGGTTGGAGCGCTGATAGGGCGTCGGTTCCGGCACGTCGTTCGCCTTGATACGGCCCGCGGCAAGCGTTTCGGCGCCACCGATCCCGTCGATTCCCTTCACCGTGTTGGCATCGACATAGACCAGCCCCTCGACATCGCCCGGATAGAGGTTCGCGTAGAGCTGTATCAGATAACCGCCGTAGCTATGGCCAACGAGGGTGAGGCTCTGATCGCGTTTCAAGGCATGAAGCGCGGCGTGGATGCGGCTGATTTCATCATGCACGTCGTAGACGGTATCGAGCCCTTCGCTGCTCCCCATGCCCGCGCGATCATAGCTGATCACGGTCGCGCCGGTACGCTTCGCAATCAGCGGGGCGACATCGTTCCACGTGTCCGCCCCGAGCCCGGAGCCCGACTCGAGCAGGATCGTCCGCCCGCTTCCGGGGTAAAGGCGCAGATGCATCTTCGTGCCGCGAACGGCCACCGTCACATCCTTGACCGCGGCGCCCGCCTTGGCCTGCCACGTCAGCGCCGAACAGGCGGCGACAATGCCGAAAAATACGCGCTTCATGCTGAACCTCCCCATACGCTGTCGGGACAGTGCACCATGCCGTCCGCGTACCAGAGCGCCGGTGTGCGATCCCCGGCAAGGAACGTCGGGCCGTCGAGGTCGCGGTAGTCGCAGCGCTGGCCGAGCACGAATGCTGGCGCCTGCGACCACGATGTCCCGGTCATGTTGCCGACCATGACCCCGAAGCCGAGTTCGCGGGCCGCGCGCTCCATGTGCAGCGCGTGTGTCAGCCCACCGCACTTGTCGAGCTTGATGTTGACGATGTCGAATAGCCCGACAAGCGCTTCGAGATCGCTGCTGTCCTGCACGCTTTCGTCCGCGGCTGTGGGTATCGAACCGTCGAGCCCCGCCATCGCCGCTTCATCGCCAATGGTGAGCGGCTGTTCGAGAAGTGCGACGCCCGCACGCTCGAGCGCGGGAACGAGCGCATTGATCCCGTCGATCGTGAACCCGCGATTGGCGTCCACACCCAGCCAGACATCGGGCCGGGCCGCGCGAACCGCCTCGACGCGGTCGCGGTCTTCGCGCGTACCCGCGAGCTTCAGCTTGATCGCCTTCGCGTGATCCATGCCCGATGCAGCGGCCGCCATCCTGTCGGGGTCGTCGATGCCGATGGTGAACACCGTGGGCAGCGGATCCGCCCTCTCGAGACCGGCCAGCGACCAGACCGGACGGCCCGTCCGGCGGGCTTCGAGCTCCCAAAGTGCGCAGTCGATCGCATTGCGTGCGCCGCAGGCCGGAAGCAGCGTTTGCAGCGCCGTGCGATCGGCCCCGGCGCGGATCGCATCGGCGACGGCTGCTGCCTGTTCCAGCATTCCGGGCGGCAAATCGTTTCGATAGTAGACACCGCACGCCTCGCCCCGGCCGACGTGGTCGCCATCGCGGATTTCCACGACGAACAGTTCCGCCTCGGTGAACGTGATCCCGGATATCCGGAACGGGGAACGCATCGGCCAGCGTTCGATTCGGGCTTCGAACTCCATTATCACTTCCTCGTTGAATGCTGCGCGCGAAGAAACGCGCCCGGACGGGCGCTCTGCGTCTCACCGTTCGTGAAAACCAGTGTTCCGTTCACCCACACCTTTGCGATCCCGCTGGAGAAGGCGCGGTCGTCGGCCAGACTCGCCCGGTCGGAGACGGTCTCGGGGTCCAGCAGCACGAGGTCCGCGTACATCCCCGGTCGCAGGAGGCCGCGGTCGGCAAGGCTGAGATGGCGTGCGGCAAGCCCTGTCATCTTGTGCACGGCCTGCTCGAGACCGAGCAATCCGGTTTCGCGAACGTAGCGGCCAAGCACGCGGGTGAAGGTTCCGTACCCGCGCGGATGCCCGCCATCCGTACCGTCGGAGCAGATGTTCGCTTCAGGCCAGGCGAGAAACGTCGCAACGTCAGTCTCGGCCATCGATTCCCCGGTGATCGCTTCCACCTTGTCCGTGTCCGGGTGCGCCTTTTCATAGGCCATCGCGTCGCGCATCAGCGAAACATAGACCTCGGCCGGATCGCCCCCGCGCTCGGCCGCGATGTCGGCAATGGTGCGGCGTTCAAGAGCGGGATCGGGCAGGAAGCGCGTGAGCGTCAACCCGCCGGGCGGCGTCGTGTACCGGAAATTCCAGGCGACGCCGACAGGGTCATCGTATTTCTTGTCCGGGAACAACGCGCCCATTGTCGTCTGCCAATAGGTGTAGGGATAGACGTCGGCGGTGACATCGATGCCGTCCGCGCGCGCGTTTTCCAGCGTCCGCAGGAGTGCGTTGGCCTCTCCCCACCGGCTTATCAGCGCGATCTTGATATGGGAGAGCTTGATCGGCATGCCGGTCTCCCGGCCCACGGCAAGAAACTCTTCGATGGCTTCGTCCAGCCTGTCCGATTCATTGCGGATATGGCTCGTATATCGGCCGCCATGCCGGGCAGCGGCCTTCGCAAGCGCCATGACCTCGGCACTGTTTGAAAACGTGCCGGGTTCGTAGATGAGTCCGGTGGAAAGCCCGAATGCGCCGGCCTTCATGTCCGCGTCCAGCAGGCGCACCATGGCAGCCGTTTCCGCCTTCGTCGCATGTCTGCGCGCACTGCCCATGACGCGGCGGCGAAGATCGTTGTGCCCCGAATAGCTGCCCACGTTGACGGCAACGGGTTCCATTTCGAGGCGCGCGGCCAGCTTCGATACTGGCATGGGCGAAACGCCGTCCTGCCCGACGATGATCGTGGTGACGCCCTGGCTGACCGCGGCGGGCACGTCCCGCGCAGTGAACATGGTGCGGTCGAGGTGGCTGTGCGTGTCTATGAAGCCGGGCGCAAGCACAAGCCCGCCGCCATCGACGACCGTATCGCCTGCAGCTGCGGAAATGTTGCCGACAGCGGTGATCCTGTCGCCCGACACCAGCACCGAGGCTTTCCGTGCCGGCGCCCCGCTGCCATCCACAATGCGAACGTTTTCGATGAGGATGGCGGCTGAGGCAGGAACGGCGTGTGGCAGGCTGGTCGCCAAGAACAGAAGCGCAGCCCGATGCAGGCGCCGCGATCTGCCGATTCCTCTCAAACCGCTCATGGCCCGCCTCATAAAACCTGAGGGCGCATCCTTCAGGGGAAAGTCTCCCGGTCGCTTGCCACTTTGGCGCTGTCGGTTTGCACTTCGGTCAGGATAAATACGGATGTGAATAGTCGCCCAAGCAAAATGCAAAGCAGGTCTCCGGCTCCGCGCTAGCCTCAAACGAACGCGAAAAAGGGAGCGAAGGGGGAATTATGGCTATGTATCGATATTTGGGCACTGTCGGGATTCTGCTGCTGGGCGCTGCTCCATCCATTGCCTCCGCACAGGATGTCGATAGCGGCGAAATCATCGTGACTGCCGTGAACCGGCAGCAGGCGACGAAAACCGATATGCCGCTGCTCGATACGCCGCAGAATATTCAGGTGTTTTCGGCGGCGCTGCTGCGCGATCAGAATGTCAGTCTGCTCGAGGACGCGCTCCGCAACGTTGCCGGCGTCCAGCCGAGCGGTATCGCCACCGGCTTCGATTTCTTCCGCATCCGCGGCTTCGATGCCTCCGACTTCATCTATGTCGACGGCCTTCAGCGCGAGACCAGCGCCAATGTGGAGCCGTCGGCGTTTGAATCGATCGAGGTTCTGAAAGGTCCATCGTCCTCGCTCTACGGTCAGGGCTCGGTCGGCGGTCTCGTCAACCTGAACAGCCGTCGTCCGCGCAAGGAGGCGTTCGCCGACCTCGAATTCGGTATCGGAAGCTTCGGCTATTACAAGCCGACTATCGATGTCGGCGGATCGTTCAACGAAGGCCAGAGCATTTACGGCCGCCTGTTCGCGACGTATCGGCGCGAAGGCTCGTTCGTCGATCAGGTCAAGGGGATCGAGCGCATCTATGTGGCGCCTTCGCTAACGATCGAGATCGGAGAGCGGACAAGCCTCACTCTGCTTGCCCAGTATCAGCACGAAGACAATATGGACGTCGCGGGCCTGCCCGCGCAGGGCACGGTACTTCCGAACATTAACGGGAAAATCCCGTACCGCCGCTACATCGGCAGTTCGATTCACCCGAGTAAGGTCAAGAACGACTATTACAGCCTGGGATATCTGCTCCGGCACGAGTTTTCGGACAGTGTCGATTTCTACCAGAACGTCCGCCTTGCCTGGTATCGGCCGCGCTGGGACAATCTCTACAACGGTCTTTTCCTCGATCCCGACAACCAGCGCGATTTCTATCTCTATGTTTTCGAGCAGGACCGCAATCTGCGGAAGCTCTCGACGGACAGCGGCATCAATGCGCGCCTCCATACCGGCAGTGTCGAACATAATCTGACATTTGGCGTCGAATATTCCGACACCAGCGACAGCCAGACCTATTATCTGAATTTCGACGACCTGCCGGTCCTCGATCTCTTCGACCCGGATTTCAATCTCTACAAGCCGGTGCTGGAGCCTTCTCCGACGCACACGGATTCGACCAACATCGGCATCTACATGCAGGATGCGATCCGGCTGACCGAACGCCTGACCTTCACGGCGGGCGGACGCTGGAGCCGGATGAAGAGCGACGACGGTTTCGAGACCGTGACCCATTCGAAATTCACGCCGCGTGTCGGCATGAATTACCGCTTTGTCGACGAAGTTGCCGGATACGCGAGCTGGTCGCGCTCCTTCAACCCGCAGCCCGGCTACTACACGGGCGACGGCCGTCCTGTGCCGCCGGAAGAAGGCGAACAGTTCGAGCTCGGTGTGAAGACGGCGCTGATGGGCGGCCGGATCAGCGTGACCGCGGCCGTTTACGAGCTGACCCGCAGCAACCTCGCCACCTCCGACCCATTCGATCCGTCGTCCTACATCGTCACCGGCAAGCAGCGCAGCCGCGGCTTCGAGCTCGACAGCCAGCTTCGGCTCGGCGGCGGTTGGGAGGCGCTCTTCGCTTATGCCTACACGCGGGCGAAGGTGGTGTCGGACAGCTCGACGCCGAGCGGGGACTGGACGGCGAACGTGCCGCGCCATTCGGTGAACGCCTACGTGAAGTACACGATCGAGGAGGGCGCGCTCGAAGGCCTCGGCTTCAGCGGCGGCATCACCGGCTATTCGAAGCAGGCCGGCGATCTGCCCAATACGTTCTATCTGCCTGGCTACGTCGTTGTCGGCGGCAACATCAGCTACGAGAGGGACGGATGGCGGGCGCAGCTCAACATCGACAACGCCTTCGATCGCAAGTATTTCCCGACATCCTATGATCAAACGCTCATCATGCGCGGGGATCCCCGCACCGTTCGCCTGACCATCGGGCGCGCCTTCTGAGATGGCGGGCATGAGCGCGAGCGGTGCCGTTCTGATCGCGGCGCTCGCGCTGCTGGCCGTCCTCGCCCTGCTCGGCGTCCGTCGCGCCGGGCAGGGGCTCGCCGTCGCTGCCGCGCTCATCGCGGGCAGTGTCGCGCTGGCGGGGCTGCAGTGGCAGGCGCTGCCTGGAACCATCGTGGCTCTCGGTGCCGCTTTTCTCGTATGGCGCGGTCGTGCGTCAGGGCGAGGTGTGGGAGCGGGGCTTGCCGCCGGGGCCGTGTTGTCGGCGCTTCCGTTCTGGTTTTTTCCGGTGTTCAGCCTGCCGGCGCCGGAGGGCGTGCATCCGGTCGGGACGATTGCGATCGAGATGACCGATACGGCGCGTCGTGGTGTGCTCGGGCGACCGGCGGACGAACCGAGACGCCTGCCTGTGCGTATCTGGTATCCGGGTGCGGCCGGTGAGGCGGGGCCGCGCGCGGCGTATACCGGCCGGACCGAGGCGATGTCGCTCGGCACCACCTTCGGAGAGCCGTGGTTCCTCTACACATCGTTCGCCTCCGTTCGCGCGAACGGCATGGAGGGCATTCGCGCTGCCTCCGGAAAATGGCCGGTCGTTCTCCTCAACCACGGTTTCTGGTCCTACAAGGAACAGAACACTGCGATTGCCGAGCACCTCGCGAGCCACGGCTACATCGTCGTCAGCATCGGGCATCCGGGCGATTCGGTGAGGTACCGTTTCGCCGACGGCCACGAGATCCCGCCGTTCATGGGCGGCACGGAAGATTCGGAGGCCACGAAAGCCCTGGAACAGGGCATCGCGACCTTCATGGGCGCCGCAACCGAGGAAGGCCGTTTCAAGGGTCTGTCCCTCTACGATGCAGGATCGGCCGGGCACCGGATCAACGCGAGCGCCCACGCCTGGCGCGACGACAATCTTTTTGTGCTCGGCGCGCTCGAACGTGCCGCTCCCGCGTCGGCGGCAGCGATCGTGGAGACCGCCGATTTCAGGCGTGTCGCCGTTGCGGGCATGTCTTTCGGTGGGTCCGCGGCCCCGTCCGCCTGCGCCCGCATCGCGAACTGCCGGGCGGCGATCAACCTCGACGGCGAGAGCTTCGACTTCTCGCTCTACAATGCCGATCTCGGCCGGCCGCTGCTCCTGATGCTGACAGGCCAGAAGTTCGCCTCATCGCAGCGCGACGATCCGGATACGAATCCCACGGACTATGCCTACGAACGCTGGGCCGTGGCCGGCGAAACGCCTGGCATCTACCGGATGCGCGTGGAAACGATGCGCCACCTCGGGCTCATGGATCTGCTTTTTGCGGCGCGCGCGCCCTTCAAGGCCCGGCTTTACGGAACCATCGACGCCGATCGCGGCATCCGGCTGATGAACGATGCCGCGCTCGACTTTCTCGACCGCCACGTGAAGGGCGAGGCGAACGATTTCCCGGCGGGCTTCTACAAGCGTTTCCCGGAAGCCCGCGCCCACGACGCGGCGCATGTTCGCCACTGGTGGCTTGCCTTCAATGCGGCGCGTGGCTGCACCGCGGACAAGGTGCGGGTTATCGTACCTGCAAACGATCCTGCCGGGATGCGGCTTGGGCCATGGGCCTCCGCCGCTTCGGCCTGCAACGACTGAACCGGCAACGATCGAACCGGGTGGGGGGAAACATGTTCCAGATCATTCAACGTTATGTCGTGCCCGGCCTCGTCATCCAGGCCGTCCTCGTCGGCGGCGGCTACGCGACGGGGCGCGAACTCGTCGAATTCTTCGTCTCGATGGGACCGGCCGCTGCACTGATCGGCATGGGGCTGACCGCGGTGCTGTTCAGCGCCAGCGCGATGATCGCCTTCGAACTCGCGCGCCGCTTCCGCGCCTACGACTACAACAGCTTCATGGGCATATTGCTCGGGCGGCTCTGCATCCTGTTCGAGATCGGCTATCTGGCGAGCCTCGTGCTCGTGCTCGCGGTCGTTTCCGCTGCGGCGGGCGAGCTTATGCTCGAACTCGCAGGATGGCCCCTGTGGCTGAGCGCGGTGCTCTTCATGGCCATCGTCGCAGCGCTGGTGTTTTTCGGAAACAGTTTCGTCGAGCGGTTGATCTCGGCATGGTCGATCCTGTTCTACGCGACCTACCTGCTGCTGTTCGTGCTCGTCGTCATGCGCTTCGGAGACGATCTTTCGGCCGCGATCGCGGCAACACCGGTCGAACCGAAGGCCACCTTGTGGAACGGCATCAGTTACATGGCGTACAATATCCCGCTGCTGCCGGTGCTGATCTTCGTGGCGCGCAATTTCGCGAGCCGCCGCGAAGCGTTCGTCGCGGGCGCGCTCGCCGGCCCGCTGATCCTGCTGCCCGGCTTCGCGTTCCTGATGACGCTTTCGAGCTTCTACCCCGAAATCGTGGACTCGACGCTCCCCGTTCAGTTCGTGCTGGACCGGCTCGGCCATCCGGCCATTGCGCTGATGATCCAGTTCGTGATCATCGGTGCGCTGGTGAAAACGGGTGTCGGCCTGTTGCACGGTTTCAACGAACGCCTTGCGCGGGCCGCTGCGGACCGCAGCAAGCCTCTTCCGGCGGTCGTCCGTCCACTCGTGGCACTGGTCGTCATGGTCGTTGCGATCTTCGCGGCAACGGCGGTGGGTCTCGTCGATCTGATCGGACAAGGCTATCGCTACAGCGCCGCCTACTTCCTTGTCGTGCTCGTGATCCCGCTGTTCACGGTCGGTCTGTGGCGCTTGAAGACCGCGGACAAGGCAGAGAGAGGAGCCTGAGACCGGATCGTCTCAGGCTCCCAAATTCGAGCGTTTCAGAACAACAGGAATGCCGTACCCGCAAAGCGCGTGCCGCCGTGCCGTGCACCTTCGAGCCGCGAGCGCTCGGCATCGACATCGGCATGTGAGAGGTTTGCGCTCAGGCTTACCCCATGCACCTTGGTCGTTAGGCCGACACGCCAATCCACATAATCATCGGCGTTGCCGCGTGCATCGAAGACGCCGAGATGGCCCGTGACGGCCAGCGGTAGCCCCGCCACTTCGGCGATCGGCATACGTGTATCGAAATACGTGTAGGTGTTCTGGCCCGGAAGATAGTGGTGCCACGAATAGAATATACCGAGGCGCGTGCGCAGCTTTCCGAAGTAGTGGCCCGCGGAAATCGTCACTTCGCTGAAGTCGCGATTTTGCGCTCCGGTGACGCCGCGATACAGATACCCCGCATCGATATTGAACCCCGCGATATCCTTGTTGAAGGCGACGAACGGCGTGATCGCCGCGCCAGATTTACCCGTCTGGTCCGACCTGTAATCGGCAACGACGAGGCCCGCGACGGGGCCGTCCGCGTGGTTCCACTTCGCTTCCCCTTCGATCCCCGGATTTCCCCGGGTTTGGGAAAGGCCCCGCCAAACCCTGTCGCTTCCAAGCATGATGCTGGCCGCGACTTCCGACGTATCAGCATAAGCCTTTTGCGCGTGTTGGCACGCGAACATGAGTGCAACGGCGATTGTGCTTTTCATTTATTCCCCCAACCGAAGAGTACGGAATTCCGCGCATCAAAAACGCGATGGGAGAGACGCTTGCACAAAGGATCGCCGTAAGCTTAGCGGGCAGGACAGGTAGATTCACGGAACCGCAGAACGCTTCCCGCATCTTGGGCATAAGCAAGTCGCGTGTCAGCGGCTTTCGCCCAAGGCGACATGGGAATAGAGGCCGGATACAGTCTCAGTTTTCCGGCGTTTTTCCTTATTGGAGGGAGGCGCGTCGATGAAGACGCGCCGATATTCGGTGCGATGGCATGACATTCTGGCGGGTGGGTTTGAGCAGTGGCTAGGATGAAATAATATTTTCTATTTTAATAGAGTATCATATAAATGAAACGATATCGTCTTTCCTGATCAAGCGTGAAATGACTCAGAGCAAATCGAAGAGGCCTGGATCGCAGGCGATCCTAAAGGTGCACAAATGGTTGAGTCTGGCTGCCTTGGCGTTCTGGCTGGTACAGGCCGGTACAGGCCTGCTGTTGACCTTTCACCGAGAGATCGGTGATCGCCTCATAGCTGGCGGAGGGGTTCCGCTGAATGTTCCCTTGCTCTCGCAGCGGGTCGAAGCCCTGCAGAACGATGCGGTGCACGTTCGTTCGTTCATCTCAACGGGAGGCATCAGGGAGAGGTACAAGGTCACGTTGATCGACACGCCTGAAGACCTCTCTCGGGACGTGCTTGTCGATGGCCAAGGTCGTCTCCTGCATTCCTTTGACAAGGAAGGTCGTACGTGGGCCGGCACCCTCGTGACGCTGCATGAGTCGCTGTTTGCGGGCGAGGTCGGGCGCTGGATTGTTGGGATCAGCGGGTTTCTCCTGTTCTCCAATCTCGGGCTTGGCACTGCCCTTGCCTTGCGGGGGAGAATGAAATGGCATGATCGCCTGGTTCCGGGCCGCGTTGGCAAGCTCAAGCTGCGGATGTTCGCCTGGCATCGGGCAATCGGCTTGTGGGCTGCCGTACCGGCCGCGATCATAGTTCTTGCGGGTGTTTTCTCGGTGTTCGAGGATGGCATCCGGCGTTTGCTCTCTGCGCCGGTTTCGGAATTCACTGCGCCGCGTGCAGGGCCGGTTGGCGGAGTCATGCTCGAGGATGCGATATCGACCTCTCTGCACCTTTACGCGCAGGCCCGGCTCGTTGCCGTGACATTTCCAACCGATGAGCGCCCGGTCTGGAGCGTGCGGCTGCGCCAGCCCGGCGAAGGATATGAAACCTTCGGCAGAACCACCGTTTATATCGATTCCACCAGCGGTAAGATCCTGGGGACGCTCGATCCGATGCGCGACCGCTTTACGCAGCGGATGATCGACTTGTTTTATCCCGTCCACACCGGCGAGGTTTTCGGTATCGCAGGGCGTCTTCTGGTTTTTGCAACCGGTAGCTGGCTTGTCGTCATGCTGGGAACAGGCATTCTCCTGTTCAGCTCCCGTCGTCGATAGGCCGGTTCACGATATCGTGTCGGTCTGGATCAGCCTGTCTGGTACCGAGGCGATATTCTCCGCAGCCCACCGACCCGCGCCCTCGATGATCCGGCGATAGACCGGCATGGCGGCAGCGATGGCCTTGTCCTGATAGGATCGGCGGGTCGGCGCTGCCGCTTCCCTCAGGTAACGCATTGCCAGCGCCCGCTGCGCCGTATCGTCCCTGTAATTGCGGTAGAGCCATCGCTCCCACATGACCGTGCGCGTATCGGGTTCGCTGGTGTGGATGAACGCATCCGGATCGCAGCAGAATTCCACGATGGCACCGGCAACGTCCGCTTGCGGCGCGAGGGCGCGCTCAAGGCCCCAGAAGAGGAGGCCGCTGCGGTGCGTATGCGGCAAAGAGGTTCCCGAAGACCACTGCGCTTCCACTGTCTTCGCGCTGATCGCGTCTTCGCCCCACCAGTCCGCCGTGCGGCAATACAGGGGGCCACCCGCCGCGTTGAAATTCAGGAAGATGAGATTGCCGTCGCCGATCGGGATCATGCTGTGCCAATCGAGATACGCGATATGGCGGGCCTTGCCGCACAAGCGCCGGACAGCATCGAGCAGGGTACGCGACGACCATTGCAGGTCTTGCCCGCCGAACTCGATACCGGCCGGATCCTCATACTGGCCGCATTCAAGCGCGTTGTGCGTTTCCCACCGGCCGAAGCGCGCATAGGATTTCTGGAGGGCGGCGCTCCATTCGTCCACCATGTCCTCGTCAAGGCCGGTACGATTTGGGAGCATGTCCGACACGGCGGCATAGAGCGGATTGGGCGGCAGGTGCTCACCGAATGCGACGAAGTTTCGGTTCAGATCGACGTTGTTCTCGTTCACGCGCAGCATGTAAGCGAACCCGAACGGGTTCACGGCATGAACGAACAGCATGGCTGTGCGGGGCGGAAGCGGGTCCGGGCGCGTCGTCAGCCAATGTGTCTGGGCGGCGGAGCCGGAGAAGCCTTCGGCGCCATGTGTGCCGGACAGTGACAGGATAACGACATCCGCATCTTCTGGCCCGAGCCACGCGAAATCCATGTAGAGCGGTTTGCCGTCGGGGCCGGTATGTTCAGGCAGGTGGTGCGTCTCCAGGATTGCTCCCGCTGCGGATGCCGCCGCCCGAAATTTGCGGCGCGCCTCCTGATAGTCGGCCGAAAAATGGGGATGCGATGTGACTGTCCCCGCAGAAGCCGGCGAATGCATCGCGCAGGCCGCAGCGGTCAGCCGGTCACGGCGATCCGCAAGCGCGCTGATGCCTTGCGCGGACAGGTGCGCGAGCCACTCCGATGCAATCCGGTTGCGATCCTGAGTTGTCCAGGTCGGCCACGGATCCGTGTGGACGAGAGCGGCGCCGAAATCGAAACGTTCGATATGATCCAGCCAATCGGAAGGGTCGTGGCTGGGTACGTTCAGCGCAAAGCCGTTGAACATGCCGACAGCGGCGAACCGCGGGCCGATACCGTGCATGAGGGCGGCATCGATCTGGGCAATCGTGGCCTTCTGGTCGTGGGCCAGCCGCAGGGCCTCCCGCATGATCGCCATCTGGAGACGATTGGCGACGAAGCCGGTCTGGGTACCTTCTATTTTCACCGGCATCTTGCCCGCCCTGCGGTAGAAGGCGATGGCGGCATCCGTGACCTCGGCGGGTGTTTCCGTATCGACCACGACTTCGACCAGCGTGGTCGCATAAGGCGGATTGATCGGGTGGCCGACAATGATGCGCTGGCCGTTCCGGAGGCCCTGCCGCAGCAGGGCAGGCGGATAGTCGGATGTGCTCGAGGCGATCACGGCATCGCCCGCGATCTCCTCGATCGCGGCGAAGATCCGCTGTTTGAGCGCGAGGTCTTCCGGCACGCTCTCCTGAACGAAGACGCTGCCCGATACGGCCTCCTCGGCCGACGCTACGATGGTTACGCGGTCCTGCAACGCCTGAAGGTCGACGCCGCGAATTGCGACCACCCTGCGAAGCGCGCGTGCCAGTGCTTCCGCCGTTGTCGCGGATGGGTCGTAAAGCTGGACGTCGTATCCGTGCGCGGCAAACTGCGCCGCCCATGCGCTGCCGATCAGCCCGCCGCCGATACAGGCGACCTTCCCGGAAGGATCGCGCCTGATTTTTGAAGCCGTCAATGCTGTTTCCTCATGCTGGTTGCGGCGCTCAGCGCATTTCGTCGATGATGCGGCGCAGGAAACGCGTGCAGCGCTCGATCTGATCGAGCGATACGTATTCGTCGGGTTTGTGCGCCTGCTCGATGCTGCCCGGTCCGCAAAGAACGGTTGAGAAACCAGCCCCCTGAAATTGCCCCGCCTCCGACGCATATGAAGCGACCTGGATCTGGTTCGCCCCCGTCAATCGCCGCGCGAGCTGCGATGCCTGTCCGTCGGGGTCGGGGCGCAGTGCCGGAACCTTCACAATGGTTTCCGTCGCGATTTTTATTGCTATGCTAGCTGCGGCATATCGCTCGGCCAGTTCCTGTGCGAAGCCGTCAAAAGCCTGCCTGCAGGCATCGACATCGTCGGATGGCAGATTCCGCAGATCCCAGGTGAAGAGGCATTCGTGGGCCATCACGTTCTGCTGAACGCCGCCTGATACGAGGTTGCTCGTAATGGTCGTATAGGGAGGCTGGAACAGCGTGTCGGAGTCTGCGCGGGCGCGGTTCAGCATCCGTATCTCGACGAGGCGCGTGATGAGCTGCGCGGCGATTTCAACAGCCGACGCACAATTCTCCGTATCGCTGGAGTGGCCGGGAACGCCCGTCACGCGCGTGCGGAACTGCGTGCTGCCCTTGTGGCCGTCAACAACGGTCATCATCGTCGGTTCGCCGACGATGACCGCGCCGGGACGCGGCAACAGACGTGCGATGTCGCGGATCATCGCAGGGGCGCCGATGCACCCGATTTCCTCGTCGTACGATAGAGCGAGGATGATGGGGCGTTGCAGTTTTGCCGCCAGCATCTCCGGAACGAGCGACAGCGCGATGCCGCAGAAGCCCTTCATGTCGCACGTGCCGCGACCGTAGAGCCGACCGGCGCGGAGGGAGAGCGTCCACGGGTCCGTCGACCATGCCTGATTGGTGACGGGCACGACGTCGGTATGGCCGGACAGGAGGATGCCGCCTTCCGTCAGCGGGCCGATCACCGCGTACACATTCGCCCGGTCGCCATCCGTGTTGGGAACGCGCGTCACGGGGACGCCAAGACTTTCGAGATAAAGCGACACGTCTTCGATCAAGGGCAGATTCGATTTTCCGGAACTCGTATCGAAAGCGACAAGGCGCTCGATCCAGCCGATCCGGGATGCAAGATCGGTCATTGCGTCTTCCCCGTTTCACCTGGTGATTTGCACATAAGGGCAAAACGCTCGCCATGCCGGGTGCGCCAAGCGTAAATCCGGTAGCCGATGCGTTCGTAAAGCGAGCCTTCGGGCGTGATCGAGGCGAGATGGATCGACGGATAGCCGAGCTTCGCCGCAGCAGTTTCGCAGGCGAGGCAAAGCGCCTCGGCGACACCGCGCCGCCGCCAGCCCGGTGCGACGAACACGTTGCAGAGCCAGGGCTGGGCCGCTGCATCCCAGTCCGCGCTGTCGCGCGCTCTTAGCGAGGCGATGCCTGCGATCTCGCCGTCGACATAGGCGGCAAGGGTGATCGGCAGGCCCGCCTCGGGCACCTCGTTCGCGAAGCGCGCGCGGGTTTCCTCCGGCGTGCGACCGCTGAAGGCGCTCCATTCCGCATGAATCCACGCGGCGGCGGTATCGATGCCGCCCGGATCCCCGGCAAGCCGCTCTACCGAGATTCGCGCCGGGCTCATGCGGTTACGAACTGCACGGCCTTGCGCCAGCGATAGGCCGAAAGCCCCTGCCGGCCGCCAAGCACGCCATGGCCCGAAGCGCGGTGAGGTTCCGCGGGGAGAGCGTGGAGTGGGGCACCGGGCGAAGCATTGGTTCTTACGTCGACACGGCCCGCCATAAGGTCGCGGCTGAGGCGGCGCGCTCTTCCGATATCACGCGTCCACACCGTCGCCGCCAGCCCGTAGTGCGTGTCGTTCGCCAGCGCGATGGCCTCCGCCTCGTCGGAAAACGGGATGACAGACAGCAACGGGCCGAAAATTTCCTTGCGCGCCACGTGCATCGTGTTGCGCGCCATCCTGAACAGACCCGGTGCTACGAAAAGCCCCTCGTTCGGTAGGCTCCCCGCCGTTTCAAGCGGTTCGTAACCCGCGCCCTCCTGCATCCCGACCTCCACGAAACGCAGAACGGTCTCAAGCTGACGCGCGTTTGCGATCGGGCCATAGTTGGTCGCCGGATCGAGCGGTGAACCTACCCGAAAGACCTGCGGCATCACCGTGCGTATTTTTTCGGCAAGACGATCGGCAACCGTGGCTTCCACAAGCAGGCGGCTGCGTGCAACGCAGAGCTGCCCAGTGTTGTGAAAGGCTGCTGTGACGACGGCTTCCGCCAGACCGGGAAGCTCCGCCGCGTCTGCAAAGACGATCTGGGGCGATTTTCCGCCCAGTTCCAGCATCACGCGTTTGGCGTTCGAACCGCCGGCCAGCATCATGACCTTGCGTCCGGCTGCGGTGGAGCCGACGAAATGCAGCAGATCGATATCGTCATGGACGACCATCTGCGTGCCGGTTCTGGCTCCGCCGAGAAGGACGTTGACGATACCGTCGGGCAAACCGGCCTCCGATGCGATTTCGGCGACACGAAGCAGCGAGGACGGCGCTGTCTCGGAGGGCTTGATGATCACGGTGTTGCCGGCGGCGACAGCCGGTGCCAGCGCCGATACGCCTATGATCAGCGGATAATTCCATGCCGAGATGATGCCAACGACACCGCATGGCTCTTCCCAGCTGGTCGAGAATGTGTGCGATCGATCCGTTGAGATGACCTCGCCGTGAGGTTCGCTCGCGTATCCTGCGAATGCAAGGAGGCAGGCCACGGCCTCGTCGACCTGCGCCAGTGCCTGAGCGATCGGCATTCCCATTTCCAGGGAATCCAGCATGGCGAGTTCCGTGCGGGCAGACCTGAGGCCATTTGCCAATGCGTTCAGCCAAAGGCAGCGCTTTTCGGGCGCGGCGAGGCGCGCATGATCGAGAAAGGCCCTGCGGGCGGATCGGACGGCCCGGTCCACGTCGTGCGCGGTGCAACCGCGAAACGCAGCCAACGGCGCGCGGAGCGCAGGGTTCGTCAGCGTGAAGCGCGTGCCGGCTTTGGTGGGCTGGAAATCGCCGCCATAAAATGGATGCGCGGCGTGACGGACAGCGCCGGATGCCGCGCTCACGACAACGCCCGTTGATCGCTGAGATCCTTGGCGCCGATCGTTCGCAGCTGCCGAGCGGAAAGGCAGCGGCCGATCGGTATGTCCGCGAGCCGATCGACGATATGGACCAATGTCGGCAGCTGTTCCCACGTCCCGCGCTGGAAGCTTATGGTCGCATTCGCTGCCGTTTGCATTTCCTCGACCCGGAGGTTGCTGCCGCCGAGTGGGGTGAGGACCGCGTACTCCGCGTCCGCAACGCCGGGCGTGCCTGTGCGGGGCACATATTTATAGTGGAGCAGGCCCTGCGTTTCGGGCTCCCCATCGGGATCACCCGTTTCGGGAGACAGATCGTGGAGCGTGAGCGCGGCGAACATGAAGCCGTCCCACAGCGCTTCGCACCGCGCTGCGTCCGCGGTGGTCGCGGGCGGCGGCAGCTCGCTGTAGAGCTTCGCGAAACCGAGTTCCTCCCGGCCGCTCAGTATCGGATCGGCCAGGTTTTCCCACAGCACAAGCAGCAGGTCGCCATCGACGACGTCTCGCTGCCCCTCAAAGCGTGCCGGGATGGATACGCCGAACGTATTGTAGGCCCGGCCGGCGAGCCAATCGATATCGGTCATATAGGCGAAGTCGATCGCAAGCTCCGGTCTGCGTAAGGAGAAGCCGGGGGGCAGCAACGTCTCAAGCGCGCCGGCATCCGCCTCAAAGCGCGCGCTCAATATGGTTTGCCGGGGCGTGTTGACGTAGTCCAGAACGCGGCCACCGTAGCTCTGACGCGGGCCCGGTGTGGGTCCGAAATGTGTGGGCATCCGGTATCGCTGGCCGGGCACGAAACCATACGACATCAACGCGCGCTCCTGCTGGTCAGGAAGGTATTGCCGGCCGTTTCGTCTGATGTTTGCGGCATGGGCACCGACCCCTCTTCGTCTTGAAACCATCAATGTAGATATAATTTCATTATAGATATATATGTATATTTCTGTAAATAGAATACCGAAAGAGGAAAGGCGAGCGAGGAGGGGGCGTGCGTGTAGGGGCGTGTCGGTGGTGTCCGGCGATAATGTTTGTTGCTGTGCTGGCGTCGGCGGCCTCCGCGTTCGCCGCCGGTTCGGCGCGTACGCCGAAGCTCCGCTATGATCTGCTGGTCCGGAGCGAACGGATCTATGACGGCTCTGGAAACGCGCCGTTCGCCGGTGAGCTTGCGATCGCGGGGGACCGTATCGTCTATGTCGGGGTGAAGGCACCGGGTGCCGCGGTGCGCACCATCGATGCCGGCAAGGCGGCGGTGGCGCCGGGTTTCATCAATATGCTCAGCTGGTCAAACGAGAGCCTGCTTGTGGATGGCCGTGCGGAGAGCGCCCTCCGCCAAGGCATCACGCTCGAGGTGATGGGCGAGGGCGAGTCGATGGGACCGCTCACGCCAGACATGAAAATCGACATGAAGCAGCGGCAAGAGGATGACGCGCGCTACGACGTCACCTGGACGACGCTCGATCAGTATCTGCGGGCGCTGGAGGGGGCCGGTGTCGCCGTCAACGTCGCATCGCATGTGGGCGCGGCGACGCTGCGGCGATACGTGATGGGCGATACCGCTGCGAAGGCGGACCCGGCCCAGATCGACCGGATGCAGGAACTGCTCAGGA
>JAEULI010000140.1 GCA_016793845.1 Sphingosinicella sp.
GCCATGGCCCAGAACTATCCGCTGATGCCGCACGCGACCGCTGCATGGCTGGTCGACAACACGGCGCTCACCTTCTCGCAGATCGCTGATTTCTGCGGGCTCCACGTGCTAGAAGTGCAGGCGATCGCCGACGAAACGGCCTCCGCAAAGCATATCCCGCGCGATCCGATCCGGGCCGGCGACCTGACGCAGGCCGAGCTCGACAAGGGGCAGGCGAATCCTGCGCACAGCCTCGTGCTGCAGAAGGGGCCGGAGCAGCAGCGCCGTACCAAGGGGCCGCGCTACACGCCGGTATCGAAGCGGCAGGACAAGCCGGATGGCATCGCCTGGATCGTGCGCAACCACCCCGAGATCACCGACGCACAGATTTCGCGCATCATCGGGACGACGAAGACGACGATCTCCGCGATCCGCGACAAGACGCACTGGAACATCCAGAACATCACGCCGAAAGACCCGGTGACGCTCGGTCTCTGCTCGCAGCGCGAACTCGATGCGCTCGTCGCTGTGGCGGCGAAGAAGGCGGGTATCGAGCGCGTCGACATGACGTTCGACCACGACCGCGACGAGCTTCTGGAAGAGCTGCGCAAGGAGCGCGCCGAAGCGGCCCGCGCCGCGCAGGAAGCGCTGGACGACGCCGATCAGGGCTGACGTTTCCGTGAGGTCGATGCGGCTTGCCGCGGGGCCTAAGCCGGAGACGACATGAAGGCCGACTCTTCCATCGGCGACGCATCGCTCGCGGACCACGCGCTTCCGCCCGACGAGGGTGAAGAGCGGCGCGGGTTGTTCTATCCACTCGGCCGCTGGGTGCCGGCTTCGGGCAAGCTGCACGAGGTCGCGCCGGGCGTGTTCTGGCTGCGTATGCCGCTGCCGATGAGCCTCGACCACATCAACCTCTGGGTGCTGGATGACGGCGAGGGCTGGGCGATCGTCGATACCGGTCTCAATACCGACAACGGTAAGGCCGTGTGGCGCGAGGTGCTCGCCGGGCCGCTCGCGGGCAAGCCGGTCACGCGCGTCATCGTCACGCACTATCATCCGGATCATCTCGGGCTCGCGGGGTGGCTGACCTACAAGAGCGGCGCACCGCTGGTGATGGCGCGCACCGAATATCTGATGGCGCGGATGCTGACGCTCGATATTGCCGATGCGCCGCCGGAACAGGCTGTTGACTTCTACCGTGCCGCTGGGTGGCCCGACGCGGCGCTGGAAACGTTCCGCGGACGCGGGTGGGGCCGCTTTGCGCGCGCCGTTTCGCGCCTGCCCTCGAGCTTCATCAGGATCGCTGAGGGCGACGTGCTGCGCATCGGCGGACGGGCTTGGCGCGTGATCGTCGGGCGCGGCCATACGCCCGAGCACGCCTGCCTTGTCGCAGACGATGACGGGCTGATGCTTGCCGGCGATCAGGTGCTGCCGCGCATCACCTCCAACGTCTCGGTGTATTCGACCGAGCCCGAGGCCGACCCGCTCGGCGACTGGCTTGCGAGCATCGAGAAGCTGCGCGGCCTCGATCAGGAACTCTATGTGCTGCCGGCGCACAACGAGCCGTTCCGGGGGCTGCACGCAAGGCTCAACCAGCTTGAGGCCGATCACCATCAAAAGCTCGACGCGCTGGAGGCGTTCATTGCCGTGCCGAAGCGCGCGCACGATTGCTTCACGGTGCTGTTCCGCCGTCCGGTCGGTGACGACGAGATCATGATGGCGACGGGCGAGACGCTGGCGCACCTGCATTATCTGGAACGGCGGGGCCGGGCCGTTCGGGCGCGGACGGATGGGGTGGACTGGTATCGTGCAGCCTGAGGTGAAGGCGGTGCTCTGGGATTTCGGCGGGGTGATCACTTCGTCGCCGTTCGAGGCATTCAACCGATACGAGGCGTCCCGGGGTTTGCCGCGGGATAGTATCCGGCGGATCAACGCGGCGGACCCTGACCGAAACGCCTGGGCGCGGCTTGAGCGTAGCGAGATCGACGCAGACGCCTTCGATGCGCTGTTCGCCGAGGAGGCTGCGGCGCAGGGGTATCAGATCGCGGGGCGCGACGTGCTGAGCCTGCTCGCGGGGGATATCCGCCCGGCGATGGTCGCGGCGCTCGATACGCTGACGGCGGCGGGTATCCGGATCGGCTGCATTACCAACAATGCCAAGGTCGGGCGCGGGGCGGGGATGGTGGCCGATCCCGAAAAGGCGCGCGCTGTCGAAGCGATCCTCGCGCGGTTCGAGCATGTGATCGAAAGCGCGAAGGTTGGCGTGCGCAAGCCCGACCCGCGCATCTACCAGATGATGTGCGACGCGCTCGGCGTCGCGCCGGAGGCGTGCGTGTACCTCGACGACCTCGGCATCAACTGCAAGCCCGCCGCCGCGATGGGCATGGCGGCGATCAAGGTGACGAGCGAGGCACAGGCACTCGCCGACCTCGCGCGGCTCACCGGCCTCGAATTTCCGGGATTTTCAGCGAAAGTTCAGACACAGGCGCTATAGTCCCGTCCAAAGAGCGTGTGGGAGAGGATGATGCCCGGCGGCATGGATTGGATGCAGAACTACGGCCATCCGGTGCCGTGGGATCTGAAGCTGGAACCGATGCCCGTGCACCGCATCCTGGAAGATGCCGCCGCGCGTACGCCGGGCGCCGCCTGCATCGACTTCCTCGGGCGCATCTACAGCTATGCCGAGATCGCGGACGCGGTGAACAAGGCGGCGCGGGGCTTCCAGATCCTCGGCGTGCGGCGCGGCATCAAGGTCGGGCTCTTCCTGCCGAACTGTCCGCAATATGTGATCGCTTACTATGCGATCATGAAGGCGGGCGGCACGGTGGTGAACTTCTCGCCGCTCTACACGGCGGACGAGCTTCGCCATCAGGTGGAGGACAGCGAGACCGACATCATGGTCTGCCTCGACGTTGCCCAGCTTTACCCGACGATCGCCGAAGTGCTGGAAAGCTCCCGCCTGCGCTGCCTCGTCGTCGGCTCGCTCGCCGACGTTCTGCCTGCCGGCAAGGCGCTGCTCTACCGCATGTTCAAGCGCCGCGAGCGGAGCAAGGTGAAAGCGGACCTGCGCCACATCCATTTTTCCAGCCTGCTCGAAAACGACGGGCTGGAGGACGTGCCCGAGATCGATGTGCACGCCGATATCGCGCTGCTGCAGTACACGGGCGGCACGACGGGGACGCCGAAGGGCGCGGTGCTCACGCACGCCAACCTTTCGATGAACGCGCAGCAGGTGCAGGCGATCGACCCCGAGCCGGATATCGAAGACCGCATTCTCGGCGCGCTGCCGCTGTTCCACGTGTTCGCGAACACCTGCGTGCTGAACCGCACCGTGCTGCGCGGCGGCGAGATGGTGCTGCTGCCGAAATTCGAACTCGGCCCCGCGCTGGAAACGATCCAGCGCCGCCGCATCACCGCGCTGCCCGGCGTGCCGACCATGTACCAGGCGTTCCTCGACAGCCCGAAGATCGCCAAATACGACCTCACCTCGATCCGCGCCTGCATCTCGGGCGGCGCGCCGATGCCCGCCGAACTCAAGGCCCGCTTCGAGGCGAAGACGCAGGCGAAGGTGGTGGAGGGCTACGGCCTTACCGAAAGCGCGGGCGTCGTTTCGGTGAACCCCTACGAGACGGGCGGCAAGCCCGGCTCGATCGGCCAGCCGCTGCCCGGCACGCGCATCGTCATCGTCGACAAGGAAGACCCTTCGAAACCGCCGGCGGAGGGCGAACCCGGCGAGATCACCGTGGCGGGTCCGCAGATCATGCGCGGCTACTGGAAGAAGGAAGCGGCGACGAACGAGGCGTTCATCGATGGCCGGCTGCGCACGGGCGATGTCGGCTACATCGACGCGGACGGCTTCGTCTATGTCGTCGATCGGCTCAAGGACATGATCGTCGTGGGCGGCTTCAAGGCGTTCCCGAGCCAGCTCGAAGCCGTGCTCTACAAGCACGAGGCGGTGAAGGAGGCGATCGTGATCGGCGTGCCCGACCCCTATCTCGGCGAGCGGCCGAAGGCGTTCGTGACGCTGATGCCGGGTGCGGACGTGACGGAGAAGACGCTGCTCGATTACCTCAATGGGCATGTCGGCAAGCACGAACGTGCGGTCGGCGTGGAGATCCGCGACAGCCTTCCCAAGACGATGATCGGCAAGCTTTCCAGAAAGGAACTGGTCGCCGAGGAACGCGCCCGCTACGAAGCAGCCCGAATGGCCAGCTGAAGGGGGCCAGTTGAAGGGAGAAAGCATGTCGCGCACGCTTTATGGATACTGGCGGTCGTCGGCATCCTACCGGGTCCGCATCGCGCTCAATCTCAAGGGGCTCGATTACGAGAGCAAGGGTATCGATCTGCGCACGGGCGCGCAGGGGGGCGTCGGCTTCAAGCTGCTGAATCCGCAGGGCTTCGTGCCCTATTTCATCGACGGCGATATCGGCCTCAACCAGAGCCTCGCGATCATCGAATATCTCGACGAGACGTATCCCGAACCCGCGCTTCTTTCCGACGATCCCGTGAGGCGCGCGCGCATCCGCGCCGCCGCGCAGATCATCGCGTGCGACATCCACCCGATCGATAATCTTCGCGTGCTCAAATATCTGAAGAACAGCATGGGGCAGGAGCAGGAGGCGATCGACGACTGGTATCGCCACTGGATCGAAGAAGGTTTCCAGCCGCTCGAGGAGATCGCGGAAGGATCGCCCGGGCCGTATCTGTTCGGCGATCAGGTGACGCTCGCCGACGTGTGCCTCGCGCCGCAGATGTATAATGCGCGGCGGCAGCGCACCGACCTTTCGCGCTTCCCGACACTGGTCGAGATCGACAAGGCCTTGATGAAACTGCCCGCGTTTCTTAACGCTCGCCCAGAGGCGCAACCGGACGCGGATAGCTGAACATGGCATATTGGCTGGTGAAGACCGAGCCCACGAAGTGGAGCTGGGACGATCAGGTGAAGGCGAAACGCACGCACTGGAACGGCGTGCGCAACGCGCAGGCGCTCGGCAACATGCGCGGCATGAAAAAGGGCGACCTCGTGTTCTTCTACCATTCGGTGGAGGGCAAGGAGATCGTGGGCATCACCAAGGTGGCGCGCGAGTTCTACCCCGATCCCGATGACGAGAAATCCGGCCTCGTCGATCTCGAAGCCGTGAAGCCGCTGCGGACGCCGGTGACGCTTGCGGCGCTGAAGGCGGACGAGCGTCTGAAAGACCTCGCGCTCATCCGCCAGTCGCGGCTTTCGGTGATGCCGATCGACGAGACGGCGTGGAGCATCATCTCGGGAATGGGCGGGGTTTAGACAAGACGTCGCCGAGGACGTGCGAGGTCATCCCCTCCCCCTTGAAGAGGGGGAGGTCGGGTGGGGGTGGATGGCGAAGGTTGTGCCCGTGACCCTCCCCAACCCCTCCCTTTCAGGGAGGGGCTAACCAAAACCGCTCTTACTTCCCCGGTGCGTTGCGGTAGTCGAGCGGAGGGGTGCGGTCGCCGACGAGGGAGCGGTAGACGAAATCGGGGCCGCGTCGCTCCGCGAATTCCGCTTTCGCCGCCGCGATCAGCGCGGGTTTCTGGAACAGGTCGATCGCAGTGAGCGCCAGCACCTTGGCGGCGTTCTGCATTCCCTTCATGCCGATCGAGGTGCCCCCGGCGGCGACCGCCTGCCAGCTGTGCGCGGGCGTGCCCGGCACCCATGTCGCGGTGGAAAAGCCCGCGGTGGGCACCGTCCACGAAACGTCGCCGACATCGGTGGAGCCTGCGCCGTGGTCTTCCTTCATCGGTTCGACGCGCGCGGCGTCCGAAAGCTTCGCCTTCGTCTGCCCGAGCGTGGGGGTGATCTTCTGCGCAAACGCAATGTCTTCGGGCGTGTAGAGCACGCCGCCGACTTCGGTGAGTTTCGCGTGGACGAGTGTTTGCAGCGTGTGGTTCGGCAGCAGCGGCAGCGCGCCGTGGATCACCTCGTAGTCCACCGTGGTGCCGGTGCCGAGCGCGGCGCCCTCGGCCGTCTTCACCAGCCGCTCGAACGTCTCGCGCACCACTTCGGCATCCGGGTTGCGCACGTAGTAGAAGGATTCGGCGAAATCCGGCACGACGTTCGGGGCGTTGCCGCCGGCCGTGATGACATAGTGCATCCGCGATTTCTCGGGCATGTGCTCGTGCATCATGTTCGCCATCATGTTCATCGCCTCGACGCCGTCGAGCGCCGAGCGGCCGCGTTCGGGTGCGCTCGCGGCGTGGGCCGCGATGCCGTGGAAGCGGAACTTGGCGGACTTGTTGCTGTTCGTGGTCTGGACATCGGCGCTGTTCTCCGCCGCCGGATGCCAGTGCAGCGCGATGTCGACATCGTTGAATAGGCCTTCGCGCACCATGTAGACCTTGCCTGCGCCGCCCTCCTCGGCGGGCGTGCCGTAGAAGCGGATCGTGCCCTTGGTGCCGCTCGCCTTCATCCAGTCCCTGACCGCGATGGCGGCGGAGGCGGAGGCGACGCCGAACAGGTGGTGCCCGCAGCCGTGCCCGGCGGTCACGTCGCTGCGGATGGTCTTTGCCGGGTCCGCCGTCTGGCTGAGGCCGGGCAGCGCGTCGTATTCGCCCATGATGCCGATGACGGGCCCCGTGCCGTTCGACCAGGTGGCGGTGAACGCCGTGGGGGCGCCCGCGACACCCGCCTTCACGTCGAAACCGGCGTCCTTCAGCCGCTTCTGCAGCAGCGCCGAGGAGCGCGCCTCCTGATAGCCGACCTCGGCAAAGCCCCAGATGGCCTTCGCGGCGGCTTCGTTCGCGGCGCGGTCGGCATCGATGCGCGCGAGCGCGGTGTTGCTTTCGGCAGCGGCAGCAGCGGTCGGGGGGGCGGCGGCGAGCAGCGCGGCGGCGATGATCGGTTTCAGCATGGCTTTCCTTTTCTGGTCAGCGCCAGATTTTAATTTTGAATTCATATTCTATTTCATCTTTGGTTGCCGGATGCGACCATAATCGACTGAGAGGCGAGCGCCAGTGTTGACCAAGCGCAAAGAGCGGCCTAGCCGCTCGGAGCATGTATTTCGTCTCCGACAACGCCGCCGCCGCCTGCCCCGAGGTGATCGAAGCCGTCCTTGCCGCCAACACCGGCATCGCGGGCACATATGACAACGACACGCTGACGCAGCGCCTGAACGGCGCGTTCGGCGAATTCTTCGGGCGCGAATGCAGCGTCTTCGCCGTGGGGTCGGGAACCGCGGCGAACTGCCTTGGCCTTGCCGCGATGGTGCCGCCGTGGGGCGCGATCGTCTGCCACCGCGAGGCGCATATCCAGGTCGACGAAGCCGGGGCGCCCGCATTCTTTAGCGGCGGCGCGGCGCTGATCCTTGCCGAAGGCGATGCCGCCAAGCTCTCGGTCGAAGGCGTGCGCGCGGCGGTGGCCGGGATGCGCGGCGACGTGCATCAGGTGGTCCCCTCCGTGCTTTCGATGACGCAGGCGACCGAGTACGGCTGCGTCTACACGCCGGATGAGGTCGCGGCGCTTGGCGACGAAGCAAAGCGGCGGGGCTGGCGGCTGCACATGGATGGCGCCCGCTTCGCAAACGCGCTCGTCCACCTCGGCTGCGCGCCGGCGGACATCACGTGGCGCGCGGGCGTCGATATGCTGAGCTTCGGTTTCATCAAGAACGGCGGCATGTCGACGGAGGCCATCGTCGTGTTCGATCCCGCGCTCACCGAAACATTGCCGCACAGGAAGAAGCGCGCGGGCCAGATGCCCTCAAAAGGCCGCTATGCCGCCGCGCAGCTGCTCGCGATGATCGAAACGGGCGCGTGGGAACGCAACGCCCGCGCCGCGAATGCCGCCGCCACGCGCATCGCTGCGGCTGCGGGGAACAGGCTGATCTACCCTGCGGAAGCGAACGAGGTGTTCGTGCGCGCTTCGCCGGAGGACTCCGCTGCGCTGCGCGCGCAGGGTTTCCAGTTCTACGACTGGGCGCCGGGCGAGATCCGGCTGGTGACCGCGTGGGACACGCCCGAGGCGCACGTGCAGGCGCTCACCGCCGCGCTCGCCGGGCTGTGACGCGCGCCAGCGTTTCCCGCGTCGTCCTGCCGTTCGCGGCAGTCACGCTGATCTGGGGGACGACCTGGTATGTGATCAAGACGCAGCTTGGCGTCGTGCCGCCGCAATGGTCCGTCACCTACCGGTTCGCCGTGGCCAGCCTGCTGATGTTCGGGGCCTGTATCGTCATGCGGCGGACATTGCGCTTCCCGCTCTCCGCGCACGGATTTTTCCTTCTGCTCGGTCTCTTTCAGTTCGCGGGCAATTTCAACTTCGTCTACCAGGCGAGCCGCAGCATCACCTCGGGGCTGATCGCGGTCGTGTTCGCGCTGCTGGTGGTGCCGAACACGCTGTTCGCGCGCCTGTTTCTGAAACAGCCGATCAGCGGCCGCTTCATGATCGGGGCGGGACTCGGTATCGTCGGCGTCGCGCTGCTGTTCGAGCGGGAACTGACGGAGACGGGATGGAACGGCGCGTTCACGACCGGCCTCGTGCTCACCGGCTGTGCCGTTATCCTCGCTTCGGTTTCGAACGTCATGCAGGGGACCGAGCGCGCGCGCACCTATGACATGTTCGGAATGCTCGCCTTCGCGATGGCGTACGGCGCGATCATCGATGCGGGCGTCGCGTGGGCGACGAGCGGGCCGCCCGTCGTGGAATGGACGCCAGCCTATCTCGGCGGCGTCTTCTATCTCGCCGCTTTCGCCTCGGCGCTTGCCTTCCTGCTCTATTTCAACGTCATCCGCATCATCGGGCCGGCATGGGCTGCTTATTCCAGCGTGCTCATCCCGTTCATCGCGATGACGATCTCGACGTTTCTGGAAGGCTATCGCTGGACGCCGGTTGCGGTGACCGGTGCGGTGCTCACCATCGTCGGCCTCCTCATCGCGCTCCGGGCACGCAGCGTGCCCGCGGGAACCGCCGCGGCGGGCGGCACGACGGGGCGCAGCTAGCCCGACTGCGACGGGTCGGTGATCGGCCCGGCGAGTTCGCGTGCGCTCGGCAGGCGAAGACCGGGCAGAACGGCGGTCTGCCGCTCGACCATGCGGTGCACGCGCGGCGGCTCCTCGCCCGTGTGCAGCGCGCGCAGGCGGTGGATATTTTCGGCATCCGCCTTCGTGCGGCGCTGGTTGTGGCGGATGTAATCGAGCCATGTCGGCACGTGATAGCGCTCGACCCAGAGTTCGGGATCGCCGAGATCGCGCAGCAGCGTCCAGTGCCGCGCGCCGTCGCGCATACGGATGCGCCGCCGCTCGTTCATCACGGTCAGGAACGCGCGGATGCTCGCCTCGGGAATGCGGTAGTCGATCGTCACCACCACTGGCCCGGTGCGGGGCTCGACCGGCACCGCGACTTCCGGCTCCGTCCAGCGCGCGATCGGATCGAGATCGAGGTCCTTCACCTCCGGCAGCGGCCGCGCCCAGCCGAGGAGGAGGCCGAGGAGGAGGAGCACCGCCGAGACCATCAGCGACGTGCGCACGTCCGCCATTCCGGCGAGTTCGCCGAACACCCAGCTGCCGATCGCCATGCCGCCGAACGCCCACATCTGATAGAGCGCGAGCGCGCGCGCCACGACCCAGCGCGGCGCCGACATCTGCACGGTGACGTTGAATGTCGACAGCGCGAGCACCCACCCGCCGCCCGCGAGGAACAGGCCGAACATCGTGAGCGGCATCGCCGGGCTGAACGCGGTGATCGCCGTTCCGGCGGCGAACGCGGCGATGGCGATGCGGACGATCCATTCGCTCGAATGCGTGCTGCGCAGCCGCCCGCTCGAAAGCGCGCCGCCGATCGCGCCGATGCCGAACGCGCCGAGCAGAAGCCCGTAGGTAAAGGCGCCGCCCGAAATCAGGTGGCGCGCGACGACCGGCATCAGCGCGGGGACGGCGCTCGCGGCGAGGCCGAACACAGCCGAGCGCAGCAGCACGGCGCGCAGCGTCGGCGACATGGCGACGTAGCGGATGCCCGCCGCCATCGCATCGAGCAGCCCTTCGCGCGGCAGCGTGCGCGGCGGGCGCTCCGGCCGCCAGCGGGACAGCACCGTGATGAGGCCGATGTAGCTTACCGCGTTCACGGCGAAGGCCGCCGCCGCGCCCGCTGCCGACACGATCGCGCCGCCGATCGCGGGGCCGAGGCTGCGCGCGATGTTGAAGTTCATCGAGTTGAGCGCGACGGCACCTGGAAGCGCGGCGCGCGGCACCATGTCTCCTACTGAAGCCTGCCACGCCGGGCCGTTCAGCGCCGTGCCGCAGCCGATGAGGAAGGTGAAGGCGAGCAGCAGCCACGGCGTGATGAGCCCCGCCCACGTGCACACGGCAAGCCCCACGGACACCGCGAGCATGAACCCCTGCGCGGCCAGCATCACCAGCCGCCGGTCGCTATTGTCGGCGATTGCGCCCGCCGCGAGCGACAGCAGCATGATGGGCAGCGTCACCGACGATTGCACGAGCGCGACGAGCGCGGGCGATGTCGTGAGCGTCGTCATCATCCACGACGCGCCGACCGACTGGATCATGCCGCCGAAATTGGAAACGATGCTGGCGATCCAAACCGTTCGGTAGATCGGGATGGCGAAGGGGCGCGCGGCGGCGGGATCGTCGAGACTGTCGGGCATAATGCGGAACGCGGCCACTATGGACGCCGGAGGTGCGTGTCGGCAAGCCCGGCAAAGACCCTCCCCAACCCCTCCCTGGAAGGGAGGGGCTAGATGTTCTCCTCTCCCCTCCCTGCAAGGGAGGGGGTGGGGGAGGGTGAGGGCTCCAGTGCGTGCAGGATCATTTGCAGCACGCCTTCGATATTGTCGTGAACCTCGCTGTTCGGAAAGCGCAGGACACGATAGCCTCGCGCCGCCAGTTCCGCTGAACGCTTCATGTCATAGGCTTCGCATCCAGCATGGCTGTCGCCGTCAAGCTCGATGATCAAGCCTTCGGACCGGCATGCGAAGTCGGCGATATAAGGTCCGAACACCACCTGCCGGGTGAACTTGTATCCTGCGAGTTGGCGGCCTTTCAGGCGGTACCACAACCTGCCCTCGGCCGGGGCGGGTTCGGCCCGCATGGCGCGTGCGTTGGCAAGCAGTGCCGGCGGCAGGCGCGGGGCCATTTTATGCCGCGGCCTTCTCCGCAAGATCGCGGCAGATGCGCCAGAGCGTTTCGGGGGTGGCGGGCATGTCGACGTGCGTGCCTTCGAGCGCGTCGACGATGGCGTTCATGACCGAGGGCATGGCGCCGATCGTGCCGGCCTCGCCGCAGCCCTTGGCGCCGAGCGGGTTGTTCGGGTTCGGCACGGGCCGGGAGGCGAAGGCGATGCTGCGCGGCATGTCGTCCGCGCGGGGGATGCCGTAGTCCATGAAGCTGCCGGTGAGGAGCTGCGCGCTTTCGTCGTAGACGACGTTTTCGAGAAGCGCCTGCCCCAGCCCCTGCGCGATGCCGCCGTGTACCTGGCCTTCCACGAGCAGCGGGTTCACCAGCGTGCCGAAATCATCGACGATGCTGTAGCGCGCGACGCGCACGCGGCCGGTTTCAGGATCGACCTCCACTTCGGCGACGTGGCAGCCGTTGGGGAAGGTTGGCGTCGGCTTCTCCTTCGCGTAGCGCGCGCGCGTGTCGAGCGCCTGCGGGTGGCGCGCGGCGAGCTCGGCGAGGCTCATCGTCGTGTTCGTACCCCGCGCTCGGAACAGGCCGTCACCGAAATCGACATCCTCGCCGAGATCGGTGCGGGCGAGATCGAGCCCTTTCTCGATGATCGTGGATGCGGCTTCGATCAGTGCGCCGCCGCCCCACACCATCGAGCGCGAGCCGCCGGTGCCGCGCCCGACCTCCAGCCGCGCGGTGTCGCCCTGCACGATGCGTACCTGATCCATCGGCACGCCGAGCCGTTCGGCGAGCACCTGTGCGTAGGACGTTTCGTGCCCCTGCCCGTTGGACTGCGTGCCGACCGCCGCCTCAATGGTGCCGTCAGCGAGAAAACGCACGTCCGCGAATTCGTCGAGATCGCCGCCGCCCGCGATCTCGACATAGTAAGCGAGGCCGCGCCCGTAGCGCAGCCCGCGCGCTTCCGCCGCCGCGCGGCGCGCGGGAAAGCCGGTCCAGTCGGCCTTTTCGAGCGCGGCGTCGAGCAGCGCCGGGAAATTGCCGACATCGAAGGTAAGGCCGAGGCCGTTGGCGTGGGGAAGCTCGTCCGGGCGCAGAAGATTGCGGCGGCGGAGGTCGCCTGCGTCGCGGCCCGTCTCGCGCGCCGCCGTTTCGATGAGCCGTTCGACGAGGTAGGTTGCTTCCGGCCGCCCGGCACCGCGATAGGCATCGACAGGCGCAGTGTTGGTGACGACGCCGTGCACATGATTGTGGATCGCCGGGATGCGGTAGACGCCGCCGATGATGCGCCCGCCCGCCATTGTCTGGATCGCCGGGCCGAACTGCGCCTGATAGGCGCCGAGATCGGACCAGCTTTCGACGGCGAGCGCGAGGAAATTGCCCTCGGCATCGAGCGCCAGCGCCGCCTCCGACACGACGGCGCGGCCGTGCGAATCGGTCTGGAACGCATCGGAGCGCTCGCCGGTCCACTTCACCGGGCGCTTCAGATGCTCGGCGGCATGGAGGACGAGCCCGTATTCGGGGTAGAGGAACACCTTGAGGCCGAAGCCGCCGCCGACATCGCCGGTGACGACGCGCAGCCGCTCCGGCGGGCACTTCAGGATCTCGCGGCTGAGCGTCTTGTGCATGGCCGCGACGCCCTGGCTGCCGACGGTGAGCGTGAGGCCGGTATCGTCCGACCATTCGGCGAGCGCCGCGCGGACCTCCATCGAGGTGGGGGCGACGCGGTTCTGCACGATCCGCAGGCGGGTGACATGGGCTGCTGCTGCGATGGCCGCGCGGGTGGCATTTTCATCGCCGATATGCCAGTCGAATGTGCGATTGTCCGGGGCGCTTTCCCAGATCGCGGGGGCGCCGGGCGCGAGCGCGGCGTCGAGCGTCGCGGCGGCGGGCAGTTCCTCATAATCGACGACGACAGCCTCGGCGGCGGCGCGCGCGGCGGCGCGGGTTTCGGCAACCACGAACGCGACCCCGTCTCCCACGAAGCGCACGATGTCTTTCGTCAGCAGCGCCCTGTACGTTTCGATCCGGCCGGGAAGGGGCACGAGGCAGGGAATCGGGCCGTAGTGCGCGATGTCCTCCGCCGTGTAGACCGCGAGCACGCCGGGCATGGCGCGCGCGTCGGCGGTGTCGATGCCGAGGATGCGCGCGTGGCCATAGGGCGAACGCACCGTCACGCCGTAAGCCGTGCCCTCGGGCTGGAAATCGTCGGTGTAGCGGCCGCGTCCGGTGAGCAGCCGTTCATCTTCCACCCTGCGGGGCGACTGGCCGACACCGAATTTCATGGGCACTCCTCCCGAAGACAGGCGCGAAGGCCGGATCGATAGTCAGGATAGCGAAGCCGGATGCCGAGGTCGCGCTTCATCTTGCCGTTCGCGATGCGGCGGTTCTCCGCATAGAAGGCGCGTGCCTGCGGCGATAGCGCAGCTTCGGCGAGCGGGACGAGCGGTGGCAGCGCCGCGCCCACGAGGCGGCAGGCGAACGCGGTGACGGCGTGGCCGGGTGCGGGGAGATCATCGGCAATGTTCCAGACGCCGGGCGGCGCGGCGAACGCGGTGATCACGGCGGCGGCGATGTCGTCGACATGGATGCGGCTGAACACCTGCGCGCCCGCATCGATGCGCTGCGCCGTTCCGGCACGCACGCGGTCCAGTGCGGATCGGCCGGGGCCATAGATGCCGGGCAGGCGCAGCACGCGTGCGCCGATTCCCTGCCACGCGAGGTCGGCGGCGGCGCGCGCGCTGCGGCGGCCATGTCCGACGGGCGCGGTCTCGTCCACCCATGCGCCGCCGGTGTCGCCGTAGACGCCGGTGGAGGAGAGATAGCCGAGCCATGCGCCGGAGGCGGCGAGCGCTGCGCCGTGCCGCGCGAGTACGGGGTCGTGATCGGTATCGGGGGGGACGGAGGACAGAACGTGCGTTGCCGCCGCGATGGCGTCCGCCGCGGCGGGGTCGTCCGCCGCGAGGATGCCGGGCCGCGCGGTGCGTGCCGTGCCGGTCACGGTCCAGCCCTCGCGTTCCAGCGCCGCGCGTAGGCGCGTGCCGGTGTAGCCTTGGCCGAGGATCAGCAGATGAGGCATCGCACTCTCCTAGCGTGCACGGAAGCCGCTGGCGATTCGCCTGTTCGCTCACTATGTCCCTGTCTATGGAAGCACGCAGCGAAACCCCCACGATCACCCGCCGCGAGGACTACGCGCCGCCGGCATGGCGCATCTCCGACATCAGCCTCGCCTTCGATCTCGATGCGGACTGCACGCAGGTTCGTGCCGTGCTCAAGGTGGAGCGCGCGGGGGATGGCCCGCTGGTGCTCGACGGCGACGAACTCGATCTGAAATCCGTTGCCGTGGACGGGCAGGTGCTCGGCGAGGACGGCTATACGCTCGCGGACGGCAAGCTCGTGATTCCGCTTTCGGGGGATGCCGCGCGCGTGGAAACGATCGTGGAGATCGCACCTGCCGCGAACACCAAGCTGATGGGGCTCTATGCCTCGGGCGGCAATCTCTGCACGCAGTGCGAGGCCGAAGGCTTCCGCCGCATCACCTTCTTCCCGGACCGGCCCGATGTGCTCAGCCGCTATTCGGTGGAATTGAAGGCAGACAAGGCGCGCTATCCGGTGCTGCTTTCGAACGGCAATCCGGTCGCGGCGGGCGATCTTGTCGATGGCCGCCACTTCGCGCGGTGGGACGATCCGTTCCCCAAGCCCTGCTATCTGTTCGCGGTCGTCGCGGGCGATCTGCGTGCCCTCGAAGACAGTTTCGAAACGATGTCGGGCCGACACGTGAAGCTTGGCATCTGGGTACGCGCCGCCGATGTGGAAAAGTGCCGCCACGCGATGCAGGCGCTGAAGGACTCGATGCGCTGGGACGAGGTGCACTACGGGCGCGAATACGACCTCGACGTGTTCAACATCGTCGCCGTTGATGATTTCAATTTCGGCGCGATGGAGAACAAGGGCCTCAACGTCTTCAATTCGAAATACATCCTTGCCGACGCCGAAACCGCGACCGACGCCGATTTCGATGCCGTGGCGGCGGTGGTGGCGCACGAGTATTTCCACAACTGGACCGGCAACCGCATCACCTGCCGCGACTGGTTTCAGCTGAGCCTCAAGGAAGGTCTCACCGTCTTCCGCGACCAGAGCTTCAGCGCCGACATGGGCAGCCCCGCGGTGAAGCGCATCGAGGACGTGCGCGCGCTCCGCGCCGCGCAGTTCCAGGAGGATGCGGGGCCGCTGGCGCACCCGGTGCGTCCCGAGAGCTACATCGAGATTTCGAACTTCTACACCGCGACCGTCTACAACAAGGGCGCCGAGGTGATCCGCATGGCGGCGACGCTGCTGGGGCCGGAGAATTACCGTAAGGGCACCGACCTTTATTTCGCGCGCCACGACGGTGAAGCCGCGACGGTCGAGGACTGGGTGAAGGCGCTGGAGGATGGCGGCGGCGCCGATTTCGGACAGTTCCGCCTGTGGTATTCGCAGGCGGGGACGCCAACGGTGACGGCCGATCTCGCCTATGATGCGGCGAAGAAAGCCGCGACGCTGACGCTGGTGCAGGCGGTGCCCGATACGCCCGGCCAGTCGAAGAAGGCGGCGATGCACATTCCGCTGAGGATCGCCTTGTTCGGGCGGGAGTCGGGGTCGCTGCTCGGGCCGGAACAGCTGTTCCAGCTCCGCTCGGCGAGCGCGACGATGACGTTCGAGAACGTCGCCGAGCCGCCGGTGCTCTCGATCAACCGCGGCTTTTCGGCGCCCGTGACCGTCGAGACGAAGCGCAGCGCCGCGGATTTCGCGTTCCTCTCCGCGCACGACGACGATCCATTCGCGCGCTACGAGGCAATGCAGCAATTGATGATGGATCGGCTGGTCGATGCCGTGAAAAACGGCGGCACCGATGCTGCGCCGCTTATCGAGGCGGTGAGCCGCACGCTGAAGAACCAGGCGCTCGACCATGCCTTCATCGGCGAATCGATCCTGCTGCCGACCGAAACGATGGTTGCCGAGCGGCTCGGTGCGAATGTCGATCCGGATGCCGTGCACATCGCGCGCGAAGGGTTGCGACGGGCGCTGCTGGAGGGCGTGGGCCGGGAGACGTGGACGGCGCTGCACGCGAGCCTTTCGGACAGCGGGCCTTATGAATTGACGCCCGATGCCAAGGGACGGCGGCGGCTCAAGAACGTCGCGCTCGGCTATCTGTTCGCGGATGCGGACGATGCCGCGGTTGCGGCGGCGGAGGCGCAGTATCACGCGGCGACGAACATGACCGACCGGATCGCCGCGCTCGGCCTGCTCGTCGATGCGGATGCCCCGGCGCGCGAACGTGTGCTGCAGGACTTCTACGACCGCTTCAAGGGCGATGCCTTGGTGCTCGACAAGTGGTTCACGGCGCAGGCGATGGCGACGGGTGAAGATGCACTCGAAAAGGCGGTCGCGCTGGCCGCGCATCCGGACTTCACAATCCGCAACCCGAACCGCTTCCGCGCGCTCGTCGGTGCGCTCGCGATGAACCAGTTCGTGTTCCACCGGAAGGACGGCGCCGGCTACCGCTTCGTGGCGGACAAATTGCTGGAGGTGGATGCGATCAATCCGCAGACGGCGGCGCGCTTCATCGCGCCGTTCGGTCGCTGGCGGCGCATGGAGGACGCGCGCGCCGCGATGATGCGCGCCGAGCTCGAACGCATCGTCGGGGCGCCGGGCGTCTCCCGCGATACGTTCGAGATGGCGTCGAAAAGCCTCGTTTAAGAGGCGGGCTTCACGAACTTCAGGGTCATGCGGTCGGATTCGCCGATCGCGGCGTATTTGGCGCGGTCCTTGTCGCCCTCGCGGAAGTTCGGCGGCAGCGACCATACGCCGTTCGGCCAGTCTGCAGTGTCCTTGGGATTCGCGTTCACCTGCGATTCGCCGGCGAGCTTGAAGCCTGCCGCTTCGGCGAGCGCGACGATGACCGAGCGCTTCATGTATCCCGACGATTTCATCGCCGCGTCGGGGCGATCCTCGGGAAGACGGTGCTCGACGACGCCAAGCACGCCGCCGGGCTTCAGCGCCGTGTAAAACGCCTTGAAGGCATCGCCGGCGAAATCGGCCATGTACCAGTTGTGGACGTTGCGGAAGGTCAGCACCATGTCGGCGCTGCCCGCCGGGGCGAGGCCATCGTAATGATCCTTGCCGAACTTCGTGACGTCCACGGCCTTGTAGACCGGATTCGAGCCCAGTTTTGCCTGATACGCCGCCAGCGACTTTGCGGCGTATTCGCTCGCCTCGGGAATGCCTTGGGCTGCGTAGAGCTTGCCATGGTCTGAGAGGATCGGTGCCAGCACTTCGGTGTACCAGCCGCCGCCCGGCGCAACCTCAACCACGGTCATGCCCGGCGTGAGGCCGAAGAACGCGAGCGTTTCGGCTGGGTGGCGATATTGGTCGCGCGCACGGTTTGCCTCGCTGCGGTGCGCGCCCGCGAGTGCTGCGGCATAGTCCGGCGCGGCGGGGGCGGCCTGGTGGCTGTGGTCGTGCTGCGCGGCGGCGGGTGCGGCTGCTGCTGACACGAGCGCGGCGGCAAGAATGGTGCGGATCATCGGATTCTCCCTCGTTGGCCTACATGGACCTGTTCTATACGCGGGCGACGCACTATCTGCCCCGCATGACATTCGAAATCACGCTGAAGATGATGCTGGTCGCGCTCGCGTTTGGCCTTCTCAGCCTCTGGCAAGTGCGGCGCAAACGCAAGCCCGGGGCGCTGCCCTGGGTGCCGTGGCACGCGGTAATGTTTCTGGCGCTGCTCGCGCTCGTCGCAGGTGCGGCGCACCTGCCGGCGGTTTGGCCAGCCTAGGAGCTCAGTCCTCGAGCGGACGGCAGGCGGCGATCTTCAGCTTGGCGACGATCAGCATGGTGCCGTCGGACTGTAGGAACGGGATGAATGGCCGCGCGTCGTTGAGGCATTCGAGCACGCGCTCGTCGGGCCCAACGAACATGTGGCCGGCAAGGCTGGTGCCGTCTTCCAGCACGAGTTCCACCGCCGCCTTGCGCTTGGTGCGCAGACGCGATTTCACGAGCGGCGGCGTTACCGGAATGAGAGCTTCGACGGTCACAGGCAGGCCTCCAGCAGGGCCTGGTCGAAGCCGAAGGCCTTGGCTTTTTCGAACGTGTGCGGGCGCAGGCCCATCGAACGGTATTCGCCGATGATGCGGCCGTCCTCGGCCTCGTCGAGATACTCGAACTTGAACAGTTCCTGCGTCACGATCACCGGGCCTTCCATGCCGACGACCTCGGTGATGTTCGTCACGCGGCGCGAACCATCGCGCAGGCGCTTCACCTGCACGATCATGTCCACCGAATCGGCGATCTGGCGGCTGATGGCTTCCTTGGGGATCTTGATGTCGCCCATCATCACCATGTTCTCCATACGCGCGAGGCATTCGCGCGGGGAGTTGGAGTGGAGCGTCGCCATCGATCCGTCGTGGCCGGTGTTCATCGCGGCGAGGAGGTCGAAACACTCCTGCCCGCGAATTTCGCCGAGGATGATGCGATCCGGGCGCATACGCAGCGCGTTGATGACGAGGTCGCGAATGGTGATCGCGCCCTTGCCTTCAAGGTTCGCGGGGCGCGTTTCCAGCGTGAGCACGTGCGGCTGCTGGAGCTGAAGCTCGGCGGCGTCCTCGATCGTGATGACGCGCTCGCCGGGGTCGATCATCTTCGACATGGCGTTGAGCATCGTCGTTTTGCCCGAGCCCGTACCGCCCGAGATGACGACGTTGAAGCGGCAGGCGCCGGCGATCTTCAGCGCCGTCGCCATCTTCTCCGACATCGAATCGCCCTTTTGCATCATGTCGATGGTGATGGGCTTGGCGGAGAATTTCCGAATCGAGATGGCGGTGCCGCGCAGGCTGAGCGGCGGCACGATCACGTTGACGCGGCTGCCATCGGGCAGGCGGGCGTCGGCGAGCGGCGTCGTCTGGTCGATGCGGCGACCGACGCGGTTCACGATGCGCTGCGCGATCTGAAACAGGTGCTCCTCGTCGCGGAACACGATGCTCGCGAGTTCAAGCTTGCCCTTACGTTCGATGAAGGTCTGGTTGGGGCCGTTCACCATGATGTCGGAGACCGCCGGATCGGCGAGCAGGACCTCGAGCGGCCCGAGGCCGAGCAGCTCGTCGACGAGAACCTTTTCAAGCGCGATCTGCTCGCGGCGGTTGAGCGTCAGTTTCAGCTCAGCGAGCACCTCGCCGATGATCGGGCGGAATTCCTCGCTAAGCTCGTCCTTGGAAAGCGTGGCGGCGGCTTCCGGATCGACACGTTCCAGAAGGCGCGGCAGCACCTGTTCCTTGATCTTGTGGATCGAGGCCTCGAAGCCTTCCTGCTGCGAGTTGACCGAACCGGCAGCGCCGCGCTCGCGCGCGCTGAGGCGCTGCATCGCATCCTGAACGCGGTCGCCGGTAAGTTCGAGCGCGGGCTCGGCGCTTTCCGGTGCGTCGTCAAGGTCGGGAAGCGGCTCCACGACCGGGGTGCTGCGCGATCCGCGCATGGGCGCTGCGTTGCCAAAGCCCCGACGCGGCGCGCTCAGTGCCGCTCCAATTCCAGCTTTTTTGCCGAATGCGCTCATCATGATCCCCTCGGCCGAAACCGTCGACCGCTGAGGGAAACTAGCGCGGCAAGCTTAGCAAACTCCTAACTATACCGACTTTTTCGGAACGAAAGGCGCGGTGATTTCCGCCGTCACCCGCATCGGACGGCGGCTTTCGCGGTCGAGCAGCGCCCATGTGGTGAGCGCGCGCACCCGCACCTTGCCGTCCGGCCCGGCAATTTCGACGAAGCGGTCGTAGCGTGCGCCCTTGGGGGCGTCGCCGACCCACGTTCTGAGTGTCAGCGTTTCGCCGAGGTGGCTCGGCGCGCGGTAGTCGATCTCGTGGCGAACGACGACCCACACGACGTTCCGGGCAAGATCGGCGGGCGCGACAGAATACCAATGCGCGACCGCGATATCCTGAATCCAGCGCACGTAGACGGCGTTGTTGACATGGCCGAGCTCGTCGATGTCTTCGGGCGCGGGTGTTCTTTGCTGCGTGAAGGTGCCAGGCTCAGCGTCGTCCGTCATCGGCCGATCTGACTGATCAGGAACGCATATTCCTCGGCGTCCTCCTCCAGCGAGACATAGCGCCCGGACTTGCCGCCGTGCCCCGCGCCCATGTTGGTCTTGAGGAGCAGCACGTTGTCGTCGGTCTTGGCGGCGCGCAGCTTCGCCGCCCACTTGGCCGGTTCCCAATAGGTGACGCGCGGATCGTTGAGCCCGCCGGTGATGAGCAACGCCGGATAGGCCTGCTCGGTCACATTGTCGTAGGGGCTGTAGCTGCGGATGAGCGCGAACGCGTCTGCGTCCGCGATGGGATTGCCCCACTCCGGCCATTCGCCGGGGGTGAGCGGCAGCGTGTCGTCGAGCATCGTATTCAGCACGTCGACGAACGGCACGTGCGCGGCGACCGCGCCGTAAAGCTCCGGCGCCTGATTGACGATCGCGCCCATCAGCTCACCACCCGCCGAGCCGCCGGACGCAGTGACGCGGCCGGGCGAAGCGAAGCCCTGATCGATCAGGAAGCGCGTGACATCGACGAAATCGTTGAAGGTGTTGGCGCGCTTCTGCAGCTTGCCGTCGAGATACCACTGGTAGCCGAGATCGTCGCCGCCGCGGATGTGCGCGATGGCATAAGCGAAGCCGCGATCGAGCAGCGACAGCCGGTTCGCCGAGAAGCCCGGTGGGAAGGCGAAGCCATAGGCGCCGTAGGCGTAGACGTGCAGCGGCCCGCGGCCGTCCTTCACGAAATCCCGGCGATAGACGACGGAAACGGGAACCAATGTGCCGTCGCGCGCGGGCGCCATCAGCCGCTCGGTCGCGTATTGCGAGGGGTCGTAACCGCTCGGAATCTCGCGCACTTTCAGGGTTTCGAGGCGGTCGTCGGCGAGGTGGTAGTCGTAAACGGTGTTGGGCGTCACCATCGACTGGTAATCGATCCGCAACCGCTCGGCGCGATACTCCGGATTGGTGGAGAGGTTCGCGACGAAGCTGGCTTCCGGGAAGGCGATGTAGCGCTGGCTGCCGTCTTCGTAGCTGTGCAGCCGAATCTGCGAGAGACCGTCGACGCGCTCCTCGATGGCGAGGAGATTCTCGAAGCTGGTGACGGACTGAATGTAGTGCCGGTCGCTGCCCGCAACGAGTTCGCTCCACTGGCCCGGCGCGGAGACCGGGGCGGTGACGATGCGGAAGTTCGGGTGCGTGTCGTTGACGCGGATGTAGAGCGTGCCTTCCCGTTCATCGACGTCGTACTGCCGGTCGGCCTTGCGCGGCGATACGAGTAACGGTGTGGCCGCAAAGTCGTCCGTCGGCAGCAGGCGGACCTCGCTCGTCGCGTGGTCGCCGGTCTGGAGCACGGCATATTTGCGCGATTGCGTGCGGCCGATCTGGACGCCGAATTCCTCGGCCTCCTCGGTGTACACGGCGCGGTCGGCGGACTGTGCGTCGCCGAGACGGTGGTGCCAGATCACCTTGGAACGCCAGTTCTCGTCGGCATCCGTGTAGAGGAAGCTCTTCGAATCGGCAGCCCAGACGAGACCGTAGCGCCAATTCTCGATTACGTCGGGCAGTTCGGCGCCGGTCTCGAGATCGCGCACGCGCAGCACATAGCGTTCGGAGCCGTTCGTATCGACGGCATAGGCGAGCAGGCGGCCGTTCGGGCTGACGGCGAGACCGCCGAGCCGGAAATAGGCGTGGCCTTCCGCGAGCTTTGGCTCGGCGAGGATCACGGTGTCGCTGCCGCCGGCAACCGGCCTGCGATACCATGTTCGGTACTCGGCGCCCGCATCGAAGGCGTACCAGTAGAGGAAATCGCCGTCGCGCTGCGGGACGCTCGAATCGTCGTCTTTCACGCGGCCTTTCATCTCAGCGAAGATCGTATCGATCAGGCCCTTCTGCGGAGCCATCACCGCTTCGAAATAGGCGTTCTCCGCATTGAGGTAGGCGAGGATTTCGGTGTCCGTCACCTGCGGGTAGCTGGGATCGCGAAGCCACGCATACGGGTCTTCAACCGTGATGCCGTGGTGCGTGAAACTGTGCGGCCTCAGGGCAGCAACGGGCGGCTTCGAAATCTCGGTCATGGCACTCCGGTCGATCTGGGCCGCAGGCGGCCGCAGGGAAGGTCCGGTGTGTTTGCGCGAGCGGCGCCGCCGCGGTCAACCGTTCAGGAGGCTTGCGCGACCTTGTCGTCCTCTATGCCCGGCACGCCGGGGTTCGATGGCGTCACCAGCCCGGCGTGCATGTCGATGTGCTCTGGGCGGCCGATCAGGAAGCCCTGGACCTGATCGCAGCCTTCGCGGCGCAGGAATTCGAGCTGGGTTTCGGTCTCGACGCCTTCCGCGGTGATCGGCACGCCGAGGCTGTGGCCGAGGCTGACGATGGCGCGGACGATCTTTTCGGCCTGCGGCGAACGGCTGATCTCGTCCACGAAGCTGCGATCGATCTTGATGCGATCGAACGGGAAGGCGTTCAGCGTCGAGAGCGACGAATAGCCGGTGCCGAAGTCGTCCATCGCGATGCGCACGCCGAGCGCCTTCAGGCGGCGCAGGTTCGAAAGCGCGCGCGCCTGATCGAGGAACAGCGCCGATTCGGTGATCTCGATTTCAAGCCGCGCCGGCGAAAGTCCGCTGTTGACGAGGATTTCGTGGACGCGGCTGACGAGCGAATTGTCCTGCAGATGCAGTGCCGAGAGGTTCACGGCGACGCGGAAGGGGCGTTCCCACTTCGCGGCCTCGAAGCAGGCCTGCTTCAGCACCCAGTTGCCGAGTGCGATGATGAGGCCGTTTTCCTCGGCGACGAGGATGAAGTCGTCGGGCTGAAGAAGTCCGCGCACCGGATGCTGCCAGCGGACGAGCGCCTCGAAGCCGACGATGCGGCCGTCCGCCATCGCGGCGAGCGGCTGGTAGCTGAGCCGAAGCTCGCCCGCGTCGATGCCCTTCTTGAGATCGCGCGCAAGGCGGCGGCGGTCGCGGATCGCTTCGTCCATGTCGCGGCTGAAGAAGCAGGCGGCGTTGCGTCCGCCGCGCTTCGCCCGGTAGAGCGCCATGTCGGCGAAGGCGACGAGATCGGACGCGTTGCCCGCGTCCGCGGGATACAGGCTGATGCCGACGCTGCCGGAAATCTCGACCTTGTGCTCTTCGTAGGGCACCGGCTCCAGCAGCTTTTCGAGCAGGCTGTGCGCACACTGCGCGGCTTCGGTCGGCTGCGTGCCGCCGTAGAGCGCGATGACGAACTCGTCGCCGCCGATGCGCCCCAGAAGGCTCGATCCCTTGGCCATGCCGCGCAGGCGGTTGGCGACTTCGGTGATCACGAGATCGCCGGCACGGTGGCCGTGGACGTCGTTGATGTGCTTGAAGAGATCAAGATCGATGAACAGCAGCGCGACCGGCTCTCCCTCCTGCGCGGCGCGCTCCAGCAGCGCGTCGAGACGCGCCATGAAGGCATTGCGGTTGAGAAGGCGCGTGGCGCTATCGTGCTGCGCGAGGTAGCGGATTTCCTCCTCCGCCTTGCGCTGCGCGCGAAGGTCTCGGATCGCGTAGACCGCCTCGGCCTTGTCGTCGGAGAGGCTGCGCGTGCGGACCTCGACCGGGATCGCCTCGCCGTGGTCGAAGGGGCTGAGCAGCGCGTCCTCATTGCCGGTCTGGCTGTAGCCGCGTTCGAGGAGGTTCCTGTCGACCGCGCGGCCGACGACATCGTCGTGGTCGGCGCGGACGAGGTTGAGGAAGCTGGTGTTCGCGTCGACGATCTTGCCGTGCGCGGTGATCACGATGCCCTCGAAGGCGCCGTTCGCAAGCCGCCGCAGGCGCTCGACCGCGCGCTCGGCACCCTTGGCGTCGACAAGCGCCGCACCGAGGCCGGTGGCGATGACGATCAGCGTGACGGCGGCGATGGCGCCCGCGATGGCGAACTCCGAAATGATGAGCCCGCCCGTTTCGCCCTTGCCCGGAACGATGTTGAGCGCGGCCATGGCGATGAAATGGAAAGCCGAAACCGCAAGGCCAAGGACGATGCCGCCGATGGCCTGCCGCCGCACCGTGCGCGCCGGGCCGGTAATCGCGAAGCCAGCACCCGCAAGCAGCGCACAGGCGACGAAGGCGACGGCCACGAGATCGCGATCGACATTGAACACGCCGTCGACGCGAAAATCCTTGAGGCTGGAGAAGTGCATCACCGTGACCGCGAAGGTCAGGATGATGCCGCCGAAGGCCGGACGCACCCAGCCGTCGAGGTTCGCGGCCGCGTAAAAGGCCGCGATCGCCATCGGCAGCACGAGAATCAGCGAGGTGAGCAGCCCGACCGGACCGTGCCCGGTCGGCACGCCCGGATGATAGGCCAGCATCGCAAGGAAATGCATCGCCCATGCGCCGAAACCGGCCGAAATGCCCGAAAGCAGCAGCCATGTGGGCCGCGCTTCGCCGCGCGCAACGAAGCCGCGGGAGAAAAGCCGCACGGCGGTGAGCATCGACATCACGCAAATGATGACGGCAAGTGCCGTGAAATTCGGGTCGAACTGGCCGCCCAGCGCCAGTATGCGGTCCATCATTGCGATTGTTCCAGTCTCGATCTCGCGCCATATTGGCACGCGAAATTTAACAAAGCCTTGGCGCAGCGGCGCAGAATCGGCCGCACGGACCGCCTTTTGAGGAGTTTTCGATGTCGACTTACCGCGATCGGCTGGCTGCGCTGCGCCGCACGCTGGCGGAGAACCGCTACGATGGCTTCGTCGTGCCGCTCACCGACGAGCACATGAGCGAATATGTCGGCAGCTACGCGCAGCGGCTGGCGTGGCTCACGGGGTTCGAGGGCTCGGCCGGGTCCGCCGTGGTGCTCAGCGGGGAGGCGGGCATCTTCGTCGACGGGCGCTACACGCTGCAGGTCCGCGATCAGGTGGACGGCACGCTCTACCAATACCTCGGCGTGCCCAAGGTGCAGATCGCCGACTGGCTGGAGGAAAAGGTCGGGCCGGGGCAGCGCATCGGCTTCGATCCGTGGCTGCACACGCGCGGCTGGGCGGAAGCGACGGGTAGGCGCCTCGCGGCGAAGGGCGCCGAACTCGTTCCGGTGACGGATAACCCCGTCGACCGCGTCTGGATCGACCGGCCCGCACCGTCAGCCGAGCGCTTCGAGGTGCACGGCGAGGCGCTTGCCGGGCAGGCGTCAGCCGAAAAACGCGCCGAAATCGCACGCTGGCTCGGCGAGAAGAAGGCGGACTGCGTGGTGATCGCCGCGCTCGATTCGATCGCCTGGCTGTTCAACGTGCGCGGCCGCGACGTCTCACGCACGCCCGTGGCGCTCGCCTTCGCGATCGTTGCGGCGGACGGTAAGGCGCAGCTCTTCACGGCGCCCGCGAAGATCACGCCCGATGTCGTCGCGCATCTGGGGCCGGACGTTGCGCTCCTGCCCCCGGAAGCGTTCGTGGAGGCGCTTACGGCGCTCGGCAAGGCAGGCAAGACCGTCGCAGCCGATCCGGCCACCTGCGTCGCGGCAATCTTTCAGGCACTGGAGGCTGGCGGCGCGCGCATCGTCGAGGCCCGCGACCCCTGCATCCTTGCGAAGGCGATCAAAAATCCGGTCGAGATCGCGGGTACGAAGGCCGCGCATGTGCGCGACGGTGCGGCGCTTTCGCGTTTCCTCGGCTGGTTCGATCACGAGGCGCCGAAAGGCGCGCTCGACGAGATCGCCGTCGCCGAGAAGCTCGAGGATTTCCGCCGCGAATCCAACCTTTTGAAGGATCTGTCGTTCGATACGATCTCGGGTGCCGGGCCGAACGGCGCGATCGTCCACTACCGCGTCTCGCCGGAAACCAACCGCAAGGTCGAGCAGGACAGCATCTTCCTGCTCGATTCGGGCGGCCAGTATCTCGACGGCACCACCGACGTGACGCGCACGATGATCGTCGGCACGCCGACGGCGGAGATGAAGGACCGCTTCACGCGTGTGCTGAAGGGCCATATCGCGCTCGCCACGGCGCGCTTCCCGGTCGGCACGCGCGGCAGCCAGCTCGATGTGCTCGCGCGCCAGTTCCTCTGGCAGGCTGGGCTCGACTACGCGCACGGCACCGGCCACGGCGTCGGCAGCTTCCTCTCGGTGCACGAAGGCCCGCAGCGCATCGCTACGTTCGGCGGCGGCGACGAACCGCTTGCGGCGGGCATGATCCTCTCGGACGAGCCCGGCTACTACAAGACTGGCGAATACGGCATCCGCATCGAAAACCTCGTGCTGGTCGTCCCGGTCGAGGTGGAGGGCGCCGAGCAAACCATGCTCGGCTTCGAAACGCTGACACTGGCACCGATCGATCTCCGCCTCGTCGATGCAACACTGCTCAGCGATACCGAGCGGGCCTGGCTGAACGCCTATCACGCCCGCGTCCGCGAGATGCTGACGCCCATGGTTCCCGAGGACGTGCGCGGCTGGCTCGCCGAAGCGACACGCGCGATCTAGGTTGGGTCTGCCTCCCGCTCCTGCGCGACATCGCTGGGGGTCTGTTCCGGTACAGTACGGGACGCCGCCTTCCGGCGATGCAGATTCTGCCGCAGCGCCGCGGCGAGGCGGGCCTTGCGGTCGTCGGCAGGCGTGCTGGTCATAGTCCGGCATTTAACGGGATTCATGCGCTTTCGCCAAGCACCTTGCTTGACAAGGCGCCGCCTGCTCGCCCATAGGACGCCGCCCGCATGAATGGCATGCTGCCGTAGCTCAGTGGTAGAGCGCATCCTTGGTAAGGCTGAGGTCGAGAGTTCAATCCTCTCCGGCAGCACCATTCAGTCTGGGATTTCCTATCCTGAGAGCAGGTTTCGCTCCGAGCCTGTGAGAATCCCGCGTTTCCGGGCCATTTTCGAGGGTGGCTTCAGGACTTGAGGACAGAGACGCCGACGAGCGGCGGCGATCATCGCCACTTCTCGCACTTTATCTCTGACGGGCAGATCGGTGTCCTGATCTGGTATTGGTGCGGCTCAGCGGAACCCGAGGACGCGGCGCTGCTCGGGCCACGCAAGCGGCAGGTCCGCGATGCGCAGCAGGGTGAGGGCGGTAAGCTCGACCGGCTGCCCCCCCCTCGATGATGGCGGTGACGATCTCGGGCGCGAGAAAGCGCAGCCGGGCAAGGCGGGCGAGATGGCTACGTCGCGCCGGGTTGGCGATGCGCTCGCCGGTGCTGAGCTGCTGCCACGCCGCCCAGCCACGTCCGACGAGATCGACAAGGCGCTCGTCGCGCTGCGTTGGCTGCTCGCTTGATACCGCGTACACGAGCCGCAACTCGTGCCCGCGGCGCTTCAAGGTCGAGGGCACGGTGAGATTGACGGGTTCATCCAGCGCGCCGGTGGGTAACGATATCCCGACCAGCCCTGCCAGCCGGTTGCGAGAGACCGTGACATGCAATGCGTCGGTGTCGACTGTGATCGAGGCATCGAGCATTTCGAGAACAGAACGCAGCTTTGCCGATGACAGGCCGTCAGAGGTGACGGCCTTCGCGGTGCTTGCAATGAGCATCATGTCGCCAAAGCCACCGAGTTCATTTGACACCCGTTGTGTATCATTAAGGAACTGCCAGCGACGATTGTCTCGACATCGCCTGCGGGTAGACGCCAACAGCCTGCCGCGTCCCGAGTAGCGGAGACATAGTAGCGATACCGCTTCTCGCCCCGGTTGCTGTGTGCGGGCCGAAGCTTGTGTCCGCTGGCATCATGGATGCGTCCCGCGAGCGCGCTTACCTGCCCGGATACGGCGCGAGAAGGGCTTGACGCAGGAAGAGGTGGAAGCCCTCTCGGGCTTCTCTCAGCAGTATCTCAGCAGCCTTGAGAACGGGCGGCGTAACCCGACGATCATTACGCTCTACGAACTCGCGCAGGCACTCGGCGTAAGCCATGTGGAGCTGGTAATGGCGCCGACATCTATCGACGCATTGTCTCATAATGCGGTAAAGCCGCGAGCCCGATAGCATTTCACTCATTCAGGCTATGAACACCCCAATGCAGAGAACGAGCAAAAAGGAGGGCGGCACCCTTGAGGACCGGCAGGGCATCCAGTCCGTTGAAGTCGGGTTCCGTGTACTCGGTGCGCTGGTTGAAAGAAACTCGGCCTTGTCTCTGAAAGAGATTAGTGCGGCAGCGGGCCTCTCTCCCAGCAACACGCATCGCTACATGACCAGCCTGACACGCATTGGTCTTGCTCGCCAGATCAGCGACGGCCGATATGACTTGGGGCCGCTTGCGCTCCGGTTCGGCTTTTCGGCGCTGGCGCGTCTGGACGTCATCGACATCTGCACAGAGCGAATGCGGGCCTTCTCGAACGCGACCGATATTTCGACCATGCTCTCCGTTTGGAGTGAACGGGGACCGATCATCCTGCGCTGGGTACAGGGGTCGCAGCCTGTCTTTTCGACGATCAGCATAGGGTCGGTCATGCCATTGTTCGGATCGGCCACGGGTCAGATCTTTCTCGCCTATCAGGACAAGGGCCTGATCGACGCGGTACTGAAGGCGAATCGCAAGCTCTCGGCGCAGGTGGCCCGGGTGGACCGCATGCGCATGGTGGAGGATGTACGCGCAGCAGGTATGGCAAGCGTGACAGGCGATCTGATCCCGGGTCTTCTGGCGGCAGCCTGTCCAGTGATAAATGGCTTCGGCGAGCTGGCAGCAGTCATTACGGCGGTCGCGTCGCACACCACACCGACAATCGAGAGCATCGAGCGCTTCAAGGTGTGCTGTCAGGACGCATCGCGCGATCTGGGCTGGCACGGAGCCCTTTGATCCGTAGCGGTCCAAAGGTAGCCTATAGTCGGCTTATGAAGGCTGATCTGGATGAGCGGCATGAAATGCCGGGTACGCCTCCGCGGTGGCGGCTTTCGCACACAGGAGCGGAAATGGCTTTAGATCGACATTGAAGCGCCTGGCATTGAACACCTGCGGGACCAGACAGAGGTCGACGATGCCCGGCCTGCTTCCCATGCAGAATACATCGGCGCGATTTCCCGCGAGCATCCTTTCAAGCGCATGGAAACCGCTGGCGACCCAACGAGCATACCACACATCTCGCGCGTCCGTATCCGCGCCGATTTCCGTTTCCAGATAGCGCAGCACGCGCAGGTTGTTGAGCGGGTGGATATCGCACATGATGATCTGCGCCATGGCGAGCGCCGACGCGCGTGCGGCCGGCTCTCCTGGAATAAGCCCGACATCAGGATTGCGCCTGTCTAGACAGTCGATGATCGCAAGCGATTGGGTAAGCGTTTGCCCGTCGATCCGCAAAGATGGCACGAGGCCTTGCGGATTTACCGCCCGGAATGCCGGACTGTCCTGCTCGCCGCCCCGGATATCCACCGTTAGCCGCTCATAGGTGAGCCCGCACAGGTTGAGAGCGATCCGAACACGATAGCTCGCCGAAGACCGCGGAAAATCATAAAGAACGATGCCGGCCATTAATTTCCCTTTGGCCCGACCGTGATCTCCAGAGTGGACAACCCCTCGATATCGACCGAGATTCGGTCGCCCGGAACGACCGCGCCGACGCCTGCCGGGGTTCCCGTATAAATGAGGTCGCCGGCGCGCAGGGGCCCGTAGTGACTGAGGTGCGAGATGATCTCCGCGCAGCTCCAGATCATGTCCCCGATATCAGCCTGTTGCCGCACGTCGCCGTTAACGCGCAGCACCAGCGAGCCAAGCGCGATGTGCCCTACCTGCGACACCGGATGGATCACGCCGATCGGCGCGGATTCATCGAAGTTCTTGCCTGTATCCCAGGGCCGCCCCTGCTCTCTTGAGCGCATCTGGAGATCACGGCGCGTCATGTCGAGACCAGCTGCATAGCCGAAGATGATGGACAGCGCCTCCTGCGGCGTCAGATCAACGCCATCTCGGCCGATGGCGATGACAAGCTCACCCTCGAACTGAAAATCCTCGGTCGCGCGCGGATAGGCGATCATGCCGCCCGACGGCACGAGGCTGCCCGGAAACTTGGTGAAGAAGAAAGGCGGATCGCGCTCGTCCATCCCCATTTCGCGGGCGTGTGCGGCATAGTTCCTGCCCACGCAGAATATTCGCCCTACCGGGAACACGGCATCGTCCTGCGATGTCGCCACCACTGGCGCCTTGAGCGCCCTTACCACTCTCATCATTCCAATCCTCGCGTAGCTTTCCGGCATGCAGCGCCGGGCTCCATTGTCCCCAGCGTGGGCATTTTTACATGTAGTTCCATAATATGCAATGTATTCACTATTGTGGATTTTGAGACGCGGCAGTATGGACGGTGAAAATTATCAGAATCGATGAGGGGTTCGCCCCTGCAGGGGAGAAGCAGAGCATCATGAACCCCGCGGACACCGAAAGTCCCACTGCGCCTTCGTCGTGGCCCGCCGGCAATTTCAGCCGAATCCCGGCGTGGGCCTACACGGACAAGGATGTTTACCAGAAGGAACTCGACCGTTTCTTCTATGGTCCGCACTGGAGCTACGTGGGACTCGAGGCCGAAATCCCTGAGGCCGGCTCGTTCAAGCGCACCAAGATCGGCGAACGTTCGGTCATCATGGTGCGCCACCGTAGCGGCGCCGTGCATGTCCTCGAAAACCGCTGCGCGCACCGTGGTATGCGCTTCTGCCAGGAACGGCACGGCAAGGCTCGCTCCTTCACGTGCCCTTACCACCAGTGGACCTACAACCTCGAAGGCAAGCTCCTTGGCGTTCCCTTTCGCAACGGCGTGAAGGGCAAGGGCGGCATGGACAAGGATTTCCAGCTCGAGGACCACGGCCTTTCGAAGCTGAAGGTCGCCGTTCGCAACGGCGTCGTCTTCGCATCCTTCAGCGAGGATGTCCCGTCGTTCGAGGACTATGTCGGGCCGACAGTCCTGCCATGGTTCGACCGCACGTTCGATGGGCGAAAGCTTGTCCTCCACGGTTATTCGCGCCAGCGCATTCCGGGCAACTGGAAGCTGATGCTGGAAAACATCAAGGATCCGTACCATCCCGGGCTGCTCCACACCTGGTTCGTGACGTTCGGGCTATGGCGCGCCGACCAGCAGTCCACGTTGTTGATGGACGATCACGGGCGCCATGCCTGCATGATCTCGCAGCGCAACGAGGGCGGCAAGGCGGACGTGACCGAGGGTGTCACCAGTTTTCGAGAAAACATGAAGCTGAACGACCCCAGCCTCCTCGATATCGTTCCGGAACCATGGTGGGGCGGCCCGACCGTGTGCATGATCACGCTGTTCCCGAGCGTCATCCTGCAGCAGCAGGTCAATTGTCTGTCGACACGCCAGATCATCCCCTGCGGTCCGGACGCGTTCGACTTCGTGTGGACGCACTTCGGCTTCGAGGAGGACACGCCGGAGATGCACGAGCGCCGCCTGAGGCTCGCCAACCTCTTCGGTCCCGGCGGCTTCGTCTCCGCCGATGACGGCGAGGTGGTTGAAATGAGTCAGGACGGTTTCCATCACGATCCGGCCTTCACGACTGTCTGTGAACTCGACGGAACCAAGATCGGCAATACCGACCACAATGTCAGTGAAACACTGATCCGCGGCATGTACCGCTATTGGCGGGAGGTGATGGAACTGTGAACGTCACTCCCGACCTTGCGCTGCGCGCCGAGATTCAGGATCTCTACGCCGAATACGCATCGTGTCTTAACGAGCCGCGCTTCGAAGAGTGGCCAGAGCTGTTCTGCAAAACCGGTCAATACAAGCTCGTCCCACGCGAAAATCATACCGCAGGACTTGGGCTCGCAACGATTGCCCTGAGCAGTCGCGCCATGATGAAGGACCGCATCTATGGCGCTTCGAACACGCTGTTCCATGCGCCCTATTACCAGCGGCATATCATCAGCCTGCCGCGGCTGCGGCTTGAGGAAGACGGCAGCGTCCGTGCCACCACGAACTATGTGGTGTTCCGCACCAAATACGACGCGATGACCGACATCCTGAACGCGGGCGTTTACCACGATCATATCGTTCGTGAGAACGGCGCGCTGCGCTTCGCCGAAAAACTGTGCGTGTACGACAGCGAACTCATCCCAAACTCCATCATCTATCCGATCTGAGGCCTGGCCATGACGACCCAACGATGGAACGACGAGCGCGCCGATCTCGACGAAGATTGGCGCAAGGCGCTTCAAGACGCCAACCTCGCCCCGCTGTGGGATGTGCTCGCAGCACTCGTAACACCGACACCGCAGGGCCGTATGGAGGCCGCCGCCTGGTCCTATGAAACGGTAAGACCGCTGCTGATGAAGGCAGGCGAGCTGATCAGCGCAGCGCGCGCGGAACGCCGTGTCCTCATTCTCGAAAACCCTGCCACACCCGGCGAATCCCGAATCACCGACACTCTTTACGCGGGCCTTCAGCTCATTCTGCCGGGCGAGGTGGCGCCCGCGCATCGTCATACCCAGTCGGCGCTGCGTTTCATCATGGAAGGCTCTGGCGCGTTCACGGCGCTCGACGGCGAACGCATCTACATGGAAAAGTACGACCTGATCCTCACCCCGAACTGGGTGTGGCACGATCACGGCAACGAGACCAACGAAGCGATGGTCTGGCTGGATGGCCTGGATATCCCGCTGCTGAAATCTCTCGATGCCAGCTTTGCCGAGCACCGCCCTGATCGCGGCGCTTGCCCACCCGGCCGCGCGGACGGAGACACGCGGGAACGCTGGGGCCGGAATCTGCGCCCGGTTCGCGGTGTCGCGCCAGACCGGACCGCCAATCCGCTCTACACCTACCCGTTCAGCGAATGGAGCAGGACGCTGACGGCGATGGAGGCTTCTGACCCGCCGTATCCGCACGAAGGATATCGCCTCGAATTTCGCAACCCGCTGGACGGCGGCGCAGTGATGTCGACGATATCGGCATTCGCTCAAAGCGTTCCGGCCGGCTTTCACACGGCACCGATGCGCTCGACCGACGGCACGATCTTTGTCGTCGTTTCCGGAACCGGCACGATTATGATCGATGATCGAGAGTTCGCGCTGTCGGAAGGCACAGTTGTGGTCGCACCATCCTGGAGCACACGCAGGATCCTTGCCAACGAGCGCCTTATCCTGTTTAGCTATTCCGATCGAACAGTGCAGGAAAAACTGAACCTCTGGCGCGAAGAACTGCTGCCGGCCGATTGATTGTCGGACCGGCTGCATGTTTAAGCCATCACAGCGGTTTTTCTACTTTCTGAAGAAATCGAGGGTGATCCTGCAAAACGCTTCAGGATACTCGATCATAACCCAGTGTCCGCAGTTGGCGAAGATTGCTCCATCCGCCTGGGGAATGGATTGGATCTGCTCGAAGACTCTGCGTACGGGCACCATCACGTCGTTCTTCCCGCCCACGACGAGAACCGGCATGGCCAATGAAGCGAGCTGTTCGGGAGCGTAATAGAGGCCGTTTTCGAAGGCCCATGCCATGATGGCCTTGTAGGCCGCTGCCGTGCCAGGCCGCTGCACGGCCTCAAAACGATAGCGCACAATTTCGTCCGAAGGCTCGTAGCTGTGTGTAAGGGCGCCGATAATGCGCCTCATACCTTCTTCGGTGCCATTGTAGGCCATGACCGGTGCGAGGTCTTGTTTGTTCTTGAGCATGTCTTCGCGCGACAGGTTGATTGCCGCCCCCATCAGCACAAGCTTGGCGATGCGATCCGGCGCTTGCAGGGCGGCGCCACATGCTGTCGTACCGCCCATGCTGTTGCCGATCAGGCAGACATCTTCAAGATCGAGCGCCTTGAGGAAATTCACAAGATGATCCGTCCGTGCGCTTTGCGTATAGGCGAAGTTCTCGGGATCGGGTGCATCTGTCAGGCCGAAGCCGACCATGTCATAAGCGATGACGCGCATGTGTTTTGCATAGGCCGGAAAGTTGGTTTCGAAGTTCGAGCGACCATCGGCGCCGGCTCCGCCGCCGTGAACGAGAACAAGTGGGCGACCTTCACCCTGTTCTACATAATGGGTCCGTATTCCGCCCGCATCGATGTATCTGCTTTCAAACTGCTCGAACATTTTTCACCTCATGTTTCGGAATTGATCGCGGCAACCGGATCAGGCCGCGAGCTTCATGACGATACCGGCCATTGCCGTGCGCCATGCGTAAATGGGCTCGTAGAATACGCGTTCCGCGCGGGCTCCGTTCACGGCGGCGGCCATCATGAGCCAGTTGACGATTTCGACACCGCCGTTTCCGCCATTTCTGGTGATTTCTGCCGTGGTCCAGCCTGCAGCCTGCTCATAGGCGCCTGTCTCGAAGAGACGGATAATCTCTTCGTCCCATTGCGGATTCAGCTCGCCATCACGTTCGACATTCAGCCAATGGGACAAACCGCCCGTGGCGATAATCGCCGCTTTTTCTTCGGCGGGCCTGGTTTCGCGGATATAGGCCCCCAGTGTCAGGCCCAGGTTCCAGCAGCGCTGAGGAGATGGAATGGGCTGCATGTTGATATTCACATTGATCACGACGGTTGGAATTTTTCGCGTCGGGTTTGCGAACATCAAGGGCACGACCACACCATGGTCTGGCTTGAAGCCTTCTTCTTCCAGACGTGCCAGATCGAATGCGCGCTCCGCGGCGAAATGCACGAACCCGTCGGCGAACGCCGAGTGGCCTTGAAAACTTTCGGTGGGCAAGTCCATGTCGCCAAACGGCGTTAGTTGGTCGCCTGTCGATACGGATAGCGGCACCTGAAGTGCGGACGTGACATTGAACATGTGATCATCGCTTATGACGATAATCACATCTGGCGCAGCCTCTGCGATTTGGCGCCCGATAGACTTGAATCCGTTGAATACATTTGCGGCTTGTTGTTCTATGCCTTCGTCGCTGCACAGAATATGAGATTGTGCGACAGCGGCAACGATCTTGCCCATGGCCTTACTCCTGATTTTCAGTTTGTTGAGCTGGCGTCGCCCGAGAGAACTTCGGCACGAAAGCGCTCCTCATACACTTTCCAAGAAAGGTGATGCTGGGCCTCCTCGGAAACCTGCAGAGCATACAGAATCTGCAGCACAGGAGGCACGCCGGCTTCCATGAAATCTTTCCAGTCCCCGCTACGGAAGCCCTGACTCTCTTCGTTCGTGAGCGCATAGCGGTCGAAAAGCGCATCCAGGCCATCGTTCGCCAGTATCGTGTGCGCTTCGGAGCGTTTGTGCACGAGATCGTTGATCATGCGATTGGCATTGGTTGCCATGCGAATCCTGCCATCCGACACTGGCTCTCTCCCCTCCACAGTATGTTTTCTGTTCGAAGCTCGCCGCTCGTGGGCAGGCGACGATGCTGCGACTCAAACGATAGCGTTGCCTCGTACAGCGCACAATATTTTTATTCGACCAAATAAATTATGAAACAAATGAGGGCATTCGCTTGACTTGTTGTCATTTGGGGAATCCGCTAACCGCGCCAGTGGTGGATATGAGAGGCGCTGTTTTGGCGAATGAAAAAAAGCGAGGCGGCGGCGCATGGGCGAAGAACCGGGCGCGATCGGCCGAAAACCTCATAGATTTCGATTTTATCGCCGTCCTGGATTTTGCAGCCCCCTTGAAGCGTATGCAGAAACGCTCGATGGAAAGTCGGGCGCGCCTTGTCGAGGTCTCGTGTGATGCCTTCATGCGCAGGGGCTATGAAAGTGTCTCCACCCATGATGTCGCCGCCGCCGCGGGGGTGACACAGGGGCTGATCGTCTATCACTTCAGCTCGAAGGAGGGGCTTTGGCAGGCCGCGATGGACCGTGTGTTCGGTGACTTTCGAAACAGCCTTGCCACGTGTCTTCGTGATCTCAAGGGGCGCGATGAAAGAACCGTGATTTCGGAGATGATTCGTCATGTGGTTGGACTAGAGCAGCGTTATCCTTCCATCGCCCGTTTCATGATTGAAAGTGGGAAAGAGGCGGACCAGCATCTCGTCTGGCTTCTGCACCGGCATATCAAACCGATTTACGATGTCATTTCGCACATTTTTGAAGTGGCGCAGCGACGCGGAATCCTAAGGGCCTTGCCAATCACGAATGCCTACTATGTGCTGCTGACGGCCGGTTCGATCTTCTCGCTGGAAGACGAGATAAAGCTGATTGCCGGGCAGAACATTAAATCACACACATTCGCGGAGGCGCATGTGCAGTGCCTTACGCAGATGCTTCTTAGCGACGCCTGAACGCCGGATTTCCCAAGCGCTGACGAAAATCATGCAGGTAAATTATATGCATTCATAAATTATTTGATCGAACAAAAAATTATGATATCACCCACCCTCAAAGCGACACAGGTCGCTGTACAAACAAACAACAGGAGGAGTGGGGAGGGTGAAAAATCATCTTCGACAGGTATCATCTCTGGTCGCTGTGGTCATTGCGTGCGGCCCAAGCTTGTGTCTTGCTCAGACGCAAGGCATCGAGGAGATCGTCGTAACGGCCGAAAAGCGCGCCAGCAGCGCTCAGAAAACGCCGATTGCGCTTTCTGCATTCGATCAGGGTCTTCTTGATCAAAAAGGTGTTCAGGATGTCACCGGCCTTCAGGCGCAGGTGCCTAGCTTGAAATTCACCGTGCCGCAGGGTGTCGCCCAGATCACGCTGCGCGGTGCTGGCAATGATTCCGTGACGACGGGTGCCGACAATGGCGTGGGCTTCCACTATGATGGCGTCTACATCGGCAATCCGGCTGGAAGCCTCGCGGACATCTGGGATGTCGAGCGTGTCGAGGTTCTGCGCGGCCCGCAGGGCACGCTGTATGGCAGAAACACGACGGGCGGTGCAATCAACATAATCCCGGCGAAGCCCTCTGATGTCTTCGAAGCAAAGGGTGATATAACTTACGGCAGCGAGGATTTGCTGCGTATGCGTGCTGCGATCAACGTGCCTTTGGCGGATGGCGTGGCGGCACGCTTGGCCGCAACACATGCGCTGCGTGACGGGTATCTGAAAAATACGTATCCCGGCGGCAGGGATGGAGATGATCTCGATCTCTGGACAGCGCGTGGTATTCTCTCGATCGAACCTACGGATAGCCTGCGGTTCACGCTAATGGCGACCTATGCGGAAAATGACGATAATTCGGTGAGCCCCGTGCGTGCCGGTGCGTCTTATCCCCGTGGCGGCCCGGCAAATCTGATTACCAGTATCTACTCGACGGTTCCGCCGAAATCTTCCGACCCGCGGCGCACGAACAAGAATGCCGACGAATTCACACTTCTGCGCTTTTACGGTGTTTCGGGAACAGTGGAATGGGATTTCGAGCCGGCGATGCTGCGGTCATCGACATCCTACTATAAATCGAGGCGTAGGGTCTTCAGCGACTGGGACGACTCACCGCTCGACTATGTGTCGGTCGATACGGGTGACAAGGGGCATCAGTTTACACAGGAACTCACAATGATCTCCAACCCTGGCTCGAAGTTGGATTATATCTTCGGAGCCTATCTCTACAATTTCGATAACGACAATAAAGTTTTCGTCGATATCGGAGAAATTGACGGAAGTATGGTGGGGCCGTTTTTCGGCACCGATCTCTTTCTGGACGTAATCGATTCGTTGAAGCTGCGTTCGCGTGCGGTTTACGGACAGCTCACATACCATTTCACAGATTCCCTGCGTCTCACGGGCGGTCTGCGATACACGTGGGACAAGAAGTCGAGTACTTCGCTTGTTCACCCGCCCGTGGTTGGAACGCCGCCGGCCGCGCCGCCGCCGACCTTCTACGTTCCCTTTGACATCCACGCGAAATGGGAAGAGCCAACCGGAAAAATCGCGCTGGATTATGAACTCTCCAGAGACAATATGATCTATGCGCTCTATTCGCACGGCTACAAGGCAGGTGCCATCAATCCGCAGGATCCCGCCACGCCATCGACGGACAAGGAACTCGTCGATTCCTGGGAAGTTGGCACCAAGAACTATTTTCTGGATCGGACCTTGCAGTTCAACGTGTCCGCGTTCTACGCGAAATACAATGACATCCAGATCAATATCTTTCCTGTAACGAGTGCCGTTCTGGTGAACGTTCCGGGAGGAACGGCCAAGGGCATAGAGATGGATTTCATCATCGAGCCAACCGATAATTTCCGGATCGATGGCGCATTCGGTTATATTGATAGCGGCTATAAAAGCTTCGTGACTGGGAATCCGGCTTTCCCTACTGGGCCCAACAGCCTGCGCCAGGATCAGATCGGCAACAATCCGTTGATCAATACACCGAAGTATTCGGTGTCCCTCGGTGGCCAGTATCGGTTCGACACGGAGGCAGGAGAGTTCACGCTTCGCGCAGATCACGCGATGCGAAGCCGGCTGAATTTTGATATCTTCGCCAATGCCGATATGCAGCAGAAAGCGAGTACCAAGACGGATCTGCGTCTGAGCTGGAAATCACCATCGCAGACCATCACAGCGCAGATCTTCGTGCAGAATATCGAGAACTCCGATGTGAAGGTCACAATGCTGCGTCCCGGTGGCATTCTTGGCGCAGATGTGCCCCTTGCTTGGTACGCAGCGCCACGCACCTGGGGCGCGAGCGTCGGTTTCAACTTCTAAGAAATTTGCACTACTGCGAGCCGAATAGTGGCTCGCAGTGGTGTCCACTTGAACACGGCAGGGAAATCGAATGGAATCGCACGCCGCCCGGATAGAAACCAGTGTGCTCATTATAGGGGCGGGGCCGGCAGGGGCTGCGGCGGCGGCTTTGCTGGCGACTTACGGCATCGAAAACGTGATGATCAACAAGTACGGCGGGGTCGCAAATTCACCTCGTGCTCACATCACGAACCAGCGCGCAGTGGAGGTTTTTCGTGACCTTGGACTTGAACGCGATCTGATCGCGGTTGCGACGCCGCAAAGTCTCATGGGTGAGCATGTTTACGCGACCAGCCTTACCGGCCGCGAGCTTGGACGTCTACGAACCTGGTATACGCATCCACACTTCAAGGCGGAGCATGATCTGGCGAGTCCCTGCTCGGTCTGCGACGTACCGCAGGACCTTCTGGAACCAATACTCGTAAACGCCGCTGCTCTTCGCGGAACCGCAGTCCGCTTTAACACGGAGCTTCTATCCTTCGAGCAGGACGATAATGGTGTTAGCGCCAGAGTGATCGACCGCCTCACGGGGATGGAGAGCACTATTCGCTGCCAATACATGATCGGTGCGGACGGTGCGAATTCGCTGGTCGCGCGGCTTCTCGACCTGCCATTCGAAGGTCACATGAACCTCGGCGGTTCCATCAATGTGGTGTTCAAGGCCGACCTTGAACGCTTTTGCGCTCATCGGCCGGGCGACATGTACTGGTTTCTCAAACCCGGTGTCGGCATGGGAGGTAACGGTGTCGGTGTCCTGCGCATGGCGCGCCCATGGACGCGGTGGGTCGGTGTTTGGGGTTATGATATAAACGGGGCGAAGCCAGATCTCAGTCACGAGTTCGGTGTCCGGATAGCACACGCGCTCATTGGTGATGACAGCATCTCCGTTGAGATCGAATCCATGTCGACCTGGACCGTCAATGACGTTTTCGCGCTCGACAACATGAAGGGACGGGTTTTTTGCGTTGGCGATGCCGTCCATCGCCATCCGCCCATGAACGGGCTCGGCTCGAATACCAGTATTCAGGACAGTTACAATCTAGCCTGGAAATTGGCACTGGTCTTGCGTGGTGTAGCGTCGCCATCGCTGCTTGAAACTTACCGCGACGAACGCGTGCCGGTTGGCCGGCAGATTGTTCGGCGTGCGAATGAGAGCATGCATACACTGCCTGCGATTTTCCAGGCGCTTAATCTGTCGAGCGCACCGGATGAAGAAACTCTGGAAAGCGCGATAAATTCGCTAAGCGAGCCTGGGGAGGTCGCAAAACGGAAACGGCATGCCTTTGAGGATGCCTTGCAGGCCAGCATCATAGGCTTCAACACACTTGGCGTGGAAACCAATCAGAATTACCATTCTGCGGCGGTGATTGACGATGGCGAACCAGAGCCCGCCTATTCTCGCGATGAAGAACTCTATTACAATCCGAGCACAAAGCCCGGTCGACATTTGCCGCACCTCTGGCTGATCAAGGATCAGCGTCGTGTCTCTATCTTTGACCTCTGCGGTAAGGGACGCTTTACTGTGCTCACCGGGGTTGGAGGCGAAATCTGGCATGATGCGGCGCGCGCTGTTTTCGAGCGGCTGGGTGTGCAGATTGTCGTTCGAACCATCGGGCGAGGCTGCAATTATGAAGATAGCTACGGTGATTACCGCCGTTTATCGGGGGTCGATGACGATGGTGCATTGCTGATCAGACCCGATCATGTGGTCGCGTGGCGCTCGCAAAAGGGCCCCGATTCGTCTCCTGAAGAGCTTCTAAATGTATTCGAGGAAATTCTAGGAAAATCAACCTGCACTTCTGGGCCTTCATGAATATGAGGCATTTTTTTGAGCAGAAGAGCCGCTACAAACTTCCTTAAAAAATCTAAATCAATTCGATAAATTTTCTGCGCATAACCTTGGCTTTGACGCCGTTTTTGACTGGAATGGTTCGGAATTCGGATTGCCATATCGGCCAATCGACAATCAGGCTGACCTGAACCCTGGAAGTTGGCCCGTTTTGTGTGAGAAATTCTCGGTTAGGTTTGGCTGGAGCCGACTGAGGGGATTTCTGGATGAAAACGTCGAAGTTTAGCGAGCAGCAGATCGCTTTCATACTGCGGCAGGCGGAGAAAGGGACGACGGTTGAGGAGGTCTGTCGGAAGGCGGGGATTTCGGTTCAGACGTACTATCGATGGCGCAGCAAATATGGTGGGTTGATGCTGTCGGAGATGAAGCGGCCGAAGCTTCTCGAGGAGGAGAACGTCCGGCTGAAGCGCCTGGTGGCGAACCGCAGTCTGGACAAGGAGATGTTGCAGGACGTTATCCGCCGAAAGCTGTGAGGCCTGGTCGAGCTCGCGAGATCGTCGGCTATTTGCAGGCGAGTTATCAGGTGAGCGAGCGACGTGCCTGTAAGGCGTTTCCGATCCATCGATCGACGAAGCGCTATCAGTCACGTCGTCCCGACCAGGCCCCCTTGAAGATGCGGATCAAGGATCTTGCGGCGACGCGCGTGCGCTATGGCTATCGGCGTATCCATGTTCTGTTGCAGCGCGAAGGTTGGCTGATCAATCACAAACGAACACATCGCCTTTACAACGAGATGGGGCTGTAACTGCGCAAGAAGGCGCCAAAAACGCCGGGTGAAGGCAAAGCTTTGCGAGGATCGCTGTCCCGCCGCAGCGCCGAACGACTGCTGGTCGATGGACTTCCTGTCTGATCAGCTCTTTGACGGCCGGAAGATCCGTATCCTGTCCATCATCGACAATTACAGCCAGCTGTCACCGCATTGGATGCGAGGATGACCTATCGCGGTAGCGATGTCGTTGACACGTTGGAACGCCTGGCGATGACTTATGGTCGATCACGACGGATCAGGGTCGATCAAGGCCCAGAGTTCATATCGAAGGACCTCGATCTCTGGGCCTGGACCCATGACGTAACGCTGGACTTCTCCCGGCCCGGGAAGCCCACCGATAATGCGTTTGCTGAATCCTTCAATGGTCGGGTTCGTGCCGAGTGCCTCAATGTAAACTGGTTCTTGAGCTTGGCGGATGCGCGGCTAAAATGTGAGGCGTGGCGGCTCGACGACAACACGGTCCGTCCGCACAGCTCCCTCGGCAACCAAACCCCGGTGGAGCGCGCTTTTGGATCAGGGCAGGCATGCCTTCCCTGATCCAAACAGGCCGGTCTTTCTCGCAATGACCGGACCAAAGATGGGGTGAGGGTCAATAGCCGAAACTCTCTCTTTCAAAGCGGACCAGTTTTCAGGGGGGCAACAATTTCCATCGGCCCATGGCGCCTTTAAAGGACAAACTCCCTATGAAGCCCTCCGTGAACGGTTATAATCGATGAACCGCCGTGTCTCGGCCGTCACCCAAGGCTACAAGAAATAAAGCACAGCCGGCTCCCCCAAACGAGCGCGGTTTTCACCGCGTTCGAGAGTCTGGAACGGACCGGGCAATCAAAAAACTGAACGAGTACGGCACCCTGCGCCCTATTGTGGCGCGTATTGCAGAACGACGAAACTGTCGGGATGATAATGCTCGTCGGGGTCTGCCTGCCCTTCCACGGCCCGCAGCGTGGAATCCGCAGTGACGACGTAGAGTCGGCCGTTCCGGTCGTCCATCGTCATCATCCGGGCATTGGCGCGGGTGCCGATCGTTCCGAGGAGCTTATAGCCGTCCGGCCCGTCCTGACCGATTACGGTGAGATTGGCATCGACACCGTTCGAGGTCACGATCCGGCCGCGCGCGTCGTCCACCGCGAAGCCGTCGATGCCGCGCCCGATGGGGAGGGAGGCCACGACCTTGCCGTTGTCGGCATCGATCGCGAGGAAGCGCGGGTCCTCGCCCGTGCAGGCCGCGAGCAGGCGGTTGGTCTGCGGCTGGAACCGCACCTTCGACACGTTGCAAGGCATGGGCCAGCGCGCCTGTTCATCGAGCGTCTTGCCGTCCAGCTTCAGGATCAGGCGATCGTAGCGGACGGGTGCAAACAGGTAGCCTTTACCGTCGTTCGCCGGGTCGTCCATCTTGCGGAACGGAAACCGGCGCGTTTCGAGCAGCTTTCCTGTCGCGGCATCGAGCGTGAACCATGTGCTGTGCGTCTTGCCGGTGGCCGTGATCGCGTGTATCCGCGCCGTGGGAGCGTCGTAGACGGCGCTGTTGAGGCCGCTTTCCTTCGACAGTTCCAGGCGGGCGACAGGGGCTAGCGTCCCGAGATCGAAGCTGAGCAGGGAGCCATCTGTCATCGCGCTGTAGCCGCGGCCGTGCTGCGGGATCAGAAGCGGGCCGTTGGCCCCGACGGAATTGCCGACGGTGGCGAGGATGGTCTTGCGATCGACGTCGAAAACGGTGAGGCCATCCTTGTCGCGCGCGATGAAGAGGCGGGACGTGCCGGGTTCCAACTTCGCATAGTCCCAGTCCGTATCCGTGCTGGGCAACGTCGTGACGTCGCTCAGTGTGTAAAGTAGCCCGCCATCGGGTGTGGAAGCGGTCATTGCGAGAAACAGGGTGCCGAGAAACATGGAGGAACCTTTCTGTCGTGATCGTCGTAGAGATCGGAGGGCGGAATCGCGGCGCGATCAGGGTTTCGGATCGGCGGGCAGGGTGATCTGGAACAACCTGCAATACTCCCCAATCATTGCGCCGTCGTCTGCCTTCACGACCACGGTTTCGCCGCGCTCGTAGGCGCGCACGGCCAGCATGACCATCGCCCGCTCGTGATCCGGAAAGATCAGTCCGGGAAGCTTGCGGCATTTTTCGGGAAGCCACGCATCGTCGGCCATACCGATCCAGAAGATATTGCGATAGGCGGGGTGATCCGGATCGACGGTGACGGCGCTGACGCCGACAATCCGCGTCTTCGTCCAGTACTGTGCGGCGCTTGCAGGCGCAGCAGCAGCGGTCAAGGCTGCAACCAGTGCAAATACAGCCGGTTTTCCCAAGCGTCGCCGCGCCACGGATGGTTTCTCCTCGCCGTTCCCTTCAGCATGCAGGGTATCCCGAAGATGTCGGCCCGTTTCAGGTGCGAAGTGCGTAAATCATGGTGTGCAGCGGACACCGGCGCGCGGGTTCTGCATGGTGCCTTCCCGGCAACAGAAGCCATTCGTTTGGCACCTATGGACCGGCACCAACGGACCTATCCTCCGCAGTTCCACGGCAGGTCTGGTAATGGGGGAGCGGACGATGGCGTTTGTCGTTGGTTATGGCCGGGTCTGTGCGCTGACCTTCCTTTGGCTTGCAATCGCGTCCGCACCGGCGTCGGCGCAGAATGCGGAGCCTCTTCCCAAGCAAGCCGAACGGCTCGGCTTCTGGTCGCCGGGCGAGCAGGAAGCGGGGTACCGCGCGATGGAGACCGTCTTTCCGACGACGCGCATCGAGGCCAGCGGGCAGGTGCGTGCGCTCCCCGTGGCGGAGACGCCGCTGGAGATCGAATTCATCCACGAACACCGCCCCTATACGATCGACGACTTCATGAAGGCCAACCGCGTATCCGGCCTTCTCGTTATCTCGAACGGACGCATCGTCGCCGAGCGTTATGGATTGGGACGCACGCCGGACGAGCGCTGGACGTCGTTCTCCATCGCCAAGTCTGTCACGTCGACGCTGGTGGGCGCCGCGATCCGCGACGGCAAGATCCGTAGCGTAAACGACCCGCTCAGCCGCTACGTGCCGGAACTGAAGGGCGGCGCCTACGACGGCGTCACGCTCGCGCAGGCACTCACGATGCGTTCGGGCGTGCGCTGGACCGAAAACTATGACGATCCCGCGTCGGATTTCAGCCGCTACGCCACGCACATGGGGCCGGCTTTCTACAGGCGCATGTCGGCCCAACCGCGCGATGCTGCGCCCGGCGCCAAATTCTACTACTCCACGGCGGAGTCGAACCTGATCGGTGCCGCGGTCATCAACGCCACCGGCAAGTCGCTTTCGGCTTATTTTTCCGAGAAGATCTGGAAGCCGTTCGGTATGGAAGCGGACGGGATCTGGATGTCGTCTCCGGACGGGCTCGAGACGGGCGGCATCTGCTTCAGCGCGACACTGCGCGACTACGGACGCTTCGGGCTGTTCATGCTCGAAGAGGGCAAGGTGCGCGGCAAGGCGGTGCTGCCCGACGGCTGGATCGCCGAAGCCACGGCGCGCCATAGCGAGAACAGCTTCGGCGATCTCGGTTACGGATATCAGTGGTGGGTCGATCCCAGCGGGGCCTATCGCGGCCTCGGCATCATGGGACAGGCTCTCTTCATCGACCCGAAACGCCAGCTTGTCATCGTGATCCAGAGCGCTTGGACAAAGGCGGGCGGCCCCGAGCGTTATGCGCTGCAATGGGCGTTTCTGAGGGCTGCGGCGGAAGCGAACGATCGCGCCACGGCGGCGGGACGCTAGGTCGATGGCAGGCGGCGGCGCGCGCATCAGCACATTGGATGCGGTGCGCGGCTTCGCCGTGATGGGCATCCTGCTGATGAACATCGTCGATTTCGCGATGCCGGGCTTCGCCTATTACAATCCGAGCTATTACGGGGGAGACGAAGGCGCGAACTTCGCCGCCTGGGCCGTCAACTACGTCCTGTTCGACGGCAAGATGCGCGGTCTTTTCACGATGATGTTCGGAGCGAGCACCGTGCTGATCGCCGAGCGCGCTCTCCGTGCCGGGGAAAGCCCGACGCGCGTGACGTTTGCGCGCATGTGGTGGTTGTTGGTATTCGGCATGATCCACGTCTGGCTGATCTGGTACGGCGACATACTGGTACTTTACAGCCTGTGCGGCATGATCGCTGTTGTGGCGTGGCGCTGGCCGCCGCGGCGGCTGTTCGCTGTCGGCGCCGCACTGTTGTGCCTGAAACTGGCGCTCGGCATTGCAGCTTACATGTCGTTCGCCGCGCTGGAGCGTGCCGCTGCCGAACCGGGCGCTTCGGCGGAAACACTGTCCGAATGGGCCGTGATGCAGGAGAAGCTCGAGCTGCCGTCCGTGCAATCGCAGCTCGACGGCTATCGGGGCAGCTATGGGGATGCGCTTCGGGCGCGTATTCCCCTCGCAGTCTACATCCTGACGGAAGCCCACCTCGCCGCGGTTCCTGATACGCTTGCACTGATTGCGATCGGCATGGGGCTGTTCAAGTGCGGCTTCTTCTCGGGTGGATGGTCGGCCCGCAGCTATCGCCGGGTCGCGTTTTGGAGCTTTCTCGTCTGCGTCCCGCTCCACCTGCCGCTGATCGCGATCAACGTGGAGGCCAATTATCACCCGATCATGTTGCACCGCACCGAAGCGATCCACCTCAGCCTGCTGCGGACACCCATGACGATGGGCTATGCCGCGCTCGTCATCCTGTTCATGCAACGCTTCCACGAAAGCGGGCTTGGACAAAGGCTGGTCGCGGCCGGACGCATGGCTTTTTCCAACTATCTCGGCACCAGTATCCTCTGCACGTTGATCTTCAACGGCTATGGGCTCGGTTTGTACGGCTATCTTGAGCGCTGGCAGTGTTATTTCGTGGTGATCGCGGTGTGGGCGGTCATCCTCCTCTGGTCGAAGCCGTGGCTCGACCGCTTCCATTTCGGTCCGCTCGAATGGCTGTGGCGCTCGCTTGCCCGCGCCCGGCTTCAACCCTTTGCAAAAAAGAAGGAAGACACATGTCCGCAATCGGCAAACGTGTGATCATGGCATTCGCGGCCCTGACGATGGGAACGGCAGCTGCGCCGCAGATATCGCCGCCCACGCTTGCCGACGACTTCGTGCCGACCGCTGCCGAGCAGGAGCGGCTGGACCTGATGTCACGGCCCGAAAGCTGGTTCGTCGATCACCTTGCGGGACCGCGCGAGGTGATCGACGGCCAGACGCTCGATCCCAAACTGCAATTCCACTTCGAAGCCCGCCGCGCCCGCCCGCCCGAAGAGGTGAAACGCGGGCTCGACATGTTCTACTCTGCGGAAGGCAGGGCTATCGCGCGTGAACGGCTGACGCGGGACTGGGCTCTGCTCACCAAGGTCACTGCCCCCATGCGGCGGGTCGAGGATCGCAGCATCACGGGACGCGGCGGCCATGCGATTCCGATCCGCATCTACACACCTGCATTGGATGAAGCGGGGCCGCTACCGATCCTTCTCTATTTTCACGGCGGCGGCTGGCTCTACAGCAATATCGAGGCTGTCGATCGCTCCGTGCGGCTGATCGCCAACGAAGCGCGCGCGATCGTCATCTCGGTCGATTATCGATTGGCGCCAGATCACAAGTGGCCCGCGGCAAACGACGACGGCGAGGATGCCTTCCTGTGGGCGCGCACCAACGCGGCTGCATTCGGCGGCGATCCCGCGATGATCGGCGTCGGCGGCGACAGCGCAGGCGGCAACATCTCGCTCTCGATATCACGGCGGCAGCAGGCCGCGCGGAAACCGGGGCCGCTCTATCAGCTGCTCTATTACACATCGGTCGATTTCACGCCGCGCTACCGGTCCTACGACCTGTTCGGCAAGGGCTACGGCCTCGACACCGCGTTCCGCGATTTCATGATGCCGCTTGCCTTCGGCGATGCGGATCGGATCGCCGCGGCGGCGCAGGAACTGAACGGTGGGAGCATGGCCGGAATGCCCGCCACGATCGTCGTGACGGCCGGCTTCGATGTTCTGCGCGATCCGGCGCAGCTGCTTGCGCAGCGGATGGAACGCGAAGGCGTTGCCGTGACCTATCTCAACTATCCCGCGCTCGCCCACGGCTTTCTGCAATGGTCGGGCGTCGTCGCCGAGGCCGAGCGCGCGGCGGTGGACAGTGCCCGCCTGTTCGGCACAGCCATCCGGGGACGCGGTGCGGTGTTGTCGATCAAAGCGCCCGAGACGGGGCGCTAGGCTAGAAAGGCCTATTCCGGGCCTTCCAGCAGGGTCTGCTGGATGCGGGCGATCTTCCAGCCCGAGTCCTCCCTTGTCAGCGTGTGGCTGACGAGGATGCTGAATTGCCGCTCGGCGCTCTTGATGTAGCGCATCGTGCTGGAAACCACGGCGATCCGGGAATCGACGAGGGCATGAGTAACCGGGCCGGGCTCGAGGGTCCAGCCCATCTCGGCGAACCATTCGCGGTGCCATTGCAGGATGTCGTCGCGGCCGGACACCGTCTCGCCCCAGTAATAGACGATCTGGGGCGGGACGCTCCGCGCCAGCGTCCGGTCGAGCGCGGCGACGTCACGTCCGCGCATGGCGCCCAGCATCGACGACAGCGTCTCTGCGACAGCGGGCGGGGCCGTCGTCGGCGATGCCGGTTGCGGAGCGAGGTCGCGGGCCAGACGGAAGCCCACAGTGAAAAAGCCCTGATCGACCGGGCCTCGCAGCCGGAAGCGAGGGTCGTGGAATTCTCCCGCATCACCATAAGAGCCGCCGCGGATGCTGTGATATCCGGGCTCGGGGCACGCGCTGCGAGCGAGCCCATCGGTGGGAGCGCCCTCGTAACTGGCGTGATAGCAATCAGCCTGCCATTCCCAGACGTTCCCACGAATGTCATGAAGGCCAAGCCGGTCGGCCGGGAAGCTGGCGACGGGCGCCGTTTCGATCCAGATATCGCGATCATGTACCGCGCCGCCGCAACAGTCCAACTTGCCGATATTGGCCGTGGCATGGCTTACATCCACATTTCCGAACTGTGTAACGTACTCCATCTCCGCCTCGGACGGCAGTCGATATCGCTGGCCTGTCTGGGCGCTGAGCCAGGCGATATAGGCCTGTGTGTCTGCCCAGCTGACGCAGACGACAGGATGTTTCTCTTCCTGCAGGAAACCCGGTGCTGACCAACTGCGCTCGGGATCGATGTGCCAGCTTGTCCCGGCTTCGTAGACATTGCACTTCCCTTCCGACACATGGCCCGTTGCCTTCACGAACGCGCGGAACTCGCCAACGGTGATTTCGCGCTTTGCCATGGCGAAGCGGGGGACGTTGACGTCGTGTGTCGGCCCATCAATGGGTCCGTAGCCGCGATCGACGGTGGCGCCCATTGCGAAAGTTCCGCCTGGAATTTCCACCATTTCCGGAAGCGGAGGCGTTTGCGCGTGCGCGCTCTGTAACGCGCACAGTGAGGTGGCCATCGACAGGATTCCGTATCTAGCGCTCACGTCCGACCTCTCCCCATGCAGGATTCCATGCGATCCCGTTCTGATCGGTCATTTCCCAGAAGAACTTGCTGCGTTCGCGGGGATGATTGCCGATCTCGTTCATCGTTTCGGAATCGTAGAGCCGGCCATTGACCATCGTGTAGCGCACGCTGTTCGTATTCTTGATATCCGCGAGCGGATCGCGGTCGAGCACGATGAGATCGGCGAGCTTTCCGGTCTCGATCGATCCGAGCTGATGATCGAGGCCGTAGGTTCGTGCGCCGTTGATGGTCGCCGCGCGAAGGATGCGCATCGGCGCCATGCCGCCTTCGGCAAGGAGTTGCATCTCCCAGTGGATAGCGATCCCCGACGACTGACCATGAGAGCCGACGTTGACGGTTACGCCGGCATCATCGAGCCGCTTGATCGAACGGCTGACCGAACGGAAGCCGACGTCGTAGAGTTCGTCCGCCTGATGGATTGATTGCATGGCGCGCACGTGGAGCGGTGCATCGGAAGGGCCCGAGACCGGATTGTAGGCATTGTTGACGCCCGGAATGAAGGTGCGGACCTTAGATTCCTTCCACGGCTCCTGATGCTGGTAAATGTAGTTCTCGCCGAAAAGCTCGCCGAAGGTGACGATCAGTGTTGGCGTCGTCGACAGCTGCGAATTTCGGAAGAGCTGCAGGAGGTCATCATAGTAGGTGGCGACCGGCAGATTGTGCTCGAGGTTGGTGTAGCCATCGAGAATCATGCTGACATTGTCGTAGAAATGCCCGGCCCCTTCGGCGTCGACCATCTGGCCGCCTTCGGTCGCGGCCTGAAGAAGCCACTGCTTCTGCGCACGTGTCGTCAGCTTGTAGCTCTTAAAGATCGCGCCATCGGTGATCGCTATCTTGCGCCTTGAAATGGCGCGGGCGTCTTCCAGGCTTTCGATGCGATTGAAGACGCGATCGGGTTTTCCGGCGCGGCCATAGATGACGTTGCCGGTGGTAATCCAGCGCGGTCCGACCATCTTGCCGGCGATCGTCATTTCGCCGGTTTCGTAGCTCGGCAGCTCGTTCGCGTAGGGGTCGAAATTGGTGGTGACGCCGTATGCGAGCGCCGCATAGCGTGTGGGATGCTTCTGGGGCATCACACTCGTCCCGTAACAGCAATCGATATGGCCGTGCGCGTCGAAAAGGCCCGGCATTAGGGTACGGCCGCCGAGATCGATGACCTTCGCCTTCACGGGGATAATCACGCTGTCATCCGCGCCAACAGCCGCGATGCGATTGCCTTCAACGACGACAGTGCCGCGCGGGATGACGGTATCGTTCCCGGTCATCGGAAGGATGCGGGCGTTCGTGAAGGCGATGCTTCCTTCAGGAATATCGGCCGGGGCGGCGAGGGTGATCTTTCGTGCGGGCGTATCGACGATGCCGCTATCGCCCGGAGCCGTGCTGAAAAGATTAGGCCCGAGCATCCAGTGAAGGCGCGAAGAATCCGCGCTCCACGCCATTTCGAAGCCCCCTGAGCGTGTCAGCGTCCGTGCCGATGGATTGGCCTTGGCCGTGATGTTCACCGGCGCCTCGGCACCGGGAGCGAACGCCATCAGGTGCAGTTCCTGCTCCTCCTTGAAGGCGATCCATTTGAGGTCGGGGCTCAGCGTGAAATCGCCCGCATCGGCGGTTTCGGCATAGGCGTGGTCGCGGACCTCTTCGCCCGTGAGGGCAATGCTGCGCAGGATGACCGCGCGCTTCGCGCTGTAATCGGGCGTACCGATGAAATAGATGCGCGCGTCGTCGGGTGAGAAGCGCACGAGCCCGGCCGCTTTCGAGAGGAAGTGCGGATTGCGGCCGTTCGTGTCGGTCACATAGAGGCCGCTCGGATCGCTTGCCCCGCCCATGGCGCTGTCGGGTTCGAGAATGCGATAGGCAATGCGCTTGCCGTCGTTCGAGAATTTCGGTTCGCCGATGATGCCGCGGCTTCGGGCGACGATGCTCTCGCGGCCGCTGCGGACATTGCGCAGGCGAAGTGTGCTGCCGGTTTCATCGTCCCAATCGACATAGGCGATCGATCGGCCATCCGGAGACCATGCCGGATCGGTTTCGGCGCCCTTGCCGTTCGTGAGGCGGCGTGGCGGCGCGGCACCTGCCATATCCTGCTGCCATAGCGAGCCGAGGGCGCGGAACACGATCGTTTTGCCATCAGGTGCAGGCGCGATCTGGCGGATGATCTTCGCGTTCACACGTGCGGGTGCGAGATCGAGCTTCGTGCGGAGCGAGTCGTGGATGCGGTGTTGCGCAGTCGCACGGAACGGAATCTCCGTCGCTGCGCCGTTCCGCATGTTCACTTTGTAGAGCCTGCCCTTGCCCCAGATGGCGACGTGCAGATTGTCAGGGAACCAGTCGAACGCCGGATAATAATGTTCCTGCGCGAGATAGTCGGCCTGCAAATCGCGGTCGAGATCCTGATATATGGCGGTCTGAACGCGTGTCTCGATATCGTAGCGGAACAGCACGGTCTTCGCGCCGACGCGGCGCACGAACGCGATCAGCTTGCCATCGGGCGAAACCTGCGGGCTTGTCGCGCTGCCAAACCCTGAGATGAGATCGCTGGTCTCCCCCGTGGTGAGGTCGCGGCGACGGATCACGAAGTTCGAGAGGCCCGGATTGTGATAGACATAATGCGTGCCGCCTACGCGTTCCGTATAATAGAGCACGCGGCCATCGGGCGCGTAGCGGGGTTCCTGTATGTCCTTGCCGGTGCTCGGCGGTTCGATGATTTGCGCGTCTCCGCCCGCCAGATCGAAGCGTCGGATTTCGGAGCTTCGCATCTCGAACACGGAAGCGCTGGTTTTCGTCGCGGCAATCGACTTGCCGTCCGGCGACCAGGAGGGGGCTGTGATCATCGCCAACGTTTCGTGGCTGATCTGGCGGGGATTGCGGCCATCGGGATCCGCAACCCAGATATTATCCGCGCCGCTTTCATCGCTGAGATAGAGAATGCTGCGTCCGTCGGGGCTGAACTGTGGGCTGCGCTGTGTCGCGGGGCCGGATAGAACGGGTTTTGCCTCTCCGCCTGCCGCGGGCACGGCGTAGATGTCGTTCAGCAGATCGAACAGGATGGTTTTGCCGTCCGGGCTGATATCGACGCTCATCCACGTCCCTTCGCTGAGCGTGAGCGTGACGTCTTTGGCGGGCGAGCTGAGAATCTCGGGGGTAGGCTGCGCTTTTGCCGGCAGCGTGCCGAAGCTGGTCGCTGCGGCTGCGATAAGCGCGCTGCGAAGTGCCGGTCTGAATGTCATCCCCGTCTCCCCTTGTTCCCTTTGCCGCACTCTAGAAGTGCACACTTTCGTCTGGTGCTGCCAATGGTGCGTGTGCCGGTGACCAGGTATCACCGCGTACGCCGGCGCATTTTCCACAAGACGAGGCCGAGCAAGGCCATCGTCAGCAGCCATGCGCCTGTCGCAACAACGGCGAGCCGACCCGGCAGCCCGGCGATCTCACCCGTGTGAAACGGGAACAGACCATCGAGAAACGCCCTGCTGGGCGCGGCATCGGAAGCTGGCAGGTTCGCCAACACCTGCCCGCTGTTGCCGCTCACGAATACGGTGGTTCGGCCGTATGCGCGCCGTGCTTCGCCGTCAGTACGTAGCCTGACGCGCCAGACCGCCGAGTCGGCGATTGGGAAGCTGACATCGGCGAGGCGAGCATCAGGGTAGAGCGCCATGGCAGCCTCGACCACTTTCCCGAAGCCCGGCGGTGATGTGATTGTCCATGGCTCGGTGGGCGTGGCGGTCGACGTGGGGGCGAGCCATCGTTCCGCACTGTCCTGAAACACCAGCAACACGCCTGCCAACGAAAGGGCAAGCGCAGGCAGCGCGCCCCAAAAACCGATGGCGCGATGCCAGCCATAGGCTTTTGGAATGCCGCGCATGGCTTTGGGTGGCGGCCGCAAGGCGTGCAGCCTCTGTCTTCCCGGCCATGCCAGAAAAAGCGCGATACCGATGTTGCCAGCGAGCAGAAGGCCGCTGAGGCCGACAATCCAGCTTCCCACTTCCCCAGCCAACAGGTTGTGGTGAAAGCTGACGAGCGTGTCGAGCACTCCGCTTTCTGCGGGTGTCAGTGTTCGCAAGACATTGCCTGCGCCATCGATGCGGATGGTGCGTTCCGCTTCTCCGTCCGAAGTCTCCACATAGACATCATATCGGTCGCTTGCGCCGCCGCTGGTCCACATCGATTCGATGACAAGGCCGGAGCCAGGTGGCACCAGTTCACTGAGCCGGGTTTCGATCGCTGCCAGGTCGGTCTGGTGGTGCGGGGCGCGGATCAGTGCGTCCTCGAGCTCCCAGTGGAACACGATCAGGACGCCGGATGCCGCCTGCAGCGCCCAGAACAGCATCGCTGAAAGGCTGAGCCAGCGATGAAGCCTGAGAAGGCCGGACCGTGCGATGCCCAAGATGCTTGCTCCTTCCCAAAAGCTCCAATACCGGGCGATAGGGGCACCCGGGCGGACGTCTGTGAAGCTGACAGGCGTGTCCGCAGTGGTGCGCTCCGCGCAACGCCGGCCTTTGCATTTGCATCTCGTTTTCGTAGCCGCGATCGTAATTCTGAAGATCAAGGCGCCGGGATGGAGAGTCATATGAAGCGAGCAGGGGCAGGCAGGATGCTGGGCGTGGCGATGGTCGCTGTGGCGGCTATGCTACCGTCGTCGCCGCTTTTCGCCCAATCTGCGGAACAGGATGCGTTGAAGCTTACGCTTAATGACGGCTACGATACGTCCGCTGCGCTGCGCTTCGACTGGCCCGCCTTCAAGATCGGCACGGGCCAGTATGAGGCTGGCCCGACCGGTCTTACGGTCTTTCGGTTCAATCGAAAGATGCTGGCGGCGGTCGATGTGCGCGGTGGCGGGCCGGGCACAGTGAATACGGAGTACCTGGGGATCGGCTATCCTGCTGCGGAACTGGACTCGGTCGTTCTCTCGGGCGGTTCCTGGTACGGCCTGGAAGCCGTGACAGCAGTGAACACGGCGCTCAAGGACGAAGGCTATCGCGGCGGCAATTGGGACAATGTCGGTCTCACGGTGGGCTCGATCATCTACGATTTCGGCGGACGCCGTCTCAACGAAATCTACCCGGACAAGCGCCTAGCGCAGGCAGCGCTGAAGGCGGCTGTACCGGGCGTGTTCCCGCGCGGAGCTTATGGCGCGGGCCGCTCGGCGATCAGCGGTAGCATTTTTGGATGCAATGCCCATTCGGGGCAGGGCGGCGCATTTCGGCAGGTCGGCGACCTGAAGATCGCGGCCTTCACGGTTGTGAATGCCCTCGGCGTTGTTACCGACCGCGAGGGCCGCACGGCGGCCTGCTATCCGGACAAGGCGTGGCCTGCCGGGTTCAAAACCCACGACATTCTTGCCGGAACGCCCGACAGCGGAAAGCCGGGCTGGACGGGTGTTGCGCCCTCCGCCGAGAAAAAGAATACGACGATCAGCCTGATTGTTGTGAACCAGAAGATGGAGCCGTGGGAGCTGAAACGGCTTGCGATTCAGGTCCATACGTCGATGGCGCGCGGGATTCAGCCCTTCCAGACAGAGTTTGACGGCGACGTGCTCTATGCCGTCTCCACGGCCGAGTACATGCCCACCGACGACACGCGCATCAGCCTGCTCGACATCGGCACGATCACGTCCGAGGTGATGTGGGATGCGATCCTCAGCGCCGTGCCGCCGCAGCCGCGGGCGGTGCTGGAGGCGCCGCCGCACCGCGTGGTAGATGCCGCCGCGCTCCGGAAGGTTTCGGGCCGATACCGGTTCAGTGCGCTTGCCGAGCTTGATCTCAAAGTCGAAGACGGGCGTTTGCTCGGGCAGGCTGTCGGAGAGCGCAAGATATTCGGCATTCCAAAGGAGAATGCTGTGGAACTCGTCCCCACTGAAACCGGCGACTACGTGGTCCCGGGCCGATATCCGACCCTGCTGCGTTTCGACGGTCGCGGAAGTGTGACGATCAATCCCGGACGCTGGCAGCAGCACGGCCAGAAACGCCGATAAACCCAAGGAGACAATTCGGTATGCCTGACCAGTTTGACTGGACGGACCCGCTCGCCCTCGATTCAGAGCTGACGAGTGAAGAGCGGCTAATCCGCGATACGGCCCGGAGCTATGCCCAGACCGAACTTCTGCCGCGCATCGTCGAAGCCAACCGTGACGGCGTGTTCGACCGTGCGATCATGCGTGAAATGGGTTCGCTCGGCTTGCTCGGTGTCACGATTCCAGAGGCCGATGGCGGGGTGGGAGCAAGCCATGTCGCCTACGGGCTGATTGCGCGCGAGGTCGAAGCTGTAGATTCCGGCTATCGTTCCGCGATGAGCGTGCAGTCGAGCCTCGTCATTCACCCGATCCACGCCTACGGCTCGGACGCGCAGCGTGCGCGCTGGCTTCCCGGTCTGATGTCCGGCGACCTCGTTGGCTGTTTTGGCCTTACCGAACCGGGTTCGGGGTCCGATCCTGCAAGCCTTGCAACGCGTGCCGAGCGCGTTCCGGGCGGATATCGGCTGACCGGCACCAAGATGTGGATCACGAATGCGCCAATCGCGGATGTGATGGTGGTCTGGGCAAAGCTTGAGGGTGCGATCCGCGGTTTCGTGCTCGAACGCGGTGCCGAGGGACTGTCGACGCCCGAAATCAAGGACAAGCTCGCGCTGCGCGCATCCATCACCGGTGAGATCGTGATGGACGGCGTCATTGTGCCCGAAGAGAACCTGCTGCCGAACGTGCAAGGCCTCAAGGGGCCGTTCGGTTGCCTTAACAAGGCGCGTTTCGGTATCGGCTGGGGGGTGCTTGGAGCTGCCGCGGCTTGCTGGCAGGCGGCGCGGGCTTACGCGCTTGAACGCCACCAGTTTGGCCGCCCACTTGCGGCGAACCAGCTCGTGCAGCGCAAGCTCGTGGAAATGCAGGTGGAAATCGCAATTGGACTGCAGGCCTGCCTCAAGGTTGGGCGGTTGCTCGACACCGGCGCGTGCCCGCCCGAAGCGATCTCGATCATCAAGCGCAACAGCTGCGGCAAGGCGCTCGATATCGCGCGTGCCGCGCGCGACGTGCATGGCGGCAACGGCATTTCCGGTGCGTTTCACGTCATGCGCCACGTCTGCAACCTCGAGGCGGTCAACACCTATGAAGGCACGCACGA